>NZ_JBWZCM010000004.1:0-254832 GCF_059383655.1 Pseudarthrobacter sp. Hb11
CCAGCCCAGCGTCAGCAACTACGCCTTCACCACCCTCAAACCCATCCCATACCAGATCGATGGAGAAGTGAAATCCGTGGAAGCGCACACACGGGTCACCATCGAATCCGCCCCGGCTGCCCTCGCCACCTTGGGCTAACGAACAAATCGAACCACCCCTTTAGGAATAGGACACCCGGTGCACGCCGCAACCGACCAACAACCCGACACTGAATCAACGCCTTACCGTCTGCAACCAGTGCCTTACCGTCTGCTGGGTCCCGGGAGGGGCCCGCGCCTCACGCCCAGGATCGTCACCACCAACTCCTTGACCTCCCACGTGCACACCCTGGCCGGCCCGCCGGATTCACCGGGTCCGGTCTTTGTGCTGCTGCACGGCATCGGCATGTCCCACCGCTACTACCGCCGGCTCCAGGCCCTTCTGTCCCGGCACGGGAAAACCCACGCCATCGACCTGCCCGGCTTCGGCGGAACACCCACCCCGGCCCGGCAGCTCTCCATCGCCGACTACGCAGCCCACACCGCGGCGACACTTGAAAAAATGGGCGCCTCCCGCGTGGTGCTGATAGGGCACTCGATGGGCACACAGTTCGCGACCGAGCTCGCCGTTCAACGCCCCGATTTGGTCTCCCACCTCGTGCTCCTGGGACCTGTAGTCGACCCAACCCGCCGAACAGTTCTTCAGCAGAGCCTGTCCCTGGGTCTTGACTCACTGCTCGAAAGCCCCGCTGGCAATGCCATCGTCTTCCGCGAGTATGCCCGGTCCGGCCTGCGCTGGTACCTCACCGAACTCCCCGTCATGATGACCTACGACCTCAACGCCCGACTGGCCCTGGCAAACCAACCCACTCTGGTCATCCGCGGATCCCGGGATCCCGTGGCACCCCGGCTCTGGTGCCAAAAACTGGCCGCTACCGCCCCGGATGGGCACTTCCTTGAAGTACCGGGCAAACCCCACATCGTCCAACACGGCGGCGCCGCCGCCACAGCCGCAAGCATCCTGGCACTAACCCGCCAGCAGCTCTAACAGCCAGGACCAGGGGCCATCGAGAAACACGCAGGGTAAGTTTCGACAGCGCGTGAAGCAGACGCGGAGCTTGGCCTGTCTTTAGCAGAGCGGAAGTCAGCTAAAGTCCGGGTGGTCCCGCTTGCAGTATCAACGTGCTCCGCCAGCGGCGCAGTCGCTATTGACACTGCTGCCACCTTGCACCCGTTTCGCTGCGTAGGAACTGGGCACACCCCCAACCTGACACAGAGGGCCTTGTCGGGCTCCAGAATAAGGGACCTCAACCCAAGTCCACTGCGAAACCAAGAGCTGCCAACCTGTGCCGTATGTGCAAAGTGGCTCCATTCCCCGGTGGTAGCGTGACCGCTATGCGTTTCGTGCCCGCTGTAAAGCGAAGAATTTCTGCTCTGACCGGGCTCGTATTGGCGACGTTCCGGGCCTCGTCGTCGGTGGCTAATGATGCAGTTCAGGCGCTCTCGCCTAAGCACCCCGCCCAGGTCATCGTGCTGGGCTTCGCCGCCGCCGTGGCGCTAGGAACCGGTTTGTTGATGCTGCCGGCAGCAAAACAGAGCCCGGGCAGCGCGAGCTTTTTGGAAGCCCTGTTTACTGCGACATCCTCGGTGTGCGTGACGGGGCTAATCACGGTGGATACCCCGGTGTTCTGGACCGGGTTTGGACACGTCGTAATCCTGGCGCTGATCCAGGTCGGTGGTTTCGGTGTGATGTCCTTCGGCACCCTCCTGGGTGTCCTCATGGCCCGGAGGCTGGGGCTGAGATCACGAATGACGACAGCGACCGAAACCAAAGCCACCGGTTTCGGCGACATCACGAAGGTCCTGCTCGGCGTCTTGACGATCACCGCCATCGTGGAACTCCTTCTCACCGCGATCCTCACCGCCCGCTTTATGGCCGGCTACGGCTACCCCTTCGGACAGGCCCTGTGGCACGGGTTTTTCCACTCGGTGTCCTCGTTCAACAACGCCGGTTTCGCCCTGTATTCGGACAACCTCATAGGGTTCGCCGGCGACCCCTGGATCTGCCTGCCCATCGCCTTTGCGGTGATCATTGGCGGCCTTGGTTTCCCCGTGCTGTTCGAGCTGCGCCGCCGGTACCGGACGCCGGTGCACTGGAGCATGAACACCAAACTGGTCCTGACCGGCACCGCAGTCCTCTTGACCAGCGGAACGGTGTTCCTGACAGCCGTTGAATGGGCCAACCCCGCAACCCTGGGAGCCCTCCACCCTGCCGACCGTGTTCTGGCCGGGTTTTTCCAGTCCGTCATCACCCGCACGGCAGGGTTCAACAGTATCGACATCGGCCAGATGCACCCCGTCTCCTGGCTCGGGATGGACATCCTCATGCTCATCGGCGGCGGGCCCGCCGGCACCGCCGGCGGCCTGAAAATCACCACGTTCGCCGTCCTGCTCTTCATCCTCACCACCGAACTGCGCGGAGACACCGCAGTCAACATCTTCGGCAAACGCCTCTCCCGGGCCGTCCACCGCCAAGCCATCACCGTCGTCCTACTGGCCCTCGCCCTCATCGTCGGTTCCACCATGTTCCTGATGCTCATCACCGACTTCGGGCAGGAACGGATCCTGTTCGAAGTCATCTCAGCGTTCGCGACCGTCGGCCTATCGACCGGCATTACCGCTGGCATGCCCCCTGCCGGGCAGGTCGTGCTGATCCTGCTGATGTTCATCGGCCGGCTCGGCCCGGTCACCCTCGGCGTGGCCCTCGCAGTCCGCACCCGCCCGGTGCTCTTCGAATACCCCAAGGAAAGGCCCCTCATTGGCTAAGAAACTCTTCTCCCGCGCCCCCGAACGGCTCGCCAAGGCAGACTCAGTCGCCGTCATCGGGCTAGGACGCTTCGGAGGCTCACTGGCCCTTGAACTCGAAGCCCAAGGCACTGAAGTTCTCGGCATCGACACGGACGAAAGCATCGTTCAGTCCTTCAACGGCCGCCTCACCCACGTCGTTAGGGCCGACTCCACCCAGGAAGAAGTCCTCCGGCAACTCTCCGTCCACGAGTTCGACCGCGCCGTCGTCGGCATCGGGACGGACATCGAGGCCAGCATCCTCACCACCTCCCGGCTCCTGAAATTTCAGGGACCCCAGATCTGGGCCAAAGCCATCTCCGAACCCCACGCCGAAATCCTCGACCAGCTCGGCGTCAACCACGTCATCCGCCCCGAACACGACATGGGCAAACGCGTCGCGCACCTGGTCCGCGGCGGAATCCTTGACTACGTCGAGTTCGAAGACGACTTCGTCATGGTCCGCACCACTCCCCCGGCCGAAGCGCAGGACCGACCCCTGGGCATCCTCGGGCTACGGGACAAATACGGCATCACCATCGTCGCCTTCAAACGCCTAGGGGGAACATGGGGGCACACCACAGCCCAAACCGTCCTCTACGACGATGACCAAATCATCGTCCAAGGCAGCAAAACCGACGCCGAAAAATTCAGCACCCTCCCCTGAACAAGCCACGCATCCCTACGCCCAGTGGCTCCGGGCTTAAATGCAGTAACCGGGTTAGGCACACCCCGACCTGACAAACATCCCCATGCCTGGACTGCAGAAGCAGTGGGAACTGATTCTCCGCTCTACCGTGAAGAAGTATGCTGCCGCCACCCACCGCCGCGGACAATTCTCATAGTTATCCACCGCTAATGCTGCAAAGGAGCTACCCCAATGCTCCCACTTCCAGCCGTGCATAACCTGAATTGACCCCAGCCCTGGACGGGTCAAAGTCGCCACCCAATTCCGGCCGCGTAATCAGCACGGTGTTTATACATGAGCGGGAGTCGAAGTTACTGTGCGAACTCCCGAGCCTTGCCGTAGCGGCAAAACCCATGAAGCTCGAAACCCCACCACTGGCTCCTGGAGCATCGAACAGACACAGAAGAGACGATGACAAGAAGGCCAGGATGTCAGTACTGTCAATTCGTTTTGGGCGGCAGTGCGAGCTTGCAGATCTTGGCCCAGGTGGAGCCGACCTGCTTCCAAATGGGGCCGGTGGTGTAGATCAGTCCGTAGCGCTGGCAGATTTCGCGGACCTTCGGCGCGATTTCTGCGTACCGGTTGGAGGGCAGGTCCGGGAAAAGGTGGTGTTCGATCTGGTGTGAGAGGTTGCCGGTCATCAGATGCATGAATTTGGACCCGGAGATGTTGGCGGAGCCGATCATCTGGCGGACGTACCAGTCGCCGCGGGTTTCGCCTTCCACCATTTCTTCGGTGAAGGTGTCCGTGCCTTCGGGGAAGTGGCCGCAGAAGATCACGGCGTGGGCCCAGAAATTGCGGACGGCGTTGGCCGTCAGTGTGCCGTAAAGTGCCTGCTTGCCGGAGCCGGTCAGCATGGCCACGGCGGGGGTCGCGGCATAGTCCTTGGTGAACTGCTTGAGGGCCTTTCGCCCGAGGGCTTTGAGGTCCTTGACCAGGGCCTCCTTGGACTTCTTGCCTTCCTTGTATTCGGTCAGCTCAAGATCGTAGATAGCGATGCCCCACTCGAAGACCGGCGCCAGCAACGCGTTATAAAGCGGGTTGCCCAGGTTGAACGGCGTCCATTCCTGCTCAGGGTCCATTCGCAGCAGGTTGAATCCGACGTCGTTGTCTTTGCCCACCACGTTGGTCCAGCGGTGGTGCGAGTCGTTGTGGGTGTGCTGCCAGGCACGGGAGGGGGTGACGAAGTCCCACTCCCAGGTGGTGGAGTGGATGTCCGGGTCCCGCATCCAGTCCCACTGGCCGTGCAGCACGTTATGCCCGATTTCCATGTTCTCGAGGATCTTGGCCATGCTCAACAGGGTGGTGCCGGTGACCCACGCGGCTTTGTGCTTGCTGACCAGCAGGGCGGCGCGACCGGAGATCTCCAAGCCGCGCTGAATCTTAATCATGCGGCGGATGTACGCGGCATCGGAGGCACCGCGCTTGGCGAGGATGTCGTCACGGATAACGTCCAACTCGCGGCCCAGTTCGGCGACCTGCTCGTCCGAGAGGTGCGCAGCGGACGGAGGGCGCCGCGTGGGGCCGCCGGACTCGGCAAGAGCGCCCGGGCGGATCTTCACCGCACCCGCTGCCTTCTTCGTCGGGGCATCGTCTGGCACGGCGTCCCCGGAAACGTCTGGTTTGTTGGTAACTGTGGTCATGCGGTGGTACTCCTGCTTTTTTCGAGGTTCGCGGGTCCGGCACCTGCCGTAGGCCCCGTATGGATTAGTTACGCGGCCCGATGTGAGGGCGAGCTGGTTGGGGTCGCGTTGGTTCAACCCAAGAACAGCTCAGTCCGGGGGTCCGCTGCCGTCCGGAACGAAGAGCCACGGCGGCATGAAGCTGATGAGTTCGCGTGCAAGGTCGTAGGCGGTGTGGGGTTGGCCTGTCCTGAAGGCGTGCATCACTCCACTCACGATCAGCCCGGCGAACGAGCTCGCCATGAGATCGATTCGCGCGTCCGGCCATTGCGGTCGGGCGATCGCCATGATCGGGCGGCAGCCCCGCGCGAACCCTTGGATGGCTCTGGCCACGGTGCCGCCGGCGTGCTCGGAGAGCAGCAGGTGCTCGTAGAGTTCCCGGTTCTCGAAGACGGTCTGGAGGATGAGTTCGAGAGCGAACTCGGAGACGGCTTGCCCGTCGGCGCCGTGCACGGTCCTGGCCTCGATATCGAGGGCGGCAATCTCGGCGACCAGGTAATCGAGGATGAATAACGCAAGCTCCTCAACGCTGGCGAACTGCTCATAGAACCCGCTCCGGCTCAGCCCCGCCTCAAGCGCGATGCGGGTCACCGAAGCGGCACCGAAGCCTTCAGCCTTCACTACCTTTGTTAGCGCCTCCACCAGAAGGCGTTGCGACGCGACCGCCCGAGGATCCGTCGATCCCCTCCGCGTCACGCGGGCCTGACTGCGTCCGTACTGTGCCATGAACACCATTCTAAGGGAGTTACTGCACAGGTGTGCAGTAACTGGTCCCTTAAGGCATTTGTCAGCCCTGCTGACAGTCTGCATCGCACACATAGGCCCACGAAACAGGTGGTGATCCGGCGTTACGCTGCAGCCTGATTCCTCAAGCTCCGGATTGAACTACACCCCAACCTGACGTCAGGCAAGTACTCAAAACTTGTCAGAGTAGGACTTGCGCCGCCGTTTCCTGACACGCGTTTGAGACTGTCATAGATCTCATCCTGACACCTTCCGCGCAGGAGATTCAGTGTCAGGTCAACGAATCAGCTGGACCGGTTCGCGCACAATCTGGATGACCTGCGCGCCCTGGTCCAAAAGATGACCAACAAAGAAGCAGCCCAAGAAGTAAGGGGCAGCAGCAGCTAGGCCACGGGCCACTTGTAATACAAGTACCTTACTTGTATCCTAACAGGGCGGGCGAAGGAGCCCGGCGCCCGCCCAAAGGAGAACCAATGAGTACCGTCGATCTGATCCGGCACGTCAAACTGTCCACCGCCAAGCTCCCCCTCGCCGTTCCCATCAGCGACGCTAAAGTCTTCACCGGCCGGCAAAAGCCCATGACGGAAGTAGTCTTCCTCTTCGCAGAGATCACCACGGAACTGGGTCACACCGGCGTCGGCTTCAGCTACTCAAAGCGCGCCGGTGGTCCCGCTCAGTACGCCCACGCCAAGGAAGTGGCCGAGGGCATCATCGGCGAGGACCCCAACGACATCGCCAAGATCTACACCAAGCTGCTCTGGGCAGGCGCCTCTGTGGGCAGGTCCGGCGTCGCCACCCAGGCCCTCGCCGCCATCGACATCGCCCTCTACGACCTCAAAGCGAAGCGAGCCGGCCTGCCGCTGGCCAAGTTCCTCGGTTCCTACCGCGATTCCGTCCAGACCTACAACACCTCCGGCGGCTTCCTCAACGCCACCCTGGAGGAAGTCAAGGCACGCGCCACTCAGTCCATCGAAGAAGGCATCGGCGGCATCAAGATCAAGGTAGGCCTCCCGGACAGCAAAGAGGACCTGCGGCGCGTCGCCGGCATCCGCGAACACATCGGCTGGGACGTTCCGCTCATGGTGGACGCCAACCAGCAGTGGGACCGCGCCACCGCCCTGCGGATGGGCCGCCAACTGGAGGAATTCAACCTCATCTGGATCGAAGAACCCCTGGACGCCTACGACTTTGAGGGCCACGCGCATCTGGCCAACGTTTTGGACACCCCCATTGCCACCGGTGAAATGCTTGCTTCCGTGGCCGAGCACAAGGGCCTTATCAGCGCCAACGGCTGCGACATCATCCAACCGGACGCACCGCGCGTCGGCGGCATCACCCAGTTCCTCCGCCTCGCCGCCCTGGCCGACGAACGCGGCCTGGGCCTCGCCCCGCACTTCGCCATGGAAATCCACCTGCACCTGGCCGCCGCCTACCCGCGCGAGCCGTGGGTCGAGCACTTCGATTGGCTCGACCCCCTGTTCAACGAGCGCCTCGAAACCAAGGACGGCCGCATGGTGGTCCCGGACCGCCCCGGCCTCGGCGTCACCCTTAGCGACCAGGCCCGCGCCTGGACCACCGACTCGGTGGAGTTCGGCGCCTAACCCGGAAGCCATAACGCAAGCCATAACAATGAAGCCGTAATCTTGAAGCCATGAGCCGGAACCTCACCGCGGACCTCGCCGCTGACCTTCGCACCCGCATCGTCGACGGCGCCATCCAGCCGGGAGAGAAGCTTCCGAGCGAAAACACGCTCATCAACGATTTCGGCGTCAGCCGGACCGTTGTCCGGGCCGCGCTCACCCGGCTCCAGGCCGAGGGACTTGTGGAAACCGAACGAGGGCGCGGCAGCTTCGCCCTCACCCCGCCGTCGGACGGGCCCCAGGCAGCACCCGGGGCCCGTCCCGTGGCCACGATGGAGGACCGGCTCCACCTGCTCGAGTTCCGCATGGGAGTGGAAACCGAGGCCGCAGCACTGGCGGCAAGGAACCATACCGAGCGCCAGCTGCGGGCCGTCACCGCCGCCCTCGACGAGTTCACGGCGAGCGCCGGGCACCCGGCGCACGCCATGAAGTCCGACTTCGAGTTCCACCGGGCCGTGGCCGCCGCCTCCGGCAACCCCTTCTACTCCGACTGCCTGGCCGCCCTGGGCCAGACCATGATCGCCATGCCGCGCACCCGGTTGATGACCGGCGTCGAACACTACGCACGCGACCACTTCGACCAGGTGGTCCAGGAACACCGCTCCATCTCCGACGCCATCGCGGACGGTGACGAGGCTGCCGCGGCGGCTGCCATGCGCAGCCACCTGGCCAACTCACGACGCCGGTTCAAGGCTTCCGCGCGCCCGTAACCAGGGCGCCCGTAACCCCAGCAGGTTCCTAGCTCATACCTGCTCCGCCTCCACCAGTGCCGGCTCAATAAGGTGCAGGAGCCTCAGCACCGCCGGATTGTCCGTTTCCTCGTTCCAGGCGAGCTCCAGGTCCACGCGGTTCAGCTCCTGCATGCCGTGCCGGCCGTCGATCTCGTGGAACTCCACTCCCGGCGGGGCGAAGGCCATGGCTGAGGCCGGCACCAGCGTCACCCCAAGGCCCGCCTGCACAAACGCCAGCAGCGCCGGGACCTGGCTGGCGTACTGGGTGATGTTGGCGTGGGCGCCGGCGCTGGCAAACAGGCGGAGCACCAGGTCGTGGAAGTAGCGGGCCTCCTTGGTGGAGTACATCAGCAGCGGCCGCCGGTCCAGTGAACCCAGGGGCAACGGCTCCCCCGCGGGCGGCACAGAACTCCCCAGGATGGAGCTGCCCTCCGGCAGCGCCACCACCAGGCGGTCCTGCATCAGCGGCCGCGAAACCACCCCCGGCCGCGCCACGATGGGACGCAGCAGGCCAATATCCACGCTCCCCTTCACCAGGCCATCCATCTGGTCGGTGGAAACCAGCTCGCGCAGAACAAAGGAAACCCCCGGCATCCCCTCCGCCGCCCGCCGCAGCATCATCGGCAGTGCACTCTGGCCGGCAATGGCGGTGTACCCCACCGTGATGGTGCCCGCATGGCCCGACGAGACCCGGCGGACGTCCATGTCCGTCTTAATACACATGTCCAGGATCTGCCGCGCCCGCGGCAACAGCGTGGCGCCGGCGGCCGTCAGCTCCACCTTCCGGCTGGTCCGGCTAAAGAGCAGCGTGCCCAGCTTCTTCTCAAGCATCTGGATCTGCCGGCTCAGGGGCGGCTGCGTCATGTTCAGCCGCTCAGCAGCGGCACCGAAATGAAGCTCCTCGGCAACGGCCACAAACGCCTCTAACTGGGGTAGCGAAAACATTCATACCTTTACTGGATGGTTGAGTGCAGAAGTTGGCTTGGACGTGTATTGATCCCTTCCCATATGGTCAGTGACCAGGACCACAATTAGCAAGCCAGCCCGCACCGACGTCGACGAGGACACTGATGAACGACCAGCCCGCAGGCCACCCTCATGAAGCCCACCTCAACCAGGCACGGATCACCGGCGTCACCGTCACGCCGGTAGCCTTCAAGGATCCCCCGCTCCTTAATACCGTGGGCGTGCACGAGCCGTTCGCGCTGCGCGCCATCGTGGAAGTCCACACCGACGCCGGCGTCTCGGGCTTCGGTGAAACCTACGGGGATGCCGGCCACATCGCCCGGCTCCAGCTGGCCGCGGCTGCCCTGCCCGGTACTGACATCTTCAACATCAACTCCATGCGCGGTGCCATAGAACAAGCCCTTCGGCAGGACACCATCCAGGGCGGCCACGGCATGAGCGGCATGGTCACCGGCTCCAGCACCGCGGACCGTGTGCTGTCCGCCTTTGACGTTGCGGCGTTGGACATTCAGGGCAAGCTTCTGGGCCGGCCGGTCAGCGACCTCCTCGGCGGCGCCGTCCGGGACGCCGTGCAGTTCAGCGGCTACCTGTTCTATAAGTGGGCGGGCCACCCCGGCCAGGCCGCGGACACCTGGGGCGAAGCACTGGACCCGGCCGGGATCGTCCGGCAGGCCCGGACCATGGTGGACCACTACGGGTTCGGTGCGCTCAAGCTGAAGGCCGGCGTCTTCCCGCCGGAAGAGGAGATCGCCGCCATCCAGGCCCTCCGTGACGAGTTCCCTGACCTGCCCCTGCGCATCGACCCCAACGCCGCATGGACAGTGGAAACCTCCATCCGGGTGGGCAAGGAACTCGATGGCGTGCTGGAGTACCTTGAGGATCCCACGCCGGGCATCGAGGGCATGGCTGCCGTCCGCCGGCAGGTCGGGATGCCGCTGGCCACGAACATGTGCGTTGTCAGTTTCGCCGATGTTGCCCCTGCCGTTGCAGCCGGCGCCGTGGACGTCATCCTGTCCGATCATCACTTCTGGGGCGGCCTGCGCCGCAGCCAGTTCCTTGCCGGAATCACAGAGACCTTCAGCCTGGGCCTGTCCATGCACTCGAATTCGCACCTGGGCATCAGCCTGGCTGCCATGGTCCACCTCGCGGCGGCCACCCCCAACCTCGACTACGCGTGCGACACCCACTGGCCCTGGAAGGACCCTGCCGAGGACGTCATCAAGGACGGCGTGCTGGCCTTCAAGGACGGGGCCGTCCAGGTCCCCACCGCGCCCGGCCTCGGCGTCGAGATAGACCGTGATGCCCTGGAACGGCTCCACCGGCAGTACCTCGAATGCGGGATCCGCAGCCGCGATGACACCGGCTACATGCAGCGCCTCCACCCGGGCTACGAGCTCCAGAGTCCCCGCTGGTGAGCTCCGACGCCCCCAGGAATCCGGAAGCCCTGCGGATCGTCGTCACCGATCCCATC
Organism: Pseudarthrobacter sp. Hb11; assembly: GCF_059383655.1. Taxonomy (NCBI): domain Bacteria; kingdom Bacillati; phylum Actinomycetota; class Actinomycetes; order Micrococcales; family Micrococcaceae; genus Pseudarthrobacter; species Pseudarthrobacter sp. Hb11. The sequence continues at coordinate 10,746 of NZ_JBWZCM010000004.1, forward strand.
ATCAGCCGGTTTGAGGACAAGTTGAAGTACGACGGCGGCGCGCACCAGTGGGACATGGCGGCGGCTTGGTCCCCTGAACGGCGACGCCGCGCACTGGCGGGTGCCGACGTCGTCGTCTGCTCTTCCCTTCCCGCCGCGGAAGCGGAGGCTGCCGGCAACCTCCGCCTGGTCCACGTCACCGGCGCCGGCTACGACAAGATCGCCCTCCACCACCTGCCGCCCGCAGCCGCGGTGGCCAACACATTCCACCACGCCCGCCCCATCGCCGAACACGTCCTGATGCTCACCCTGATGCTGACCCGCAACGTCGCCAGGGCGGACCGGGAGGTACGCAGCGGGCAGTGGCGGACCATTGCCACAGCTCCGGACGTCCCCTTCCACCCCGTCCTCGCCGACCTCACCCTGGGGCTGGTGGGCCTCGGCTCCATCGGCGGGGAGGTGGCCCGGGTGGCCGCCCTGATGGGAATGAAAGTCCATGCCGTCCGGCGGAACCCCGCTGCAGCCCTTCCCGAGGGGGTACACCTGGACTGGGTGGGCGGGAACCTAGAGCTGCACACGCTCCTGGCCGGTTCCGACGTTGTGGTGGTCACCGTGCCGCTGGATGAGGACACCAGGGGAATGATCGGGGAAGCCGAACTGGCTGCCATGAGAACCTCGGCCGTGCTGATCAATGTGGCACGCGGGCCAGTGGTGGACCAGGCCGCCCTCTATGCGGCCTTGAAGGACCGGCAGATCGCGGGGGCGGGCATCGACGTCTGGTGGGGAGCACCTGCCGACGGCGTGATCCCCCCGGCGGAGCTTCCTTTCACCTCGCTGGAGAACACCGTGCTGACGCCGCACCACTCCGGCCACGCCCGGATCACCTTTGAGCGCCGTGCTGGCGACATCGCCGCCAACATCGACCGCCTGGCCCGCGGCCTGGCGCTCAGCAACCTGGTCCGGCGTCCGGATGCTTAGGCTGCCAGAAGCAACTGCAGAATCAGCAGAACGCTCCCCAGCGCGGAAGCGCCGAGGGCCAGCGCCCTGAGCCGTCGCGGATTGAGGAAGCGGTTGACGTAGCGCGAGGCAGCGTAGCCGGCAACAACGGCCGGAACCATCCACAGCGCCAGGACCAGCATGTGCGAGGTGACCGCACCGGCCAGCCACAACAATGTCATTGAGATAATTGAGCCCACCATAAAGAAGGCGCTCATGGTGCCCCGCAGGCGTGGCCCCTCATGCCCCTGCCAGACGAGTGCCATGGGCGGGCCGCCGATGGACGTTGCCGTTCCCATGATTCCGGAGGCGGCGCCGGCGGCGATCAGGTTCACGCGCCGGGGCCGGGGCGCCCAGCCCCTGCCGGCCAGGACCAGGCCCGTGAGCACCACGGCCACCACCACCCAGGCCAGGCCTTCCTTTGAAGACACCGCCACCAGCCACGCACCCACGATGCTGCCGGGAAGCCTCCCTGCGAGCGCCCAGCCTGTCCCGCGCAGATCCAGGCTCTGGCGCTCCGTCACGGTGACCATCACCGTGACCAGCAGGGCCAGGAGGATCAGGGTGGCCGGCAGCAGCGCCGGGTCGATGATGGCGATCACCGGCGCTGCCAGCATTCCCATGCCGAAGCCGCTGGATGCCTGCAGGCAGGCGGCCAGGAAGATTATTCCGGCTATGACGGCGTATTCTGCGCCTGTCACAAGGCGCTGGCAGCAGCGCCGGTCAGGCCCTTGACGGAGTCAAGCGGGAAGTGGCATTCCGCGCTGTGCCGCCTGCCGTCGGGGGCGGTGATGACCTGGGGTTCCGGCGATACTTCGGCGCAGATATCCTGTGCCTTCCAGCAGCGGGTGCGGAAACGGCAGCCCGACGGCGGATCCAACGGTGAGGGCAGCTCGCCTTTGAGGACAATCCGGTCGCGCTTGGCCCCGCTGACGTCCAGCTTCGGGGACGCCGACATCAGGGCGGCGGTATAGGGGTGGCGGGGATGGTCGAAGACCTCCTCGGTCTCCCCCATTTCGATGATCCTGCCCAGGTACATCACTGCCACCCGGTCCGCCACGTGCCGGACCACCGTGAGGTCGTGGGAGATAAAGATATAGGAGACACCGAGTTCCCGCTGCAGCTCATTGAGCAGGTTCAGGACCTGCGCCTGGACCGACAGGTCCAGGGCGGACACCGGTTCATCGAGAATGATGACGTCCGGGTTCAGGGCCAGGGCGCGCGCGATACCGATCCGCTGGCGCTGGCCGCCGGAGAACTCCTGCGGCGACTTCCGGGCATCGGACGCGCGCAGGCCCACCATCTGGAGCAGCTCGCTGACTCTCTCCTGGCGCTCCTTGGACGTCGGGTACAGGTTGCGGTGAGTGGCCCACGGCTCGGCGATGATGTCGCCGGCGCTCATCCGCGCGTTCAGGGACGCGAACGGGTCCTGGAAAACCATCTGCACCCGCCGCCGCCAGCCCAGAAGCTCCTTGCCGCGCAGTCCGAAGGGGTTGGTCCCCTCGAAGCTGACGGTTCCCTCATCCGGGGTTTCCAGCATCATCAGCGTGCGGGCCAGCGTGGACTTGCCGCACCCGGATTCACCCACCAGGCCCAGGGTTTCCCCGCGGCCCACGGTCAGGCTGATCCCGTCCAGGGCTTTGAGCTTGGTGTTGCCGCTGGCGCTTTTGGCCACGTGGAACGTTTTGGTCAGGCCCTCAATGGTTAATAGCGGCTCAGCCATTGTTAATCTCCTCGCTGAAGTGGCAGGCTGCGGCGCGAACTGGCCGTCCCTCCGCGCTGGTGGGCGTAACCGCCTGGCTATCCTGGGCGGGTGCAACTCTGGCACCGGCCACAACGCTCGCGCCAGAGGCAGGCCGGGCCACGGGGCGGAGCGCCGGGCGCTCAGCCCGGCAGATAGCCTGCACCATAGGGCACCGCGACTGGTAGACGCAGCCGGGTGGGATGTCGTGGAGCTCCGGCGGGCTGCCGGGAATCGATTTCAGCTCGGCACCGCGTTCCAAGTGGACGGGTACGGATTCGAGCAGCCCCTTTGTATAGGGATGGCGGGGGTCGGCGAACACTTCGGCCACCGGCCCGCTCTCCACCACGTTGCCGGCGTACATCACAGCGACGGAATCAGCCTCCTCCGCCACCACAGCGAGGTCGTGGGTAATGAGGATGACCGCCATCTGGCCCTCCTCGCGGAGCGTGCGCAGCAGCTGCATGATCTGTGCCTGGACGGTGACGTCCAGGGCTGTCGTGGGTTCGTCCGCGATCAGGAGCCGCGGATTGAGGGCCACGGCCATGGCGATGAGGATCCGCTGGCGCATACCGCCGGAAAACTGGTGGGGGTAGGAGTTGACCCGGGACTCAGGCTCCGGAATACCCACCCGCTTCATCAGGTCGATCGCCTCGAGCCGTGCCTGCTTGGCATTCAGCCCGCGGTGGATGCGGAAGGCCTCACCCAGCTGCGTCCCGACTGTATATACGGGGTTCAGTGCTGTGAGCGCGTCCTGGAAGACGATGCCCAGTTCCGGCCCGGCGAACTTCAGCCGTTCCTTGGGAGTGAGTGCCGCAAGGTCGGTGCCGTTGAGGACGATTTGTCCGTCGGCGAGGTCGCAGACCGGGTCCATGATCCCGGCCAGGGCTTTGGCGGTCATGGATTTGCCGCAGCCGGATTCACCGAGCAGCGCCAGGGTTTCGCCGGCCCGGGCCTCGAACGCCACGCTGTTGACGGCGCGGATGGTGCCGCGGTGGGTGCGGATGTCCACGGCAAGATCGCGGACCTGCAGGACGACGTCGTGGGCTTTGGCCTGGGCGGCCGATGTTCCGGCGCGGGCTGCTGCTGTGGCGGGAGCTTGTTCGGCAGCTGTTTTCACGGCTGTGCCTCCTTCGCTGGGATGCGGGCGATCAGCCGCTTACGGGGAAGTGCAAGGCGCCAGCGCTGCGCGGGATCGGTGGCAATGCGCAGCCAGGCGGCGAGGACGTTGGCGGCGATGGTGGTCACAACGATTGCCACGCCCGGGAAGATGGACAGCCACCATGCGGTCTGCAGGTACTGGCGGCCCTGCGAGACCATCAGGCCCCAGCTGACGTCCGGGGGCTGGATGCCGATGCCCAGGAAGCTGAGCGAGGACTCTGCGAGCATCACGTAGCAGAACTCAAGGGTTGCCAGGGTGAGCAACGTCGGCAGCACCACCGGAATGACGTGCCGCCCGATGATGGCGTTGGGCTTCGCACCGAAGGTGCGGGCCGCGTCCACGAACGTCCGGCTTTGCAGCTCGGCGGACTCGGCGCGTGCGGTGCGCAGGTAGATCGGGATGCGGGTGAGGGCCAGGATCAGGACGATGTTCGCAGCGGAGGGGCTGAAGACGTAAAGCACAACGACGGCAAGCAGCAGGGAGGGGAAGCTCATGATCACATCGGCGATGCGCATCGAGACGTTCTCCCGCCAGCCGCGGTGGTAGCCGGCCCAAACGCCCCACAGGGAGCCGATCACCAGGGCCACGGCCACGGCCGGGAGGGCGACGGAGAGGGTGGTTCGGCTGGCCACCACCAGCCGTGCCAGCATGCTGCGGCCCAAGGAATCGCTGCCCAGGAAGTACTCCCAGCCGTGCGCCAGCGTGAACGGTGCCTTGTTGGCGAACAGCAGGTTCTGCTTGGTGGCCAGGTCCCCCATCAGCGCCGGACCCACCAGAGCGGTCAGGCCGACAAAGAGCAGGACCAGCGCCGAGGCCGCTGCAAAGCGGTCCTTGAGCAGGAGCCGGAACAGGCCCGGCTTTCCACCCTTGGTGTCCTCAGTGTTTTTGGTGGGCGGTTGGGCGGCCGGCGGCTGCGGTGCCGCGCCATCTGTCAGTGAGCTCGTCATGGTTACTCCTAGGCCTTGACCGTCACGGGACGGACGCGTGCGTCCAGCAGCGCGTAGCCCATGTCAATGAGGATGTTCAGGGCAAAGATGGCGACGGCGGTAAGCAGCACCGCTGCCTGCAGGACGGCGAAGTCCCGCTGCAGGATGGAGTCGATCATGAGCTTTCCGATGCCCGGCCAGCCGAAGATCGTTTCCACCACCACCGCGCCGTTAACCAGGCCCACGGTCAGGTCGCCGGCGACGGTCAGCGCCGGCGCCGCAGCGTTGCGCAGTGCGTGGTGGGTGACCACCCGCAGCTCGCCGGCGCCGCGGCTCCTCGCCAGCTTGATATATGGCTCGGAGAGCGCGGACACCATGGAGCCGCGGACGATCTGCACCAGCACGCCGAACGGCCGCAGGAGCAGGGTGGCGATGGGCAGCACCCAGGCGCTGGCTCCCGACACACCGGATGTCGGCAGCCAGCCCAAGGTGATGGCAAAAATCCAGATGCCCACGATGGCCAGCCAAAAGTCGGGAATGGAAGCGGCAGCCATGGAGATGAAACTTGAGATGCGGTCCGCGATGCCGTTCGGCTTCAGAGCCGCCCAGCAGCCCACCACCAGGGCGAGCACCACGGCCAGCACCATGGTGGTGGCCGCAAGCTGCAGCGTTGCGGGGAAGGCGCGCAGTGCCATCGCGGCGGCGTCCTGCCCCGTGCGGAGCGACTGCCCGAAGTCCAGCCGCAGCACGCCGCCGAAGTAGTCCGCCATCTGGACCAGCAGGGGCTGGTCCAGGCCGTTGCGGGCCGTGAAGTCGTCCCGCATCTGCTGGGTTGCGTTCAGTGGCAGGTACAGGCTGGCCGGGTTTCCGGTCATCCTGGCCAGTGCGAACACCCCCACGATCACCACCACCAGCGGCAGGGCGCTGGAAACGATGCGCTTTCTCAAGTAGATCAGCATGGCTGTCCTTCTCTTCCTGAGGCCCGGGCTAGCTTGCCGGCGTCATTTCCGAGATGCGCAGCTCGTCACCGCTGGACGAGTTGGGCTTGTAGCTCAGGGACTTGGCAAGGCCGAGGATGCCCGTCTGGTGTGAGATGTGCGCGAACTGCACCACCTTGTCGTTCTGGTACGCAAAGATGTTCTCGAATTCCTTCTTGCGTTCGTCACCCGAGGCGGCGTCGGCCTTCTTGATCATGGCGTCGAACACGGGGGTGCCGAAGTAGCTCTGTGCTCCGGTGGACAGCATGTACTGGTCCACGGTGAACGCCGCGTCGCCGGCCTGGTTGCCGTGCTGCGTCATCAGGGCGACAGCTCCTTCATCCTCCGGGAACGGCCGGACCTGGTAGGTCAGGTGCTGGCTGGTTTCGAGCATCTTGAGCTTGACGTTCAGGCCTGCCTGGCTGAGCTGCTCCTGGAGCACCTGGGCCAGTTCGGTGATTTTGGGGAACTGGGCGCTGCGGACAACCAATGAAATCTGCGCGGAAGTGTCCACGCCGTCGGACTTCGCTTCAGCCACCAGGGACTTGGCCTTGTCCAGGTCGAACGGCCAGCCCTTCAGCTCGGAGTTGTGGCCGACAATTCCTTCAGGAACCAGCTGCGCGGCCACCTGGTGCTTGCCCTGGTAGAGCGAGCTGACAATTCCTTCTTTATCGATGGCGAAGTTGACTGCCTGGCGGACCCGGATGTCGTTAAGCGGTGCCTCATTCGCGTCCATCCGCAGGGCCACGGTTTCGTTGTTCGGGTAGTCCACGCCGAGGTCGCCGATGTTGTCGTCCGGGCTCAGTCCCATGGCCACGTCCGCTTCACCGCTGGTGACCATCGCGGCACGCACGGAGCTTTCGGAGCGCCACTGGTATTCAGCCTTGGCGTACGCCGGCTTGTCACCCCAGTAACCGTCCCAGCTGGACAGGGTGATCTTCTGGCCGGCATCCCAGGTATCGATTTTGTACGGGCCGGTGCCGATGGGTTCCCGGACCTTTTCCGTGCTGCTCGTCGACGTCGGGACCACTTCAAGGAAGGAAAGCCGCAGCGGCAGGATGGGATCCGGTTCGGGCGTGGTGACAGTAAGGGTGGTTGCGTCGACGGCCTTCACGGCGAGGTCAGCATCACCGAAGACGTAGCCCTCAACGTTGCAGCCCAGCTTTGAGTTGACGGCCCGTTCGATGGTGAAGGCAGCTGCCTCGGCATTGAAGGGAGTGCCGTCCTGGAAGTTCACGCCTTCGCGCAGCTTGAGCGTCCATTCCGTGTCGCTGGTGGCCTTCCACTCGGTAGCGAGCTTGGGCTCCAGTTCGCCGCTTTGCGGGTTGCGTTCAATCAGCGGCTCGGTCACGTTCGAACGGACCACAACACCGGTGGAGGTCAGGTTCGATTCACACGCCTCCAGCGTGGGTGGTTCCTGGCTAAGGACTACGCGGACCGAATCGGTGGCGGCGGCAGCACCGCCGTCGTCCGTGTTGGCAACGGTGCAGCCGCTCAGGCTCAGCACCGCGACGGACGCCAGGGCTGGCCACTTGAGCACGGTGGCAAAGGGAAGCTTTGAAGAAGACATCTTTGGGTTCCTCCAGATCGATACTTACGGCAGCGGGACGCTCGTGTACCAGTGCAGAACACCGATAACAAGGGCTGTAAGGCCGCCGCGCTGGACTCAAGCTAATTGAGGTACCAGGGGTCCACAAGGAATTTGGGCGGCCCGCCAACCGGATGAAGGGGCGCGGGAGCCTGCCGGCGGCCCTGTGACGGTCCTCACTTGGAACGGTATTCCGCGCCAGTCCGCGGAATCGGCCGGATCGATACAGTTCCGGCATCGAACTATGCCAATTCCAAGTTGGACCTGTATGAGTGCCGAAACCTATGGTGCAGCTATGAAGAACATCGCCGTCCTCCAGGTAGGGCCACTTATGCCGATCGTCCAGGAATCGATAACGGAGGAATACGGTGCTGTCCGGCTGCCCGATCCGCCTGCGGAGCGGGAGGAGTTCCTGCGCAGCCGCGGCGGGTCCTTTGAGGTTGCGGTGACGTCCGGCAAGGTGGGCGTCGGCACTGAACTGATGCAGGCGCTGCCCAACCTCCGCGCGGTCATCAACTTCGGCGTGGGCTACGACACCACCGACGCCGCCCAGGCGTTTGAGCGTGGCATCACCGTCAGCAACACACCGGATGTCCTCAACGACTGTGTTGCGGATACGGCCATTGCCCTCTACGTCGATGTGCTGCGGGGAATCAGCGCCTCGGACCGATTCGTTCGGCGGGGTGACTGGCTGAGCAAAGGCAACTTCCCCCTGGCCACCAAGGCCAGCGGCAAAAAGGTAGGCATCCTCGGACTGGGCAGGATCGGAAAGGTCATTGCCAGGAGGCTGGAGGGGTTTGACTGCGAAATCAGCTATCACAGCCGGCACCCGGTGACGGGCGTCAGCTACCGGTACGAACCCTCACCCCGCGACCTGGCGGCTGGTTGTGACGTGCTGATCGTTGCAGCGGCAGGCGGCGCAGGCTCCGCGAAGCTGGTGGATGCGGAGGTGATCGCTGCCCTTGGACCCAGGGGCTACCTCATCAACATCGCCCGCGGGTCAGTGGTGGATGAAGAAGCCCTGGTGGCCGCACTGCTCGCGGGGAAACTGGCCGGCGCCGGACTTGATGTCTTCGCCGACGAACCCAAGGTTCCCGAAGACCTCCTGGCCCTGGACAACGTAGTCCTCCTGCCGCACCTCGGCAGCGGCACCCACGAAACACGGGCAGCCATGGCGGACCTGACCCTCGCGAATCTGCGAGCCTTTGCTGACAACGGTTCGGTACTGACACCTGTGGAGCCCTAAGGACAAAAAGCAAAAGAGCCCCGGTCTGTTGACCGGGGCTCTTCGTTGCGTGCGCGAGGGGGGATTTGAACCCCCACACCCTTTCGGATACTGGCACCTGAAGCCAGCGCGTCTGCCGTTCCGCCACTCGCGCGCAACTTCCTTCACCGAATCCCGGCCGGTTTCCCGAACCGCAACCCTGTAAAAGCAGCGAGATCAAGCATAACGGACATTGGCCGGAAAACACCAATTGAGGTCCCAAGGCCCTGCCAAGCGCCATCGAAACCAGGGCAGGGACCGACCCGCGAGACGGCTCAAACCCCAGGCGGCCCGGCGCCGCGGTCAGCCCGGTACCGAACTTTTGCCAGCGCCCGGCCGTTGTGGATTAAGGTCATTCACAGGCCTGCCCAGTAGTATCTGATGTAGGAGTGACTGCAGCACGCAGGCACACCGGCGGCTTAAGAACATCACCGCAAGTGAACTTACGGAACGAAAACTGCCCCGCAGCCGGGGGGAAAGGAGAAGAACCATGGGTCTGCTGGACAAAGTCGAGCGCGGCATCGAAAAGGCCGTCCGGGGTGTCTTCTCCACCGGCTCGCGCAACCAGGTTGAACCCGTGGAGATCGCCAGCAGGCTGCGCCGGGAAGTAGACCACAGGTCCCTTACCGTTGCCGCGGGCCGCACCTTGGTGCCCAACGTTTTTGATGTCCAACTCAGCGATGAGGACTTCAAACGGGCCCAGGAATGGGGCACACCGCTGGCCGAAGAACTCTGCGACGTGGTCATCAACCATGTCCGCGGCCAGGGCTACACCCTGCAGGGTTCGGTGCGGATCTCCTTCCGGCGTGATGCGGAACTGCGGGCGGGTGACTTCGAGATCCTCTCCTCAACGGAGAAATCCAAGGGCGCTCCCAGCGGTGCTCCGCCCCGGCCCAACCTTCCTGCCGCTCCCAGCCGTCAGCCCGTCCGCCTGCAGCCCATCCTGGACATCGACGGTCAGCGGTATTCACTCAACGCCCCGTCCATCGTGCTGGGCAGGTCCTCCGAAGCGGACATCCTGGTGGAGGACACGGGCGTTTCCCGCCGGCACCTCGAGATTCGGACCGCCAACGGCGTCACCAGCGCAGTGGACATGGGTTCCACCAATGGGAGTTACGTGAACGGACACAAGGTTTCCGGAAGCACCGAACTCACTGACGGCTCCACAATCACGATGGGACGGACAAAGATCATTTTCCGCCTGCTTCCTGCCGGCCCTGGCGGCCACGCATGAGTGAACTGACCATCACCGCCCTGCGCTTCGGCTTCCTGCTCCTGCTCTGGGTGCTGATCTTCAGCATCGTTTCCGCAATGAGGCGCGACCTCATGGTGGGCCGCAAGGCCGCCGCCGGCGCGCCAACAGCCCGGCAGGTCCGCAAGAATCCCGAGCTTGCCGAAGAGCCGCCGCAGCCCGTGAAGCAGCAGGCCCGGCAACTGGCCGTTATCGAAGGCCCGCTCAAGGGACGGACACTCCCCTTGGCCGCAAGCCCCATCCTGCTGGGCCGTGCCCAGGAGGCCACCCTGGTCCTGGAGGATGACTACGCCTCCGGCCGTCACGCGAGGCTGTTCCCGCAGGGCACCCGCTGGTTCATCGAGGACCTTGGTTCAACCAACGGCACTTATCTGGCGGACCAGCAGCTTACCCGTGCCCTGCCCGTTGAGCTTGGCGTACCCGTGAGAATCGGCAAGACGGTCATCGAATTGAGGCCATAGCCGTGGCCGCTTCGCAAACCCCCGCAACCGATTCCAAGCCGGCGCAGCGGCCCCTCATCATGCGCTTCGCGGCTAGGTCCGACGTCGGCAAAATCCGCTCCAAAAACGATGATTCCGCTTATGTGGGGCGCCATTTGGCCGTAGTAGCCGATGGCATGGGCGGGCACGCGGGCGGCGACGTCGCCTCGGCTGCCACCGTCCTGGACATGATCCACCTGGACCGCGGCGACTACACCGGGGACGCCGCCACCACCCTGGCTGACGAGATCCAGACCGCCAACTCCCTGCTGTCCGAGCTTGTGCACATCAACCCCAAATTGGCCGGCATGGGCACCACCGTCACGTCGCTCCTGCTCGCCGAGGGAAAGCTGCACTTTGCCCACATCGGTGATTCCCGGGCCTATCGTCTGCGGAACGGCGTATTTGAGCAGGTCAGCGTCGACCACACGTTCGTGCAAAGGCTTATCGATGAGGGGCGGCTCCGGCCCGAGGAAGCCGAAACGCATCCGCACAAGAACGTCCTGATGCGCGTCCTGGGTGACGTGGACGCCAGCCCTGAGCTGGACCTGGACACTTTGGACGTGGAACCGGGGGAACGCTGGCTCCTCTGCTCGGATGGCCTCAACTACGTCGCCGGGCACGCTGTTGAACGCACCGTGCGCGAAACCAAAGACCTCCGCGAGTGCGTGGAGACCCTCGTGGACCTCACCCTCGAGGCGGGCTCACCGGACAACGTCACCGTTGTGATGCTTGAAATCGTGGAAGAAACGCCCGACGACGTCAGTACAGCCGCCGTCGACGTCATTCCTTCCCTCGAAGTCACCAAGGCCGCTGCCGTGGCGCAGAACGCGGGCTCCCCCGCTGCCAAAGCACCGGATTCGGTGGACGGCGGAAAGCCTGCTGCCGGCGGTCCGGCGAGACCGCCCGCTGCCAACGCGTCAAACTCCGGCCCCGGCAAGGAACCGCCCGCATCGGAACAAGGCGACAACAGCGGCAACTCGGATTCCTCTGAAGCCGGAGCAACCGACCCGCACCTCGGCGAGCACCTCTCTGCCGAAGTCCTTCGTGACGAACTCGCGTCCCGGCCGCACGAACTCGTGGGAGCAGCCGCGTCAGCTGCGGAGTCGGGCTCCATTCCCACCATCGCCGGCCGCACCGTGGCCCGTCGCGCCGCCACCCTCCTCACCCACAAGGCTGAACCGCAAACCAGCGATGCGGATGACACCGCGGCACCTCCCAAACCACGGCGGTGGCTGACCTGGTCCATTGCCGCATCCGTGCTGGTGGTACTGACCATCGGGCTCTGGCTCGGATACGCCTGGACCCAGACCCGCTACTACGTCGGCGAGTTCGATTCCCGCGTGGCTATTTACAATGGTGTTTCCCAGCGTCTGGGTCCCATCCAGCTCTCCAGCCTCGAGACGGTCACGGCCATCCGGATGGATTCCCTTCCGCCGTTCTCGCAGCAACGGGTCCGCCAGACTGTACCTGCCCAGGACCTTTACGACGCCCAGCGCATCGTGAAGAACCTCGAACTGACGGGCACCACGTCACCTGAAGAAGAATGCGTGCCGCCGTCGGCCTCTCCTTCGGCCTCCGCCAGCCCCAGCGCGCGGGCCACTTCTTCGGGCACCGCAACTCCGGCACCCAAGGCCTCGGCCACTGCTTCGGGCACCGCAACCCCCGCCACCAGCGCCTCGACCACCCCGGCGAGCCCGTCCCCCACAGCCAGTCCCACAGTTACCTGCGAGGTGGGCCAATGAGCCAGCTCAGTACCACGCCCAAGCCACGCCGCAACGTGGAGCTTGCGTTGCTGCTTCTTGCCCTTGCAGTAGGCATCGGCGCCAACATGCTGGTGGGGGTGGACCAGGAAAAGGCCTTTGATTCCGACTTCTGGTTCCAGTCCAGCCTTCTCGCTGTCGCCGCCCTGGTATTCCACGGCGTGCTCCGCTTCCGCGCCAAATATGCTGATCCGGTAATACTTCCACTGGTGGTGGCTCTGAACGGAATTGGCTTGGCCATGATCCACCGGCTGGACCCGCCCGGAGGCGATACCGGCAACAACCAGCTCCGCTGGACCCTCATCGCCATGGCCGTGGCCATCGCCGTGATCTGGTTCCTTAAAGACCACCGCATTCTGCGCAGGTTTACCTTCATTTCGCTTGCGGCCAGCGCCCTGCTGCTGGTGCTGCCGCTGATTCCCGGCATCAGTGCGGGCGAAATCCTTGGCGCCCGGGTGTGGATCCGGCTCGGCCCCATGACGTTCCAGCCGGGTGAAGTCGCCAAAATCACCCTTGCCATATTCTTCGCCGGGTACCTATCTTCGAACCGGGACCTGATCCTGCTGGCCGGCCGGAAAATCGGGCCACTGCAGTTCCCCCGGTTCAAGGACATGGGCCCCATGATTACGGCCTGGCTGGTGAGCATCGGGGTGCTCATCTTCCAGCGTGACCTCGGCTCATCCGTGCTCTTCTTCGGCCTGTTCATTGTCATGATCTACGTTGCAACCAGCCGCATCAGTTGGGTAGTGATCGGCCTGGCCCTCATCCTTGGCGGCGGATTCGCGGCGTCGCGGGTCTTCTCGCACGTTGAACTGCGCATCGACGGTTGGCTCAACGCGTTCACCGAAGAGGTCTACGGCCGTGCCCCGGGTGGAAGCCACCAGATCGTTCAGGGACTTTTCGGCATGGCCAACGGCGGCCTCGTGGGAACAGGCCTGGGCCAGGGCCGTCCGGACCTGGTTCCATTCGCCAACAGCGACATGATTATTGCCTCCCTCGGCGAGGAACTTGGCCTGATCGGACTCTTTGCCATCGTCCTGATGTACCTGCTGCTCTTCACCCGCGGCTTCCGCGCGGCCCTGGGCACCCGGGATGCGTTCGGCAAGTTGCTCGCGTGCGGCCTCTCCTTCGCCGTCGCGCTGCAGTGCTTCGTCGTCATCGGCGGCGTCACCCGGCTCATTCCGTTGACGGGGCTCACCACACCGTTCCTGGCCGCCGGCGGTTCCTCCCTGCTGGCCAACTGGATCATCGTGGGCTTGCTCCTGATGATTTCCCATACCGCCCGCGGTCCGGTGGACACCACACCCCTGCCTGCCGCAAAGGGCGCGGAATCTGTGGGCATTGATACTCCAACCGAGGCGGTGAAGCACCTGTGAACCAGGCAATACGGCATTCATGGGTAGCAGCGATCGCGATGTTTGCCCTCATCTTCGGCGCCATCAGCTACGTCCAGGTGGTCGGCGCGGAGGAGCTCGAGGATAATCCCTGGAACCAGCGCGCCATCCTTCAGGACTACTGCAATGACCGCGGCGCCATCGTCGTGGCCGGAACGCCGGTGGCGGAGTCTGTGGAGAGCGGTTCGGAGACGTGTGCGTTCCAGCGGACCTACCCGCAGCCGGAGCTGTACGCCGGGATCACTGGGTACTTCTCCCAGAACTACGGCGCTACAGGCCTGGAACAGGCCATGCGGGAGCAGTTGGCAGGCGACGCGGATCAACTGTTCCTTGACCGGGTGGGCCAGCTTTTCCTGGGCAACCAGCCGAAGGGCGCATCGGTAGAACTCACCATCGATCCGGAGATCCAGCGGCTCGCCTACGATCTCATTCCGGATGGGCAGCGCGGCTCCATTGTGGTGACCAACCCGAAGACCGGTGCGATCCTGGCCATGGTGTCCAAGCCGTCCTACAACCCCAACCTCGTTGCCACCCAGAATCCCGCCGAAGAGTCGGCCAACATTAACGAACTCGTCAAGGTCCCGGGCATCAACCTGAACCCGAACGTCAGCGGTCCCACCGGCGAACTGCTCGCCCCGGGTTCGGTTTTCAAACTCGTGGACACCGCTGCTGCCCTTGCCTCCGGCAAGTACAACAAGGACAGCGAACTTCCGAATCCCGCCGAGATGCCCTTCCCCGGCATCCAGTACAAGCTTCCCAACTATGCAGGCGGCAACTGCTACACGCGCAACACGGCGGATTTCGCCTTCGCGCTGCAGCAGTCCTGCAACACCCCCTTCGCCAGCATCGCCCTGGACCTTGGACGCGATGCGATCGCCGAGCAGGCCAAGAAGTTCGGATTTGCCGAGGACATGGGAGACCAGCTGAAGCTCGGTTACGCCCGGGGCAATGGATTCCCGGACGATCTGGACGAGCCGGGACTGGCTCAGTCCGCCATCGGACAGCGGGACGTCCGGGCCACACCCCTGCAGGTTGCCATGATGACCGCGGCCATCGCGAACGACGGCGTGCAGATGAGGCCCAACCTCATCAAGGCCCTGCGTTCCCCTGATCTCCGAGTCATCGACGAACCGCAGCCTGAACAGCTGCGCACCTCCACCACCCCGGAGATCGCCAACCAGATCACGGAATGGATGACCAGCGCGGTCAGCGAGGGCATCGCCAACAGGGCAGCCGTTCCGGGCGTCGACGTGGCGGGCAAAACGGGGACTGCAGAGTTGGGCAATGGCGCGAACAACTCCTGGTTTACCGGCTTTGCCCCGGCAAACAACCCGCAGGTGGGTGTCACGATCGTCATGGAGGGCGTGGACATCAACACCGGCGCACAGCTTACGAGTCCGAACGCGAAGAGAATTTTTGAGGCGGTGTTGAATAAGTGAGGCCTACAACCGGAATCACCCTCGGCGGCAGATTCCAGCTGACCACGCGGATCGCGATTGGCGGCATGGGTGAAGTCTGGAAAGCCAAAGACCTCGTCCTCGGCCGCATCGTCGCCATCAAGGTGTTGAAAGAGGAGTACACGGGAGATCCCGGCTTCCTTCAGCGCTTCCGCGCAGAGGCCCGTCACACCGCCCTCCTCAACCACGTTGGCATTGCCAACGTATTTGACTACGGCGAGGAAGAGGGCTCGGCTTACCTGGTGATGGAACTGGTACCAGGCCAGCCGCTCAGCGCCATCATCGAACATGAGCAGGTGCTGTCCCCGGACCGCACCCTGTCCATCATCTCGCAGACTGCCCGTGCGCTCTCCGTTGCCCATGCCCAGGGACTGGTGCACCGCGACGTCAAGCCGGGAAACCTCCTGATCACCCCTGAAGGTCGCGTGAAAGTCACCGACTTTGGCATCGCCCGCCTTGCTGACCAGGTGCCCCTTACCCAGACCGGCCAGGTGATGGGCACGGCCCAGTACCTGGCACCTGAGCAAGCCACCGGCCAGACGGCCACGGGTTCTTCGGATATCTACTCGCTGGGCGTCATCGGCTACGAATGCCTTTCGGGGCATCGGCCGTTCTCCGGTGAGTCCCAAATCGCCATCGCCCTCGCCCAGGTCAACGATGCGCCGCCGCCACTGCCGGAATCACTTCCCACCCCGGTGCGCGCCCTCCTGATGTCCATGCTCGCCAAGGATCCCAAGAACCGGCCGGCCAATGCCATCAAGCTGGCAGAAGCAGCGGAAGCCATCCGGAACGGAGACGTCAGCGCGGCACGCGCTGCCGTCCCGGGAATGCTCCTGTTTGATGCTGACACGGGTCCCATCACAGCCCCCGTGGACACCGCAACCGCCCCCACCGGTGTGATCGGTGTGGAGCGGGACAGTTCGCCCACTGCCACGTCCGCGTTGCCGGTGTTAGGCGCTGGTGCTGCCGGTGCTGCAGCGGGAATGGCGGCCGGTGCAGGACCATCGCCTGCGGATGCTGATGAACCGCAGGGTACACTCGCCCGGGCCAACGCCCTCGCCGCCGAGCGGAAATGGGTCCCGGAAGAATCAACGTACGACGACGAGCCCGCCGATGAGCCCCGGCGCAAGGGCCGCAGCCCCTGGACTTGGCCCCTAATCGCCCTGGTTCTGCTGCTCCTGTTCGCGCTGGTCGGGTTCCTGGTGAACCAGCTCGGAGTCTTCTCCCCGTCCGGCAATCCCTCGTCCAGCGCTCCCGCGACCAGCGCCCCAGCCACCTCGGCGACCCCCACCCGGGCAACGCCGTCGGCCACACCCACCCAGTCCCCCACCGCACCCGAGCCCACCACCGCCCCGGTGCCGGAAACCGTCAACGTGATCCCGGCCGCCTTCTTGGGTGAGAACTTTGAGGTAGTTCGGACCGAGCTTTCCAATCTCGGGCTTGCAGTGACAGTGGAACCGGTCCAAACCAACACAGCTCCGCCAGGAACAGTGGTGCAGTTGAACCCCACTGGTTTGTTGCCTGTTGGATCTCCCATCACCGTGACCTATGCAGTGGCACCGCCCGCGCCCACCACATCCGCTCCGGCGCCGACAACGGCTCCGGCACCCACCACCTCCTCCGCGGCAGCAGCCCCAACTGCACAGCCGTCACTCCCGGATTGCGCCGAAGACGAGCTGCCGGGGCTGCCCCCGACCTGCCAGCCGTAATCGCCAGGACAGCCAATGAACGAGTCAGCGCGCACACCGTCGCACCGGGAGGACAACCTTCCGGTGGATAACCGGCGTGTCCTGAGCGAACGATACGAGCTGGGCGGCCTCATCGGCCGGGGCGGTATGGCGGACGTGCACCGGGGCCTGGACACCCGGCTGGGGCGGACAGTGGCCGTCAAGCTTTTGCGCCCGGACATGGCGCGTGATCCCCAGTTCCAGGCGCGCTTCAAGCGCGAAGCCCAGGCCGTGGCTGCGTTGAACCACCCGTCCATTGTGGCGATCTACGATACGGGCGAGCACCTCGTCCACGATGGTTCGGATGACAACGTCCGGGTGCCGTACATCGTGATGGAATTTGTTGAGGGCAAGACCATCCGGGACCTTATCCGGGCCAACGACGTCACCATCGCCCAAGCAATCGATTACTGCCTGGGCGTGCTCGCGGCCCTGGAGTACAGCCACAAGGCCGGCATCGTGCACCGGGACATCAAGCCGGCCAACGTGATGTATTGCGAAGGCACGGACTCGGTGAAGGTCATGGACTTTGGCATCGCCCGTGCCATTGCGGATTCCTCAGCCACTATGACCCAGACGCAGGCCGTGGTGGGGACTGCCCAGTACTTGTCCCCGGAGCAGGCACGCGGCGAAACAGTGGATGCACGCAGCGACCTCTACTCCGCCGCCTGCCTCCTCTACGAAATGCTGACCTCGCGGCCACCGTTCGTTGGTGACAGTCCGGTGTCCGTTGCTTACCAACACGTCCGTGAGATTCCGGCACCGGCCAGCAGCCTGAACCCGGAGATTTCGCCTGCGCTGGACACCGTACTGGCCAAGGCGCTGCAAAAGAACCGCGACGACAGGTTCCAGGATGCCGCCGCTTTTATGCGTGCCCTGCGGGCTGCCAGGGCAGGTATCCCTGTTCCCGCTGTCTCCGCCTCTGAAGCGCCCACCGATCCCAACGACCATGTCCCAACGCCTTCCACTGGCCCTGCCACTGAAGCGTTTGCGGTGACCGGTGCCAGCTTCCTCGACGACGCGCCCACCGGCCGGCTCGCTGCCACGAGTGCACTGGCGGACGACGGCGGCCGCATAGCTCCCGCCGCTTATGAACTTTCCACACGGGATGAGTTGCCCCTGGGCCTGCCTCCGGAACGCGAGCGGACTGCGCGGCAGAAGTCCCGCCGTCGCGCATGGATCAGCACCCTGGTGATCTTCACCGTCCTGGTCCTTGCCGGCGGCGGACTGTGGTTGTACAACATTGTGAACCGCCCGGCACCCCCGCCGCCCAAGATTGCGATTCCGGCGGTGGCCGCCATGACTGAGTCCGCGGCGCTGCAGGAACTCTACGGCGCGGACTTCGAGCCCCGGATAGTCCGTTCGCAACACGCTACAGTGCCCAAGGGCACCGCCATCGGCACGGATCCGGCCTCCGGTGTGGCCATGGACCCAGGATCCGAAGTGATCCTGAAGATCTCCGACGGACCCAGCGCCGTCAAGATTCCGGACACCCTCCCGGGCAAGACGGAAGCTGCGGCGCGGGACATGCTGCGGCAGATCGGGCTGGTGGGCGCACCCTCCACCACCACTGCCAACAGCGCCACGGTTCCGGCCGGCATCGTGATAACCACAAGCCCCGCCCCAGGGCAGAGCGTCGGCATAGGTACAAGCGTCGAACTGGTGGTGTCAACGGGCAAGGTGGCAGTACCGGAACTGCGCGGACTGACCCGGCAGGAAGCAGAAGCAGCCCTGAAGGAACTGGGCCTGGTACCTGCCGTCGCCGAGGCCGAGAACGCGCAGGTGGAACCAGGCAGGGTCACGGATCAGAGCGACGCCGTGAACTCCGCAGTGGAACAGGGAAAGACCGTCACCATCGTGGTGGCCAAAGCGCCGCCCCCGCCGCCCACCCCTAAACCAACCCCTAAACCAACTCCGACTGAGACGGAGCCGGACCCAGACCCGGATACGGAGAGGTCCGGCAGGAGGGGTTGACTCCGTACTGCCGCCTCGCATTAGCGGCCGGCTTCGGTAAGCGGCGCACTGGGCTTGTTCTGCTGGGCCCGTTCTGTCTGGTCAGTGCTGGATGAGCGGGCTCAGCTTGGCTGCCCGCGCAGCCGCGCCTTTCATACCCAGGGACTCCAGCCAGTTTCCCAGCATCTGGTAGCCGCCCTCGGTCAGCACGGATTCCGGGTGGAACTGCACGCCGCACAAAGGCGCCGTCCTGTGCTGGAGGCCCATCACCACTCCGGTGGCAGTTTCCGCTGTGACCTCCAGGACGTCAGGAAGGGTGTCCCGCACCGCAGCGAGCGAGTGATAGCGGGTGGCCGTGACGGGGGAGGGGAGACCCGAAAAAACGCTGGTTCCGATGTGCTCCACCAGGGAGGTCTTCCCGTGCATAAGTTCCGGTGCGTGGGTTACCTTGCCGCCGAACGCTTCGGCCAACGCCTGGTGCCCCAGGCAGACGCCGAACATGGGCACGCTGTTCTCGCCGCACCACCTGATGAGCTCGATGCAGACGCCGGCTTCGGCCGGGTTGCCCGGGCCCGGTGAGATCAGCACGCCGTCGCGCGTGCCGGCCAGTTCGATGGCTTCCGCGAGGGTGACGTCGTCGTTGCGGACCACTGTGGTCTCTGCGCCGAGCTCCTGGAGGTAGCCCACCAGGGTGTAGACAAAGCTGTCGTAGTTATCCACCACGAGGATCTTGGTTGTGGTCATGGCTGGCTTGCGGCACCAATCGTTGAGTCGGTGAATGCGGTGTACTCGGACATCCAGGGAAAAAGGAATTGCACCATCAATACCAGTGCCGCGGCGATGAGCACCAGCGACGCGACGATCCGCAACCACAAAGGCCCGGGCAGATGGCGGAAAATCCAGCCGTACACGCTCAGCCCCTTCCAACCGCTGCGGCCACCTGGGCTGCGATTTCAGCGGGTGGACCGGCGGACGCAGGGCGCCACGTGTCCAGCAGTGCATAGGCGATGATGCGTTCTTCCGCCCCGAAGCGGGGGTTGCAGCTGGTCATGGTGAGGAAGCTTTCCGTGGGGGTGACACCCGGAAGGGTGGGCACCGGTTCCAGGACGTCGGTCCGCGACGGCATCACAATCTGGTTGTTGCGGAAGACATACACGTAATAGCCGTCCTTGGTCTGGACGTAGATCTTGTCCCCGGGCACCAGGGTGTGGATGTTGTCCAGAACGGCGCCGTGAGTCTGGCGGTGCCCGGCAACAGCGAAGTTGCCCACCGCTCCGGGCATGGCCGTGTTGGCGTAGTGTCCCAATCCCAGCGTGTCCAGCACGTCGCCAGTGGTTCCCTGGACGATGGGCCGGGTGTAGCTTTCGCCGAACCGGGGAATGTACATGATGCCGATGGTGCCTGCATGGCCCGGTGCAGCCGAAACCACAGGGGGACCAAAATCCTGGGGAGCCGCCGGAGCTGCCGGTGCGTCAGGGGCGGCTGGAGCCGCGGCGCCGAGGTCCTGGGCGAACTCCTTGATGACTTCACTCTGCTTCGCGTCGGATTCGACATTGGTCCACCACAGCTGCCAAGCAACGAAGAGAAGAAGGATGATTCCGGCTGTTATGAGCAGCTCACCCACAACCTGGATGGTCCCGCGCAGAATTGCGACGCCGGCAGCCGGCGCAGCGGCGGGCCTCGCCTTCTCCTGCAGTACCACGGGTTCTCCTCCGGGCGGGTGCGATGGGCATTGGTGACCCATGACTACGGCTAGAATTGGCTGCTAGTAAGAATCCAGATTTGACCAAGATCGCGCAGACCGCTGGCAACATCCTTCTTGCAGGATATCAAGCCCGGAACGCCGAGCTTGCCTCAGCCCGCCAAGGAGAGCCCGTGCCCGAGTCAAAGCCTCGCAAGAAGACCGCCAGCACCCCCCAGCAGGCTACGTCGCAGTCCTACAAGCCCAACCCGGTCTGGTTCAAGCCGGTCATGTTCGGCCTGATGATCATCGGCCTCTTTTGGATCATCACGTTCTACATCAGCGAAGGCCGCCTCCCGGTCCAGGCATGGGAATCCTGGAACATCGTGGCCGGCTTCGGCATCGCGATTATCGGCTTCCTGATGACCACCCGGTGGCGCTCATAGTTCCTGACCGCGGCGCAGTCGTCAACGCTGCGGCTGCCGCCGGTGGCGCAGTGGTCGGCGAGGACGGCCTCGCCCGGCCGGCATGGGCGTCGGTGGACCCGCTCCTGCGCGACTACTACGACCAGGAGTGGGGCCTTCCTGTCACCGACGAACGGGGGCTCTACGAGCGCATCTGCCTGGAGGGATTCCAGGCAGGTCTGTCCTGGGCAACCATCCTTCGGAAGCGCCCGGCTTTCAGGGCTGCCTTTGCAGACTTCAACCCTGACACGGTAGCCCTTTTTACCGAGGCCGACATCGAACGGCTCCTGCAGGACCCCGGCATCGTCCGGAACCGGCTGAAGGTCCGCTCTGCCCTGACCAATGCACAGGCCACCCTCGCGCTGCGAAAGGAAGGCGGCCTGGTGGACTTCGTCTGGCAGTTCAAACCGGTTGATACGCCCCGCCCTGCGGCCCACTCCGACATCCCCACCCAGTCGGCGGAGTCGGTTGCCCTGTCCAAGGCACTCCGGAAGAAGGGGTTCTCGTTCGTCGGCCCCACCACCATGTTTGCCCTCATGGAAGCCATAGGCATGGTGGACACACACCTGCTGGACAGCCACCGCCGTGGTTCTTCGGGAATCTGGCCGGGGCCCCACCTCTAAGTAGTTTTCCCCAACTGTTGGGAAAGTCATCCACACTGTTGAAAACTTCGACGGGCAGATTGCAAGCAGGCTTCGTAAGCGCCCTGCAGGGCCAAACTGCTAATCACGCCGCCGATATGCAGTTATTAACAGTGTGGAAGACCTGTGGATAACGAGGCCCCGCTGTGAAAACCGTGCATCAGCCATCCCGCCGGACGGGATGGTGGCTGGTGATGGAAACCCGGTTGAACGCGTTCATGGTGATTGCCAGCCAACTGATGACCGAAAATTCCTCGTCCGTGAGGTGCTCGCGGGCGAACGCTTCCTCGTGAGCCTGTGAACGGTGGTCCGGCAACTCCGTGATGCTTTCAGCCAGGGCAAGGGCAGCCCGTTCCTTTTCGGTGAAAAGAGCCGTCTCGCGCCAGGCGGGGAGCACCGCCAGCCGCTGCCCGCTCTCGCCCGCCTTCAGCGCGTCCCTGACGTGCACGTCCAGGCAGTACGCGCAGCCGTTGAGCTGCGATATGCGGACGTGCAGGAGTTCTACAGTCTTCTCGTCCAACCCCGCCGCGTCGGCCGCCTCACGGACTCTGAGCCCCAGCCCGTTGAGTGCCCGCCACAGGGCAGGATGCTGCTTGTCAAGGAAGATGTGCTGCGGGGTAGCGCTCAAAGGATTCTCCTGGTCGGAAGGCTGGGCAGGCAGTGACAGTCAGCCTGGGGCAGGCCGGCTTGCCGGCAAGCTGGGCTGCCACCCAGCTTCAACTACCCCACCGCAGTTGTCCACTTACCAACACCGCGATACCCACAACTTATCCACAGCTGTGGAAACCTATGGGCACTGCCGGGAGGCGGTGGCTCTCCTCGCCCTGCTACGCAGGGAATTACGAAATTGCGGTTACATCGCTGTCACTTATTAACACTGTGCACAAAGTTGTTGAAAGAGGGGGACAGTCGCTCGTATATCGCCTGTATCAGGCTTTCTTTCACTGGTTCATCCACAAATCGCCCAGGTTGGTACGCTTTATCCACTTACGCACACCGGTATCCCCAAGAGTTATCCACAGATGTGGATTCCGGGAGGCACTGTAGCGGCGAGCTCCCGCCGCTCCGCGGGAAAGGTGCTTTTCCCGAATGAACTACAGTCGTGTAAGTTACCAACACTGTGGATAAGTCCTGTGGATAAGAAAAGGTCCCGACACCATCGGTGTCGGGACCTTCCCAAGAGGACGCTTGCCCTGGCCATAGGGCTGAAGGTTTATGGGCTACATGGAAATTTTGGCCCAGCTCGCGGCGGCCAGCAGCACCAGGACCGCCACCAGGCCTGCTGCCTGAACAAGACCCTGCCGCGGCCCACGGGGAGTGTAGGCGAGAACTGCCGCGCAGAGGGCACCTGTTACCAGACCGCCCAGGTGCGCCTGCCATGCGATCTGCGGGATCAGGAATCCAATCACGCCGTTGATCGCAATCAGAACCCAAAGTTGGCGGGTATCCCCGCCGCGATGGCGCTGCACCAGCAGCATGGCGCCGAAAAGGCCAAAGATGGCACCTGACGCACCTACAACCCCTACCAACCCCTGTCCCGGCACCAGGACGGGATTCAGGAGCAGGTATCCAACGGAGCCGCCTACTGCAGAAATGAGGTACAACGCCAGGAAGCGGGCACGGCCCAGGAGTGGCTCAAGGGCCTGGCCAAAGATCCACAGGGTGTACATGTTCAGGGCAATGTGCAGGACCGAGTCCGGCGAATGCAGGAAAGCTGCGGTGAGCATCCGCCACGGTTCAAACGCCCCATATTCAGGGGTAGCGAACACATTGTTGTAGGCGAACTGTTCATAGACCACTTGGCCCGGAATGAGCCACTGCAGCGCGTACATCAGCGCACAAACGGCGATGATTCCGTACGTCATCAGCGGTTTGCCCGACGCTACGGCGCCGCCGTAGACCGTCCGGACCTCCGGCGTCGTGCGCCTTGTTTCATTGACGCAGTCAACGCACTGGAATCCGACGGCGGCCGCCCGCTGGCAGTCCGGGCACGCGGGGCGCCCGCACCGCTGGCAGCGCACATAGGATGGCCGGTCCGGATGCCGCGGGCATACCGGAACCTGCGCGGACGGCTCAGCCGACGGAATTCCGTAACTCATGCGTCGAAATTACAGCTGTTCGATATCGATGCTGTTGATGGTGACGTCCTCCACCGGGCGGTCGCCCATGCCGGTGCGGACGCCCTCGATGGCATCGACTACCTTCTTGGATTCCTCGTCAGCCACTTCACCAAAGATGCTGTGCTTGCCCTGCAGCCAGTCAGTGGGAATGGTGGTGATGAAGAACTGGGAACCGTTGGTGCCCTTGCCCATCCGAATGCCGGCGTTGGCCATGGCCAGCTTGTAGGGCTGGTTGAAACTGAGTTCGGGGTGGATCTCGTCGTCGAACTGGTAGCCCGGGCCACCCACGCCGCGGCCCAGCGGATCGCCGGCCTGGATCATGAAGTCCTTGATGATGCGGTGGAAGATGGTGCCGTTGTACAGTGGCGTGCCCGTCTTCTCCTCGCCCGACTCCGGGTGGGTCCACGCCTGCTCGCCGGTGGCGAGGCCAACGAAGTTCTTGACCGTCTTGGGCGCATGGTTGCCGAAGAGGTTAACGACGATGTCGCCGAGGCTGGTGTGAATGGTTGCTTTTGCGGTTGCGATTGCAGTCATAGGGCTCATTCTTTCACGGCGGTCCGGGGTGGGGACGGCTGTGGCAACAGTTCCGCGCTGGGTGAAATCCGCCTGAAATCCGCAGAGCGAATAGCCGGTGAACATCAAGCCACGTAGGCTAACCACAGACCGTCACATTAAATCGGGAGGTAGTTGTGAAGAAATCGGATCGTATTGCCCGTGAGCTTGAGCTGTCAGTCACCAGCGCCGTAGAGAACGCCAGGGATTGGGCGGGCCCCCGTGTGGAAGCAGCGGTTGACCGCCTGCAGCACAGCCTGGATGCGGCATCTCCCAAGATCCAGGAAAGCCTGAAGACTGCCGCGCACAGGGCTGCGGACGGCGTCGCTGTGGTGACACCGCGCATCCAGGATGGCCTTGCGCAGCTCGCTCCCCGGATCAATGACGCCGTGGAGGGCGCTTCGCCGCGCCTGCATGAGGCCCTGGACCGGGCAACACCGGTCATCCTTAATGCGCGGGACCGCGTTGTGGTCGAGTACCTTCCCCGGCTGTCGGACCAGATCGGTGTCGCGTCAGGCGTGGTGCACCGGACGTTGGAGAACACGCCGGCACACGTTGACGCCGTAGCCCAGAAGCTTGGGGACGTCGGGATCATCCACGCCCTTCAGGAGCAGGCCCTGGCCACCGGCACGCAGCTCAAAGCGGCCGCAACCCAGGCCGGCCGCACGGCTACAGTCCAGCTCGCTGAGCCGGAGACGCCGAAGAAGCGCGGCTGGCTGGTCTTCGGTGTTATCGCCGCAGCAGTTGCCGCCGGCGTGGCGGCCTGGAAAGCGTCCAAGCCCGTGGAGGACCCGTGGAAGACGCCGTCACCCGTCACCGGCACCGGCGCGCCTGCACCGGTTCCGGCCACCACAGTGAACGAGGTTCCCGAAGCGACCACCGGATCCGCCTCCAAGGTGGCAGAGGCTGCCAAGGACACGGCCGGAGACGGCACCGACAAGGCCAAGCACGTAGCCGAGGACGTCCCCAGCAGCGCTGGCCCGGACAAAGGCACCGTCCAGTCCTAGCAGTCCACGTTTCTGGTGAGGGGTCCCGCCTTTTAGGCGGGGCCCCTCATTCGTCTCCGCATTGCGCCCTCCCGGCTGGACATCTGATCGGTGCTAGATTTGGACTGATGCCAGCCGACCAATCCTCTGGGGATGCCTTGAACGACGCAGCAGAACTGCCCCGCGTATCAATAGTTATCCCGGCATATAACGAGGAGAGCGTGATCCGGCAGTGCCTCATAGCTGCTATCTACCAGTCTGTTCCCGCGCACGAGATCATCGTGGTGGATAACCTGTCAAAGGACCGGACCGCGGACATTGTCCGGCAGATGCAGCTCGAGTATCCGGAAAGCCCCATCATCCTGCTCAGCCAGGACAGGGAACAGGGCCTCATTCCCACCCGGAACTTCGGCCTGGACAACGCCACCGGGGACATTCTGGGCCGGATCGACGCGGACTCCGTAGTGGAGCCGGACTGGGTGGAGCAGGTGCAGCGGGCATTCCTGGACCATTCAGTCCAGGCAGCCACCGGCCCTGTGGTCTACTACGACATGCCCATGCGCCGCTTCGGCCTTAAGGCCGATGACAAGATGCGCCAGCTCATGCTGAAGCTCGCCAAACACCAGTACCACTTCCTGTTCGGCTCCAACATGGCCCTGCGTTCATCTGCCTGGCAAATCATCCGGTCAGAGACCTGCCGTGACGAGAAGGACGAGATGCATGAGGACATCGACCTTTCCCTGCACCTGGCGGACCACGACCTGAAGATCAACTACTGTCCGCAGATGGTTTCCGGCATGTCCGCACGCCGGCTGGAGGACTCACCGCGGGACTACCGCTACTACGTCACCCGGTTTGACCGGACCTACAAGGCCCACAACGTCAAGAAGATGGCCCTCAAGGCGCCCATGGTGGTGTTTTTCTCGGTGTACTTCCCGGCGAAACTCCTGCGCGCCATCCACACGGTCAACACAGCGCAGCCCGTCCGCCGCGGCGGACAGTAGGGGCGTTTTTGCCAGGGCTTCATCAGCCGGCGAAGGGTCAGTCCGTCCCCAGTTCCGCCAGGGGACGCTCCGGCGGTCCATCAGCGTCGCCTGTACCTTTGTCCCGTACCCGCCACGCTGCCCTTCCGGGCTTCTGCCCGAGGACGACGACGGCGAGTCCCACCAGGATGAGCGCCAGCCCGGCGTACGTGCCGGCAGGAAGCACCTCGTCCAGGAACAGGGCTGCGAGCAGAGCCGCGCCGGGGATCTCCAGAAGGATGATCATCGATACCAGGAGCGGACTCATGGTGGCCAGCAGATGGTTGAAGGCAGTGTGCCCAATAAGCTGTGCGCAGACGGTGATGGCTGCGATGCCAAGCCAACCGGCGGCTTCAAACCCCACCAGCGGCTGGCCGCCAAGCAGGGCCAGAACGGCCACCAGCGCGGCACACATCCCGTAGCACAGCGTGGTGTAGGTTCCCGTGGTCATGCTTTGGCGGGCCTTGCCGCCTGCCAGCGTGTAGAGTCCGGCCAAGGCCCCGCCGGCCACCGCCAGCAGGTCTCCCGTCAGTGCTTCAGGAGAAGATCCCATGTCGAAGCCCGTGATGGCCACGACGCCGCCAAACGCGATGCCCAGCCCGGCCAGCACCTGCCAGCGGTGCCTGGTGCCCCGGAAAAGCTGGAAGACCGCGATCCATGCGGACTGGAGGCAGACCAGGGCTGTGGCTGCGGCAACGGACGTCAGCTGCAGGGACGTGATGAAGCAGGCAAAGTGCAGGGCCAGTGCGACGGCGGCCAGCACGGACCAGCGGAACTCCGCCTTCGTGACCCTCCCGAACTGGGCCGGCTCCCGAACGAGGGTGGGGGTGGCCATGACGGCGGCACCGATGGCATTCCGCCAGAATGCTATGGCCAGCGCACTGACACTGGTAGCTCCAAGCGTGGCAGCTATCAGGGGGCCGGAGGAGGCAACGCCTAATACGCCCAGGGCCGCGAAAAACAAGTTCACTGTCCAACCCTAGTGTGGGCTGCTGCGGGGCAAAACAAAAGTCCCGGCCAGCGTTGGACGCTAACCGGGACTTTCTTATGGTGGAGGCACGGGGACTCGAACCCCGAACCCCCTGCTTGCAAAGCAGGTGCGCTACCAATTGCGCCATGCCCCCATAAGAAGCAACCCGTCCATCATACCCTAGAACCACGGGGCTTCTGACCAGCCCGGGGACCAGGTGTCCGGCCTAGTCAACCGTATCGGTCGACTTGCTCCAGACTGTTTTCCGGGCTTCGGATTCCTGTGCCTTGCGGTAGACCAGGACGCCTGCGATTGCAGCTGCCAGTACCAGCAACTTCTTCACATGCTCCCCATTCCGGTCCGGCCGCAGTGATGCGAACCAAACCTCCACTTGAACCTGCACAGGTTCCGTGGGCGTACCAGGACTTGAACCTGGGACCTCTTCGTTATCAGCGAAGCGCTCTAACCGCCTGAGCTATACGCCCCGATACCTCATCGGGCCGAGACATGACTTTACAGCACATCCCGGCCCGATCTCAAATCGGGCGTCTCCACCGGCGATTAGCCGGTGAAAACACGACCTAATCGTCCGTGAGGGTAACGCCGATGCCGCCCACCAAGGTGGCAGCGATGTTGTAGAGCACGGCAGAGAGCATGGAGAGCGCGGTCAGCAGGACAACGTTCACCACGGCGATGATGGTGGCGAAGGAAGCCACCTGGCCCAGTGAAGCAACTTTCTTCAGCTCGAAGCCGCCGCCCTCGGAGCCAGCAAGCGTACCCAGCAGGCTGTCCACCTGGTCAAAGATCCCCGTGAGGTCCAGGACCGTCCACAGAACGATTGCGGCCACCACGGTAACGATTCCCAGCGCAACCGACAGCAGGAACGCCATCTTCAGCACGGACCAGGGATCCACCTTGCTGACCAGCAGCCGCGCGCGCCGAACCTTGGCCTTCGGCGCCGGCTTCACCAGTCCGGGCGTCCCCTGCGCAGGACGCTGGCCCTGTGCGGGGCTTCCCTGCGCCGGCCGCTGGCCGGGCTGGCCCTGCACCGGCCGCTGACCCTGTGCCGGAATTCCCGTGGCCGTGCGCGGGGCTGGTTGGCCCGACGCCGGACGGTCGCTTTGGACAGGCCGCTGGCCGGGAGCCGAGGGGCGCTGGCCCGGAGCAGCTGCCGGCGCTGCCGGCCGCTGCTGGGGACGAACAGGAGCGTTCACGCGGGGCGCAGCCGAGGGCCGGCTTCCCTCGGGAACAGAAGTGTTCGGCTTGGGAAATGAGTCCGGATTACTCACTCGTTACCTCCGTGTTGTCTTCGTTCGGCTCAGCGTCGCCCGAGGCGTCCTCTGACTCTACGGCCGGTGATTCTTCTGCCACTGCTGACTCTGCGGCTTCCTCCGGGGAACCGCCATCTTCAGCCAACGTTACGTCATCCTCAAGCGATTCCTCGCCCTCGAGTCCGCGTTCGCTGTTGCGTGCCACTTCGATGATCCGGTCGTTTTTGTCCGGCTTGGCGAAGATGACGCCCATGGTGTCGCGACCCTTGGCGGGGACACCAGCCACGGAGGAACGGACAACCTTGCCGCCCTCCATGACCACCAGCACTTCATCTTCTTCCTGGACGATCAGCGCCCCCACCAGGTCACCGCGTCCTTCTGCCAGCTTGGCAACCTTGATGCCCAGGCCGCCGCGGCCTTGGAGCCGGTATTCGTCCACCGCAGTGCGTTTGGCGTAACCACCCTCGGTCACGATGAATACGTACGAACCGTCAGTCACCACGTTGGCAGCCAGGAGTTCGTCCTCCTCGCGGAACTTCATGCCAGTAACACCGGAGGTGGCCCGGCCCATTGGGCGCAGGGCATCCTCTGTAGCGGTGAAGCGGATGGACTGGCCCTTGCGGGACACCAGCAGGAGGTCATCGGTTTCAGATACCAGCTGTGCGGAAACCAGTTCGTCGCCGTCGCGGAGGTTGATGGCGATCACGCCCGCGGAGCGGTTGGTGTCGTAGTCCTCCAGCCGAGTCTTCTTAACCAGGCCCCGCTTGGTGGCGAGAACCAGGTACGGCGCCTGCTGGTAGTCCTTCAGATCCAGGACCTGGGCAATGTGTTCGTCCGGCTGGAACGCCATGAGGTTGGCCACGTGCTGGCCCTTGGCGTCACGGCCCGCTTCCATCAGCTCGTAGGCCTTGGCGCGGTAAACCCGCCCGAGGTTGGTGAAGAACAGCAGCCAGTGGTGGGTGGTGGTGACAAAGAAGTGTTCCACCACGTCGTCGCCGCGGAGCTGGGCGCCCTTGATGCCCTTGCCGCCGCGCTGCTGGGACCGGTAGTTGTCGCTCCGGGTGCGCTTGACGTAGCCGCCGCGGGTGATGGTGACCACCATCTCCTCTTCGGGGATCAGGTCCTCCATGGACATGTCCCCGTCGTAACCCATGAGGATCTTGGTGCGCCGGTCATCGCCGTGCTTCGCCACGATTTCACCGAGCTCGTTGCTGATGATTTCGCGCTGGCGCTGCTCCGAGGCAAGGATCTCGTTGTACTCGGCGATGAGGGCTTCAAGCTCTGAATGCCGGTCCTGGATTTTCTGGCGCTCCAAAGCCGCCAGGCGGCGCAGCTGCATGTCCAGGATGGCCCGGGCCTGCAGTTCGTCGATGTCCAGCAGTTCCATCAGGCCGTCGCGTGCTGCCTCGGTGGTGTTGGAAGCACGGATGAGGGCAATGACTTCGTCCAGCATGTCCAATGCCTTGAGGAGTGCCCGCAGGATGTGGGCTTCTTCCTCGGCCTTGCGCAGCCGGTACCGGGTGCGCCGGGCGATGACGTCCATCTGGTGGGTCACCCAGTGCCGGATGAAGGCGTCGAGGCTCAGCGTCCTCGGGACTCCGTCCACGATGGCCAGCATGTTGGCGGAGAAGTTGCTCTGCAGTTCGGTGTGCTTGTAAAGGTTGTTCAGCACTACCTTCGGCACAGCATCGCGCTTCAGGACGATGACCAGGCGCTGGCCCGTGCGGCCGGAAGTTTCATCGCGCAGGTCGGCGATGCCCTGGATCTTCCCGTCCTTCACCAGTTCGGCGATCTTGATGGCCAGGTTGTCCGGATTCGCCTGGTACGGCAGTTCCGTGACCACGAGGCAGGTACGTCCCTGCAGTTCCTCCACGTTCACCACGGCCCGCATGGTGACGGAGCCGCGGCCGGTCCGGTAGGCATCCTCGATGCCCTTGTGGCCCAGAATGGTGGCGCCGGTGGGGAAATCGGGGCCCTTGACCCGCAGCAGGAGCTCTTCCAGCAGTTCCTCGCGGCTGGCTCCCGGGTTGGCCAGGTACCACTGCACACCGTCCGCTACCTCGCGGAGGTTGTGCGGCGGAATGTTGGTGGCCATGCCGACGGCGATGCCCGAGGATCCGTTGACCAGCAGGTTGGGGAACCGGGCCGGCAGGATGGTGGGTTCCTGGTTCTTGCCGTCGTAGTTGTCCTGGAAATCGACTGTTTCCTCGTCGATGTCCCGAACCATTTCCATGGCCAGCGGCGCCATCTTCGTCTCGGTGTAACGGGGTGCAGCAGCACCATCGTTGCCCGGGGAGCCGAAGTTGCCCTGGCCGAGGGCCAGCGGGTAGCGCATGGTCCAGTCCTGGATCAGGCGGACCAGAGCGTCGTAGATCGCGGTGTCGCCATGGGGGTGGTACTGGCCCATGACTTCGCCCACCACACGGGCGCACTTGTTGAAGGACCGCTCCGGACGGTACCCGCCGTCGAACATGGCGTACAGCACGCGGCGGTGGACCGGCTTAAGGCCGTCCCGGACGTCAGGGAGGGCGCGGCCCACAATAACGGCCATGGCGTAGTCCAGGTAGGACCGCTGCATTTCCGTCTGCAGGTCCACCTGCTCCACGCGATCCACCAGCACGTCGCCTTCAAGAACGGTGTCCGGGTTTCCGGCCTCGGGGACCGGATTCCCGGGTGTTTCGTCGCTCATTTTCTATTTCCGTTTCAGGTATATGTCAGTTCTGGAATATGCGAAGGGAGTGCGCTCAGATATCCAGGAACCTGACGTCCTTGGCGTTCTGCTGGATGAAGTTGCGGCGTGATTCCACGTCCTCGCCCATCAGGACGGAGAAAATCTGGTCCGCGGCGAGGGCGTCATCCATGGTGACCTGCAGCAGCGTGCGGTGGTCCGGATCCATGGTGGTGTCCCACAGTTCCGTGTAGTCCATTTCACCGAGACCCTTGTAACGCTGGATGCCGTTGTCCTTGGGGATGCGGCGCCCGGCTGCCTGGCCGGCAACCAGCTTCGCGTCGCGCTCCCTGTCGCTGTAGACGTAGTCGTGGGCGGCATTGGACCACTTGATGCGGTACAGCGGCGGCTGGGCGAGGTAGACGTAGCCGTTCTCGATCAACGGACGCATGTAGCGGAACAGCAGTGTCATCAGGAGGGTGGTGATGTGCTGGCCGTCCACATCGGCGTCTGCCATCAGCACGATCTTGTGGTACCGCAGCTTCGCGAGGTCAAAGTCCTCACCAATACCGGTTCCGAACGCCGTGATCATGGACTGGACCTCTGCGTTCCCCAGTGCCTTGTCCAGGCGGGCACGCTCCACGTTAAGGATTTTGCCGCGCAGCGGAAGGATGGCCTGCGTCTCGGGGTTCCGGCCGCGCTTGGCGGAGCCACCTGCCGAGTCACCCTCCACGATGTAGACCTCGCACTTCTCCGGGTCCTTGGAGGAGCAGTCGGACAGCTTGCCCGGCATGCCGAAGGATTCCAGCGGGCTCTTGCGGCGCGCGTTGTCCCGTGCCTTGCGGGCCGCCATACGCGCCTGGGCAGCGGAAATCGCCTTGCGGATCACGTCCCTTGCGGGGCCGGGGTTGCGTTCCAGCCAGTCACCGAGCCCGTCAGTGACAACGCGCTGCACGAAGCCCTTGACCTCGGAGTTGCCCAGCTTGGTTTTGGTCTGGCCCTCGAACTGGGGCTCAGCAAGCTTGACGGAAATGACGGCGGTGAGGCCCTCACGGATATCGTCACCGGTGAGGTTGTCGTCCTTTTCCTTGATAATTCCCTTTTCGCGCGCGTAGCGGTTGATCAGGGAGGTCATGGCAGCGCGGAAACCCTCTTCGTGCGTACCGCCCTCATGGGTGTTGATGGTGTTGGCGTAGGTGTGGACGCTTTCGGAGTACGCGTTGGTCCACTGCATCGCCATTTCCAGGGCAATCCGGCGTTCTTTGTCCTCGGTCTCGAAGGCAATGACGTCCTCGTGGACAACTTCCACCTTCTTGCCGGAGTTCAGGTGCTTGACGTAGTCCAGCAGGCCTTCGTTGTACTGGTAAACCACCGTGCGGTGCTCCGCGCTGACTTCGCCCTCGGTGACTACACCGTCGAGGTCCAGGTCGGCGTCCGCTTCGCTGTCGCTGGCCGAGGTGCGTTCGTCGGTCAGGGTGATGCGCAATCCCTTGTTGAGGAATGCCATCTGCTGGAAGCGCGCGCGCAACGTCTCGAAATCGAACTCGGTGCTCTCGAAGATCTCGGCGTCCGGGTAAAAGGTCTGGGTGGTTCCGGTGCGGTCGGTTTCCTCACCCTTGACCAGGCTGCCCTGCGGCTTGCCGCCGTCGGCAAAGGACATCCGCCAGACGTGGCCCTGACGGCGGACCTCGGTGTCCACTCTGCTGGAGAGGGCATTAACAACGGAGATACCCACGCCGTGCAGGCCACCGGATACGGCATAGCCGCCGCCGCCGAACTTGCCGCCGGCGTGCAGGATGGTCATAACTACTTCGACGGTGGGTTTGTGCTCGGTGGGGTGCATGTCAACGGGAATACCGCGGCCGTCGTCCACAACCTTCACGCCGCCGTCGGCCTGAAGCACTACCTCGATGTGTGTGCAGTAGCCGGCCAGGGCTTCATCCACAGAATTGTCCACCACTTCGTATACCAAGTGATGGAGTCCGCGGGGTCCGGTGGAACCGATGTACATGCCCGGACGCTTCCGCACTGCCTCCAGGCCTTCAAGGACAGTGATGTCGCTGGCGCCGTACTCGCGTGGAGTGGCAGCTTCCGCAGGGGTGTCGGGCGTGCGGGCATCCTCGACTGCGGGTTCAACTGCCAGGATGTCTGTATTGTCGTTAGCCACAGGCGCTGTCGACTCCTCTGTTCTCGATGATGGCCGACCGATTCTTTCCCCGGTTCCACCAGGACTGTCATCTGCCGGCAGGCACAAACTTATAGCGCCGGTTATTAGCTGATGGCGGAACCCGTTGCCCGCGTGCTGGAAGCCTGCGGAAAACGGACTCAGTCAACGTTTCACCCGCGCCCAGTTATCTACAACGATTCTACCGCGGGACGGGCAGTATCTCCGCATTCCAAGGGTGTGGGTGGCGGCTAATGTGCCTGTTGCAAGCCGTAGATCCCGCCTTGGGCGCCCCAACGGTCCCGCCTCTGGGTGCCTATACACCCTCCTGCTCCTGCACGGCCCTGTACGCCCTTAGCTGCCGGTTCGGAATCGCGTGCACAGGAACGTGAGCACTGCACCGTCCGTATCAGCGTTGGAGAACGGGCATCGCTCTGAGTTATGTCGAATAACGCGCATTACGAAGCGAATTTCGTCAAGCAAAAAGCGAAGCTCAGCGCCTTTACGAAACAAAGCGAAAGAAGTCGTTGTCTAAAACGCTAGAAACCGCCGGAGTTCCGGTGTTTACTGATCAAGAGTTGTCGAACCGAAACTTCTTATGGCTTGATGCCGTCGGGTACGAAGGTCAATAACTCTCAACCTTGTGCCCAACTGGCGTTTGTCCGATCTGGGAACACTGAAACAAGAGGAGCGCAATGAAGCGATACATCCGTAAGGCAGTCCTCGGCGTACTTGGAACAGCGCTCGTCGTTCCTGCCCTGGTGGTAACTCCAGCCCAAGCCGGGCCCGTTCCGGGGCAGGCCGAGGTGGTAGAAAACTATGACGTACTCGTCGTTGGCAAGACGACCGGCTTTCGTCACAGCAGCATTGATGAGGCGACGACGGCGATCATCGCCCTCGGCGAGGCAAACGGTTTCAGCGTTGATGTCTGGGACCCACCGACGTCATCGCGGAATCAGGGCCAGCCCGACCGGACGCTGCCCAGCACGCCATTCACCAGTGCCTCCGACCTTGCCAAGTACGAGACCATCGTCTTCGTTTCCACTGTCGACGGCACCAATAACCTCGATCCTGCAAAGCCGACGCTGCTCGATGCGGACGAGCTGACGGCCTTCCAAGGCTATATCCGGTCAGGCGGCGGGTTCGCGGGCGTCCATGCAGCAACAGACTCAATGCACACGATTCCCTGGTACAGCCAACTGACCGGTGGCGGGGCACGGTTTGTCAGCCATCCTGAGCAGCAGACTGCTGTCCAAGTGGTTGAAGACGGCACCCATCCTTCGACAGAGCACCTGTCAGGGACCTGGACGCGCTTTGACGAGTGGTACAACTTCACGCAAAGCCCCCGCGACAGCGTTCGCGTCCTCACGAACCTTGACGAAACCACGTACAACGCGCGCGGCAACGCTATGGGTTCCGACCATCCCCTCTCTTGGTGCCAAAATTTTGAGTCCTCCCGCTCGTGGTACACCGGCGGAGGACATACGGAAGCATCGTACGTCGAGCCCGCTTTCCTTAAGCACCTGCTGGGCGGCATTGCATGGTCAGCCGGTGCGGTAAGCGGCGGCGGTGACTGCGTCACTTGGGCCGAGGTTGGATCAACGACAGGGGACCTACTCGCTGAAGGAAAGATCTCATCGAAGGCCGCCACCCAACTGACCAAACAGCTGGACAAGGCCCAGGACCTTGCCGAAGCCGGCCTGCATGCCGATTCTGCAGACAAACTCAACGCAGCTGCTGCCCAGGTCCTGGCGCACATCGACAGTGATTCCGAAGCTTATGACCTGTTGCTCGGAAAGGTACGTGACCTGCAAACCTGGCAGCTCGGACTGGAGTAAACATGGCGTCTGGCGCATCGGCGGCTGGAGTATCCGCCAGTGCGCCAGACACCATCAGCCCGAAGTCCGGAAATGCTCCATTCACTCCGCATCGTCAGCAAGCGGAGGAACAAAACGACCTGCTTGGTCTCCGAAGGTAGTCGATCCTCTTGAACCGTTCTTCGCGCCCCTCCCGCAGAACACACATTTTTGCCCTGGCGGCCGTTACTGCCGTCCTCGTAGCCGTGACCATTACATTCAGCGATGGGCGCGCCGGCGACGGCGGCAATGCCCAAGAGGCCAGTTCAATCGAGGCGGTTGCTGAAAAGCTCGCCGCTGGCCAGGCCACCGGAAGAGCTGAGCTGAACGCGCATTTGGCTTCTGCTGCCGAAGTGGCACAGGGGCATCTGGTACGGGTCCTGCAGGAACTCGCCCTCGCTGTACCGGTGGACCCAACCATCAGTTCAACTCCAGCCAGCGTCGGTGATGTGGACAAGTGGAATCGGAACTTGGCATCTGCGGCGTCTGCACTGGAAGCCGTCAAAGACGGCACAAGTGAACAGACGGTTACCCGGGAGGCCCTCATTGGTGCCGCTGAGCTGCTGCAGTCGGCAGCTGCCGGCTACGGACAATCATTAACCGCGCCTGCTGACCAGCGTGATGCACTTGCTGTAACTGTAGCGAAGCAACGCGAGGCGGCGGTGCGCCTGTGGCAGGCCGGAGCGGGACAACTGGATACGCTCACTGTTGGGTCAGGCGGAGGGCATGTGCACGTGTTCCTGGCCCTAAATGGTGACCCCGAGGCCGTCCCGGAGGAGTTCCAGGAGCCAGAGACCCAGCAATAGGCTGGCCTGCTTCAGGAGTCCGACGGCGGGCTATCCGTAGGTGTCGCGGGGTCCCCGGCCGTTGACGGACCGGCCGCCCTTGCGCCAGCTCGGCGCGGAGGGCCCAAGGACCTGAATGCTGGTGACCACTCCATCGCCCAATTCCACCCGGAATTTCTCCAGCAGGCTCAAGCTGAGGAGCCGCAGCTGTGTGGCCCATGCAGTCGAATCGCACCTGACGTGCAACGTTGTGTCGGTGAAGCTCTCCGGCGTGCAGTGGGCCGAGATTTCCGGTCCAACCAGGGTGGCCCATTCCGCCATGACGGAACCGACAGCAACAGGTGAGGTCCAGCCACGTTCAGCCACGAGGCGGCCCACTACTTTTCCGAGGCCGAGGGGATCGCGGCCGGTGGCATGGAACTGACTGAAGCCGCGGGTGTCCCGGATTCCCCGTTTGGCCTTTTGGGATCCGGGGCGCGGTGCGGCCCGGCGGATCTCGCCCCGCGCTGCGGCAGCCTCCCGCATTCTGTTCAGTGCAGCCTGGGGCGCATCGATGCTGTCAGGGACGCGGCTGTCGTATCCGCCAGGTTTTTGGCCACCTGCCTTTTCCTCGTCCCTATTCATCGATACCTCCCGCGATGACCTTCACCCGCCGGCCGGACAGCTCTTCCGGGATATCGGCGTCGACGGCGGCAGTCACCAGGACCTGTTCCGCACCCGAGACTATTGCCGCCAGTTTACGCCGGCGCTGGACATCAAGCTCAGCAAAAACGTCATCGAGGATGAGGATGGGGGCGGAGCCTCCAGTGCGGGCATCGTCCAGCATCACGTAGTAGGAAGCGAGCCGCAGCGAGAGGCACATGGACCACGTTTCACCGTGGGAAGCGTAGCCCTTGGCGGGTGCCTGGCCCAGGACCAGTTCCAGTTCATCTCTGTGCGGGCCAACCAGTGAGATGCCCCGTTCCAGTTCCTTCCGTCGCGCATCGGCGAAGGAGCGTACGTACCGTTCCGTCAACTGCTCAACGGTCAGCCGGCGCAGGTCGTCCGCGTCTGACGAAGTACCCCCGGCTCCGGTAGCCGCATCGCGCAGCAAGGGAGCGCCGTCGTCGTCCATCTGGTCCTGAAGGGTGGAGCGGTAAACGGCATCAGCAGGCTTTGACGCGTCAGTCAGCTCGGCATAAGCCCGGGCCAGGTGAGGGCGGAGGCGCTCCACAAGTTCAAGCCGCGCGTAAAGCAGCTCGGCACCGGCCTTGGCCATGTGCTGGTCCCACACATCGAGTGTTGCTTCGTGCGCGGAGGTGAACTTCCCGGCACGGGCTGACTTCAGCAGGGCGTTGCGTTGTTTCAGCACCCTGTCATAGTCGCTGCGCGTGGCCGCGTGGTGCGGAATCAGGCTGGCGAGCAGCTCGTCAAGGAAGCGGCGCCGGTTTGAGGGATCACCCTTTACGAGAGCCAGGTCTTCCGGGGCGAAGAGCACTGTCTGGCAGATACCCAGCAGATCGCGGGCGCGCACCGGGTTACTCCGGTTGATGCGGCCGCGGTTGGCGCGGCCGGCGTTGATTTCCAGCTCCAGTACAGTGATCTGCCCGCCGCGGACCAGCCTGGCCCGCACCAGCGCGCGGTCGGTGCCGAAGCGCAAAAGCGGCCCGTCGGAACTGACGCGGTGGGAGCTCAGGGTAGCCAGGTAGCCGATGGCCTCCATCAGGTTGGTCTTGCCGATGCCGTTGTATCCCACCAGAACGGTGACCCCCGGACCCAGGGCAAGGTCAACCTGGGCGTAACTGCGGAAGTCGGTCAGGGAAAGGTGTTCTAGGTACACGCGGGGCTGGCAATTCTGGGAACCGCGGAGGTTCCCGGTGGTGGCTACTTGGCGGGACGGGTTGCGTGGCCGCCGAACTGGTGGCGCAGTGCGGACACCATCTTCATGGCCGGGGAGCTGTCCTCGCGGGACTCGAAGCGCGCGAACAGCGCGGCGGTGATGGCCGGTGCGGGGATTGCGTTGGCGATGGCTTCTTCCACGGTCCACCTGCCCTCGCCCGAGTCCTCGACGTAGTCGTCGATGTTCTGCAGTCCCGGATCCTCGTCAAGTGCCTTAACCAGGAGGTCGAGCAGCCACGAACGGACAACGGTGCCCTTCTGCCAGGCGCGGAAAGTGCCTGGCAGATCGTTGATGATGTCCTTGGAAGCGAGGAGTTGGTAGCCTTCGGCGTATGCCTGCATCAGGCCGTACTCGATGCCGTTGTGCACCATCTTGGCGTAGTGGCCTGCACCGATTCCGCCGACGTGCACGAAGCTGTCCTCGCGTTCGCCCTCCGGACGCAGGGCGTCGAACACCGGAAGTGCCCGTTCGATGTCGGTTGCGTCGCCACCAGCCATCAGCCCGTAGCCGTTTTGCAGCCCCCATACTCCGCCGGAAACACCGCAGTCCGCGAAGCGGATGCCCTTGGCGGCGAGGAGTTCCCCGTGCTTCTGGTCTTCCGTGAACCGTGAGTTGCCGCCGTCGATGACAAGGTCGCCCTCGTCGAGCTTTTCGCTGAGTTCCTTGATGACAGCGTCCGTGACGTCACCGGCGGGAACCATCACCCAGATCAGCCGCGGACTTGGAACTGCGGCGAGGAGCTCATCGATCGAGCCGGCGTCAGTGACGTCCGGGTTCCGGTCATACCCGGTGACGTCCACACCGCCGTTGCGCAGGCGTTCGCGCATGTTGAATCCCATTTTGCCGAGGCCGATCAGTCCGATGTGCACGGTGGATCTCTTTTCTGCGCAGGTTTGGCTTTTGTTTTGGGGCAGAGAATGATGGGGACTTGCGAGGCGAGGGTGGCGGTGGGGACTAGTTGGGGAGGCGGACCGGCATCACGAGGTACCGGTAGTCATCCTGGTCCTCGCCGTCGGCATCAGCCTGGGCCGTAATCATGGCTGGCTTTGGTGCCGTCGTGAACGAGAAACGGACGAACTTAGTTTCAATCACGCTCAGGCCCTCCACCAGGTAATGGGGGTTGAACGCAACGGTGATGTCGTCACCGGAAAGCTGGGCTTCCAGTTCCTCCGAGGCCTGGGCATCTTCACCGGTGCCGGCATCAAGGTTCAACAGGCCTTGGGTGAATGCAAGGCGGACAGGTGTGTTGCGTTCAGCAACGAGGGACACGCGGCGTACCGCTTCCACGAGTTCCTGGGTCTGCACTGTGGCGTGGATGGGGGTGGAATCCGGGAAGAGTGAGCGGATTTTCGGGTAGTCGCCGTCCACGAGCAGTGATGTGGTGGTGCGGCCGCCGCTTTCAAAGCCGATCAAACGGCTTTCGTCATCGGATAGGGCCAGCTGGATGTCACCGCTGTTGCCGAGAGTCTTGGCCACTTCGTTCAGGGTCTTGGCCTTGACCAGCGCACTGGTGGAGATTCCGGGCGTTACCGGCTTCCAGGGCACCTCACGCATGGCGAGACGGTAGCGGTCTGTGGCGAGGAGGGTGATGAGGTCGTCCTCGATCTCCATCCGAACGCCGGTGAGGATGGGGAGGGTGTCATCCTTGCTCGCAGCGATGATCACCTGGGAGACGGCCTGGGCAAACGAGTCACCCGGAACCGTTCCACTCACGGTGGGAAGTGCCGGAAGCGGCGGGTACTCAGCTTCCGGCATCGTGGCCAGGTGGAAGCTGCTGCGGCGGCAGGTCAGGGTGACCTTGTTCCCATCCGTCTCGACGTCGACAGGGGCCGAAGGAAGGCTGCGGCAAATGTCCGCAAGGAGGCGGCCGGAAACCAAAATGGTGCCTTCGTCACGGATGTCAGCGGCGATTTCCAGGCGCGCGGAGGTCTCGTAATCAAAGCTCGAGAGGCTGACCGTGCCTGCTTCAGCCTTCAGCAAAAGGCCGGAAAGGACGGGGACGGGCGGCCGCGGAGACAACGAGCGGGCTGTCCAGGTGACGGCTTCTGCCAGGACGTCCCGATCGACTCTGAACTTCACGGAAGGGTGCCGCCTTTCATTGCTGCTGCGATGGTGTTCCGGAAACTTCCCGCAGGAAGTCACAAAAGGAGTTGTCCCGACACCTGAACCTGCATGGTCCGTTCTGCCTGGACCACGCAGAAACCCAAGGATGGGAGCGCTGCTGACAGCTTAGCCGGAAGATCAGCGATTAACCCATCCCCCGTCTTCCAGCGCCAGCTCCTTCGGGCCATTGGTCCCTCGGTGCGGCGCGGGAGATCGGAGTTGTTATTTGAGGGACTTCAAATTTTTGGGATTAGTAGTGTTAATAACTGCTGTGGAAACTGTGGATAACCTCCTCCGCCCGCAGGATCCGGCGGTTAAGCCCTGTTCATGGGTTGTGGGTGGAGCAGGTTTTAAACAGGGTGTGGATGGGGACAACATTTTTCGCGATTTTTCGAATCCACAGGCGCCTTAAGGGTTTTAAGCCCATTAACGGCGGTTGTCCCCTTAACTATCCACAGGCTTATCCACATGCACCTGTTAATAAGGTATAGATGCTCCGCTAGGAATCGCGCTGCTGCTGCTTGATCCGGTTGGTCAGCTCTGTCACCTGGTTGTAGATCACACGGCGCTCGGCCATCAGTTCGCGGATCTTGCGGTCTGCATGGATCACAGTGGTGTGGTCGCGGCCGCCGAGTTCCTGGCCGATCTTGGGAAGCGACATGTCCGTCAGCTCCCGGCACAGGTACATAGCGATCTGGCGGGCGGTGACCAGGGTCCTGGTGCGGGACTTGCTGCAGAGCTCTTCCATGCTGAGCTTGAAGTAGTCAGCGGTCTGCGTGAGGATCTGGCTCGAAGTGATTTCCTGGGCGCCGTCGTCGGTGATGAGGTCCTTGAGGACCATCTCGGCGAGGGCAACGTCCACGGGCTGGCGGTTGAGGCTGGCAAAGGCCGTCACGCGGATCAGGGCGCCCTCGAGTTCACGGATGTTGCTCGAAATCTTGGACGCGATGTACTCCAAAGCGTCATCCGGCGCGGAAAGACCCTCGCTGAGCGCCTTCTTCCGCAGGATGGCGATACGGGTCTCGAGCTCCGGCGGCTGGATATCCGTCAGCAGGCCCCACTCGAAGCGGGATTTCATGCGGTCTTCGAAACCGGCGAGCAGCTTGGGCGGCTGGTCCGAAGTGATAACAACCTGCTTGTTGTTGTTATGCAGCGAGTTGAAGGTGTGGAAGAACTCCTCCAGCGTCCGGTCCTTGCCGGCCAGGAACTGGATGTCGTCGATCAGCAGGACGTCCACGTTGCGGTACGTGGTTTTGAAGCTGGCGCCTTCATCGTCGCGGATGGAGTTGATGAAGTCGTTGGTGAACTCTTCCGAGTTGACGTAACGGACACGGATTCCGCTGTACAGGCGGCGCGCGTAGTGACCGATGGCATGCAACAGGTGCGTCTTTCCCAAACCCGAGTCGCCGTAAATGAACAGCGGGTTGTAGGCCTTGGCCGGCGCTTCTGCCACTGCGACGGCGGCGGCATGGGCGAAGCGGTTGGAGGAACCGATCACGAAAGTGTCGAAGACGTATTTGGGGTTTAGCCGGCCGAACTCGTGGGAGGTGCTGGGCAGCATGGGCTGCGGCTTCTGCTCGATGAGCTGGTCCGGCGAGAAGGAAGGTTCGACGACGGGTTCCGGCTCTACATGGACAGGCACCAGATCGGTGTCCACATCGATGGCGCAGCGGATGTCTTCGGAGAACACGTTGTGCAGGGCGTCGTCCAGGGCGTCCTTGACCTGGGTCTGCAGCACTTCGCGGGTGAGCTCATTGGGGACGGCAACCAGAAGGGTGGAGCCGATCAGGCCCTGTGCCTGCGCCAGGATGACAAAGCCCCGCTGCCGCGGCGTCACGCGGTGGTCCTGCTCCAGCAAGGTCACAACCCGACGCCAGGAACTTCCGACAGTATTGGCGTGGTTGGCTTCGTCTACTGTCATCAATCGGTTCCCTCAAAACTTGCTTTGCCTGCATTGCCTGCAGCCGCAAGTCTTGAACCAGGATGGGTTCAGCTTCATCCACAGGGTTATGCACAGCACGTGGATAATCGGCTACTGGGCAACTCTAGGGGATGAAAAGCCTAGAAGATAGCTGGCAAGTAGCTTGTGGATAATTACACGGGTGTTGTTCTGAATGGGGCCCTGTGAGCCACTTCATCCACAGGCTGGAGGGGCCAGTTGGCCACAGTTGTGGATAGCGCACGCGGCCTGCTCCGGTTTGACTCAGGGGCTTAAATTGCCCTAACGTTGTGAAGTCCTTTGTGTCCGCTTTTTGGCCCCATCTGAACCTCTCAGACGCAGTGCGTGTGAGCAGCCGGGGGAAGCGTGCATATACAAAACTTAGCGTCGGCCAGTTCTTCCCCTTTACTGATCGGGTGGGCGCACCTTTGATCCACTGGAGTAACTAACGTGAGCAAGCGGACTTTTCAGCCGAATAACCGCCGTCGAGCCAAGAAGCACGGCTTCCGCCTTCGTATGCGTACCCGTGCCGGCCGCGCCATCCTGGCAGCCCGTCGTGGCAAGGGCCGTACCGAGCTGTCGGCCTAAATAACTGACTCGTCGGTAGACATTTCTTTGCGAGTTTAAGGTGCTGGCCACCCGTAACCGTTTGAGGACTGCAACCGATTTTTCAACAACTGTACGTTCCGGTGTCCGCAATGGACGCCGGAACGTAGTGTTATATACGGCAGCTCTTGCTGCTGACGAACCCAGCCGGATCGGGTTCATCGTTTCCAAGGGTGTCGGGAACGCTGTGGTCAGGAACCTCGTTAAGAGGAGACTGAGAGAAGCAGGTGCTGCCTCGCTGCGCGAGAACGGTACCGGTTTTGCCATAGTGGTCCGGGCGCTTCCTGCGTCTGCGTCCGCGAGCTGGGATCAGCTGTTGTCGGATTACAACGCCGCACTGGCAGCGACTATGACCCGGCTGGCAGGCCGCCCTGTACAGGCTGCTGCCAACGGTTCGCCCGGTACAACACAGGAGGGGACACTGCGTGCGTAACGCCACCGCCGTCGTCGTCACCTATCTCCGTCCTGCTGCTGCCGCTGCCGGGAGGTTTTTCTGGAACCTGCCCCGCAACATCCTTATTCTTCTGTTGACCGCGTATCGCAAGGTGATTTCTCCCTTGTACGGCCAGGTCTGCCGCTTCTTTCCTTCATGCTCGGCCTATGCCCTTGAAGCGATTACTGTTCATGGTGCCGTCAAAGGAAGCTGGCTTGCCGTCCGCCGCCTGGGCCGCTGCCATCCATGGAATGCCGGCGGTGTGGACCATGTCCCCGCCGGCCACCGGGAATGGCCTGTCAGCCAGACCCCCACGATTGTTGTGCTGAACAACCCGGACAAGTACCTGGCTGCTCGGACTGATGGAGAAGGCCGCACGGCGGCCTGACGAATAGGGATAAGTATGGACTTCTTTGAAACAATCATGTTTCCGTTCAAGTGGCTGGTGTCCGTCATCATGGTGGGCTTCCACGAGGGCCTGAGCACCATTGGCATGCCCGAAGCTTCGGGCTGGACCTGGACTTTGTCCATCATCGGCCTGGTGCTGGTGATCCGTGCCGCCCTTATCCCGGTGTTCGTGAAGCAGATCAAGGCGCAGCGCGGCATGCAGCTCCTGCAGCCGGACCTGAAGAAGCTACAGGACAAGTACAAGGGTAAGACTGACCAGCTCTCCCGCCAGGCAATGGCCCAGGAACAGATGGCCATGTACAAGAAGCACGGCACCAACCCGTTCTCCGCCTGCTTGCCCATGCTGATCCAGATGCCGTTCTTCTTCGCGCTGTTCACAGTGCTGTCCGGGATCTCGACGGCGAGCCGCGAGGGCGAGGGCATCGGCGCCATGAGCCACGAGCAGGTTGTGCAGTTCGATGACTCCACCATCTTCGGTGCCACTCTGTCCGCGTCCCTGCTGCATGGCGGCGACGGAAACCAGGTGGCAGTTTGGATCCTCTCCATCCTGATGATCCTTGCAATGACGGCCTCGCAGTTCATCACGCAGAAACAGATCATGGCCAAGAACATGTCTGAAGAAGCCATGGCCAGCCCCTTCATGCGCCAGCAGAAGATGATGCTCTACATCCTGCCCATCGTCTTCGGTGTTGGCGGCATCAACTTCCCCATCGGCGTCCTGATCTACTGGACCACCACCAACCTCTGGACCATGGGCCAGCAGTTCTTCGTTATCCGCCGCATGCCGACGCCGGGATCCCCCGCCGCCAAGGCCCTCGCCGAGC
Organism: Pseudarthrobacter sp. Hb11; assembly: GCF_059383655.1. Lineage (NCBI taxonomy): Bacteria > Bacillati > Actinomycetota > Actinomycetes > Micrococcales > Micrococcaceae > Pseudarthrobacter > Pseudarthrobacter sp. Hb11. Next base: position 54,776 of record NZ_JBWZCM010000004.1, read on the forward strand.
GCCGTGCCGCCAAGGGCCTTCCGGCTCTCTCGATCCTGACGGGCAAGAAGGACGAGGACGCCGACGCAGCTGCTGCCGCCGCTGCCGTGGCGCAGGCCAAGAGCCAGCGCATCCAGCCACAACGCAAGAACAGGAAGAAGAAGTAATGTCAGCCGAGAGTACCGAACACGCCCTTTCCGAAGAGATCATCGACGATCCGGACGAGTCCGTGGCCGAGGACTCCTCCGTCCCCAAGGTTTCCTCGGCCAGCCGGCTTGAGGAAGAGGGGGACGTGGCGGCGGATTATCTCGAGGAACTGCTGGACATCGCGGACATCGACGGCGACATCGACATCGAGGTCCGCAACGGCCGCACCTACATCTCCATCGTTACCGAGGAAGAGTCCGATACCCTGGACGGCCTGGTGGGTGAGGACGGCGAAGTCCTTGAAGCCCTGCAGGAACTGACCCGGCTTGCTGTGTTGTCCGCAACGGAGAACCGCTCACGGCTGGTGCTGGACATCAACGGCTACCGGCAGGAACGCACTGGCCACCTGCAGAAGATCGCCGAAGACGCAGCGGCGGCTGTGAAGCAGACCGGCGAGGCTGTGGCCCTTGAGCCAATGAGTGCCTATGAGCGCAAGATTGTCCACGACGCCGTCGCTGATCTTGGCTTGGTGAGCGAGTCCGAGGGCGAAGGCGCCGGACGCCACATCGTTGTATCCGCGGACTAGAGAATTGCTGATTCGCTAATCATGGTTGACATCACGGCAGCTGAGCTTCTGGCGGCTGAAAAGATTTTTGGCGATCGCCTGGACCTCGCTAAGCGTTATGTGGAACACCTCGCCACCTCCGGAACGGAGCGTGGGCTTATTGGGCCGCGGGAAATTCCCCGCTTGTGGGGACGGCACGTCCTTAACTGTGCGGTCATCGAAAGCGAGATCGCACAGGGAAGTCACGTTGCCGACGTCGGCAGCGGCGCCGGGCTGCCAGGCCTTTGCCTGGCGATCGCGCGCCCGGACCTGGAGCTCACTCTGATCGAACCGCTGGAGCGCAGGGTGATCTGGCTGCAGGAAGTGGTCGATGATCTGGGCCTGGACAACGTGACAGTCATGAGGACCCGCGCTGAACTTGCAGTTGGCCATGTGGAGGCCGACGTTGTGACGGCGCGGGCGGTATCTGCTCTTAGTAACCTCGCAGGCCTCACCATCCCCCTGCTCGGCGGGCATGGTGAAGTTGTTGCCATCAAGGGCCGCAGTGCAGCCGAGGAAATCGAGAAGGCAGCGAAGGTTATCCGCAAACTGGGGGGCGTTCATACATCCGTCGTTACGGTGGGCGACAATATGCTGGAAGAGCCCACCACCGTAGTACGCATCGTTGTAAACAAGTCCCAAAAGAAGGCCTAGGGTAGGCCCGGCGGCCACAGTCTGCCGGGGTAAGCAGTTAGGCTAGTCAACGGCAGCAAAAATAGCTGAACGAGAGTGAGTGTGCCCCAGTGACCAGTAGCGAAGCCTCCACGCAACGGATACCGCCGTTCGTGTCATTGGGGTCAGCGCGTTCTCTCGCTGGTGCTGTTTCTGCCGCCTCGGGTTCCCTCGGAAATCAACCGAAGCAGGTATCAAAGTCTTCGCCGGCATTTGTTTCACGTGAAACAACGTCTACCGGTAGAGCGAACGTCATCGACGCAATTGACGATTCGAGCCCTATCGCGCGCGAACTTGCCCACGAGACCCGCCGGCGTGAACGGCTAGTCGGACGTCAGCTGCCTCGTCCGGAAAAGACGCGCATTTTCACGGTGTCGAATCAAAAGGGTGGCGTAGGCAAGACCACTACTACGGTTAACATCGCTGCCGCCCTAGCCGCTGCCGGCTTGAACGTCCTGGTTATCGACATTGACCCCCAGGGCAACGCTTCCACCGCCTTGGGCATTGAGCACCACGCAGATGTGGACAGCATCTATGACGTCCTGATCAACGATGTTCCCCTGGCCGACGTGGTGGCGCAGTGCCCCGATATCGGCAACCTCATTTGCGCACCGGCAACCATCCACCTGGCAGGTGCGGAAATCGAACTCGTGTCCCTTGTGGCCCGTGAGCAGCGGCTGCGCCGGGCCATTGATGTTTACGCAAAGGCACGCGCGAAGAAGGGCGAAGAGCGCCTGGACTACATCTTCATTGACTGCCCGCCAAGCCTTGGGCTTTTGACCGTCAACGCATTCTGCGCGGCGAGTGAAGTCCTGATTCCGATCCAGTGCGAGTACTACGCCCTGGAAGGCTTGAGCCAGCTCCTCAAGAACATCGAGATGATCCAGAAACATCTCAACGCTGATCTTGTGGTTTCCACCATTCTCCTGACCATGTACGACGGCCGAACCAACCTTGCTGCCCAGGTCGCCGCCGAGGTCCGCCAACACTTCCCCGAACAAGTACTGTCTGCGGTAGTGCCGCGCTCGGTTCGTATCTCTGAAGCTCCGAGCTACCAGCAAACCGTGATGACCTACGACCCTTCATCCAGTGGCGCCCTGTCCTACCTGGAAGCCGCTGCTGAAATAGCAGAACGCTAAAATCTTCAAGAACTGCAACAACTGGAGTGCGGCCAGACTGTGCTCTACCACTGGAGGGATTTACCCATGAGCGAGAAGCGAAGGGGCTTAGGCCGCGGTCTTGGCGCGCTGATTCCGAGTTCCGCCGGTGCGAATGGGGCGGGCAACGGGGCAGCAGTTTCGCGTCCCGTTGATCTCTTTTTCCCTGAGGGGCGCAGGAAGACTGTAGAGCCCGAGGAAGTTGTGGTTACTTCACCGGCGGAGGAATCCGAGCCGACAAGTAATGGTGTCACCAAGCCTGCGGGCACCAATAATTCTGCTTCCAAGGCTCAAGGCAGCACCTCGCGTAAAACGACTTCATCCAAATCATCCGCAGCGCAGCGGGCATCAGAGTCGGCGGGCACTTCCAGCCGCTCCGGTAGCGAGACGGCGACGAAGACCACCGTCAGCACTAAGGTTGCCGGGAAAGCCGCGGTCGATACGGCTGCGGAAGCGGCGGACTCAACTGATGCGGAGAGGCCCGAACCACTTGACGCCACGACCGGCGAATCCTTGGGATCGTTTGGTTCGGATACTGGTGTGGAGCTTGTACCGGTTCCCGGAGTCCGTTTTGCGGAAATCCGCGTCTCCGATATCCATCCCAACCGGAAACAGCCGCGTGCTGTGTTCGATGAGGACGACATGGCGGAGCTTGTCCACTCCGTCCGCGAAATTGGAGTCCTCCAGCCAATTGTGGTGCGGAATTCAACCGAAGCCGGTGGCGAGCCGTTCGAGCTCGTCATGGGCGAGCGGCGATGGCGTGCGGTACAGGCTGCCGGACTGGAAACCATCCCTGCAATCGTTCGGGACACTACCGACGATGACCTGTTGCGGGATGCACTGCTGGAAAACCTCCACCGGAGCCAGCTGAATCCATTGGAAGAGGCAGCCGCCTACCAGCAGTTGCTCGAAGACTTCGGTACTACCCACGAACAGCTGGCGGACCGCATTGGCCGCTCCCGCCCCCAGGTATCCAACACCCTCCGGCTCCTGAAGCTGCCGCCTCTGGTCCAGCGCCGGGTTGCAGCCGGAGTGCTGTCTGCGGGCCACGCACGCGCCCTTCTGGCACTTCCTGACGCAGCGGCTATGGAACGCTTGGCACAGCGCATCGTTGCTGAAGGGATGTCCGTGCGCGCCACGGAAGAAGCTGTGGCACTGTACCAGGACCCGACTAAGCCGGCGAAAAACAACATTCCTCGTCCGGGAGCGCGCCATGAGCGCCTTGACTACCTCGCGTCTTCGCTTTCGGACCGCTTGGATACAAACGTGAAGATCTCGTTGGGTGTGCGCAAGGGCCGGGTCAGCATTGAATTCGCCAGCGTTGAGGATCTCAATCGGATCATGGATGTGCTCGCTCCGGGTTCTGAGAACTGAAGTGCCCAGGCGCCAGACGCTCTCGGCGTCTTTGCGAGGACTTGTGAAGAAGTTGTCGTCTTACTTTGGTAGGCCCTTGTCAGGGTTCTGTGCTGCGCTGGCTGGGTACAGCTTGCCCGCTTGGACAGTGCGGTGTGTCCCGCACCTCCATGTACTGCTCGTGGTCCACATGCCTTTGGTAACCAGCAATAAATCTTGATACCCGGCGGGTGCAATGCCTGGACTGCCCCAAGGCTGGGAGCCCGGTCCACGATGGGAACGCGTTCCGCCCGGTTTGCTGCTTGTTTCACGTGAAACAGACCGTGGATCTCTAGTCAAAAGCCTGTCAAGTGTAATTGAGGCTTCCCTCGCTGCTCACGGCCCGAAGAAGCCGCGTGCATTCGGTTGGCGGACCGTATGGGACTCGCGACGCGACTCCCAAGCCCGAACGGAACTGTGTCCCTCGGCTCATCAAGACCGCACCGCTTCTGTTCTGTGCCAGACGGCCGGTTTGGGACGCCGCACTGATCCTGCCCCGCGATCTTCAGAGCCGACCTGCAGGGTGTTGCGTTGCCGAAACAATGAAAGTGCTCAAGTCTGAGTACCTTGGCATTGCCTTTTGCTTCAGTTCCTCCCAAATCATCTGCCGTACGCACTATGGGTGCGGAGTCCGACTCACAGCCAGGCAAGTGAGTACTCTTTGGCCTTTCCAAGCAAATCCTAGGCCCGATCTTACTGATTCACGTGAAACGTTAAGACGGACGGCGGCTCGCCTTCCCAAGTGCACCAGCCCGTCAGGGTTGCGCGCCACCGATGCCCCGCCAGCTAGGAAAAGAGTGGCGTGGGAACCGCAGTGGTTTAGTACTTCGCGGTAGAACGTCATGGCGCGGCGCTAATGCTAGGGCCCCTTGGTATCGCCTGTGCCTACCCATGACAAACCGGCTCATACCGGGAAAGCAGTTACACTCCAGGCACAAGAGCTGCAGGTCTGCGCACCTTTTACCAAGAGGGCCCTTCGGTTTAGAGGGCGGCTCCAGTCACATTCTGCCTAAGCCTTCAACATCCGTCCAGCGGCCATGCCTCGGATGCGACAAGGCCAGATAGGCCAGGACCAAGCGATTTCCAGACTGTACCAAGACTCATTCATGCGTGTTGCAGTAGCTACTTGCATAGCCGAAGGCCAGAGCTGTACGGAACATCGTGCGCCTGGTGGCAGACAAACATGACCGGCGTGACTGGACCGCTGCTGTTCCAATCAGTCCCCTGGTCGGGCTACGATCTGGAGCTCTTGCATTTATAGGCGCAGCGTGCCGCCCTGGTCATTCATGCAACCCCGCTGGTGGATTGGCAGCGGCACTCCCTTTACCCCTATCCCACCTTCCATAGGTCCCGGAACGCAAGCCTCGTCTTCTCTGCTTCGCGCTCCCATTTGCGAGAGACCATAGCCCCCCTGTGGCGGAAGGTAGCAACTCCTCTTGTTTCACGTGAAACGGCGCAGGGCAGTCTTGCCTTCGTTCCGTTTGCATGGGAGCTCCGCAGTGCTGAGTCGGCGGTCTCACCCCAACTGAGTCTGTGCGGCCCAGGAAGGTGGACTCCAGGCTACCGGTCAGTCACATGCTTCATCACAAAAGGGCCACTAACGATAAAGAGGTTTGCGGTCTTGCTACTTGCCCTCCTCGCTAGTGCTTCTGCCAGTCGGAGGATCGCGGGGTGAATTGGCCGTGCCCGACTAAGTGAGCCTCGTCGCGCTCGATGAGTACAGGCGCCCAGGAGCACACGACCAGATGCGCCTTCCCCGTAGCATCACGCCCCCTTCCATTGAGCGGAGGATGACTAGGAACCACAAGGCAGGCGAGCATTGGGCAGTAGTTGCACCAGGGTGAAGACAGGACGCATCTTCATCCCCCACTTTTTGCGGGAGCAGAGGCACATCGGGTTGGACACCCGGCTGCCAACTGGCGATGCGGTGCACCTGCACAACCCAAATCTAGCAGTTCAAGTCGTGCTACCCCCGGCCGGCCGAGCGCCATAGCGTAGCCATTCACCGACAGACAAACCTCCTTCTCGGCGTGCAGGACCTAACGTCATTCTCATGAACGGCGCAGCGGACTGGACGTAACTGCGCCTGAAGAGATACTTCTCTATTCCTCGATGGTGCTCAGCGCGTGCTGACGCTGTTAAATCGGGAGACGATAATCCGTGGCAGCCGTGTGGAAAGCGCGGTGGACAAGGATGTGGATAAGTCTGTGGATAGGATCGTGGGCAGGGGTGTTTCGCGGACGCAAAGTGGTCGGCCGCGACGACGTATTTCACGCGGTTTGCCGACTCGCTCCGCTGAACGTCTGACGTGTTTCACGTGAAACACCTCGACCTCGGAAGTGTAGGAGTAGCAAGTAGACGCATTGTAGCTGCGGACAGCTGAGTTTAGCGCCGTTGTGGTTTATTTGCGCACCTGCGGGGGCTGAAAAGACTGTGCTGCCGGCCAACCTGTCGAGCAACATGATGCGCACGACTGTCGCCTCGCGCCCGGTGATCCAACCTTCGACTTCTTCCCACGGGAGAGGAACCTGTAACCCCCGCTAACGGGCTGTGGATAAACGTGGTGATAAGTCGAGCGGGCGCTGTGGATAATAGTGTGGACAAACCATCGACGGCCTAGTCTTAGTCCGGCGCAATTTGTGTACACAACGATCGTCAGCAGTCGAAAAGGAGACCGACGCTTCCGCAACTCATGACCGTCATGGTCGAATGTTGACCTCAGTCGGACAGTAGTGGCCTGGCCCTCTACGACTCGACTAGGGCGCGGCTCGCGACACCGCCGGCGATGCCCGGCACATGCTTGTTTTTGGAATGTCTCCGGCACTCCAAGTGATGAGGTCCTGCGCTTCTTGCCTTCCTGCGTTGTCTGCATCTGATGAGCGGTGCCGTGGCATTCCGAATAGCGCCAAAGGCTGAGTGTCCTTAGGTTCAGTCCACTACAGCCTCCTCGAGCGGCACTGACCGGTCTGTCCGCTGCTCTTGTTTCTCCGGGCGCCTTGCTACGAAGGGAAGCCGGCATGATGAGTTAAAGTTGTCACCTTAGCGTCACTGTAACGCGCTGGTTCATCAGTTGGGCGCCAGAGCTCGGCTGTTTAGTCATCGTAGGATTAGTTGCATGGTTTCAGTTGGGCTTCTCGAAGACGCTAATCATCTAGCCGGCCACTTATGGACAGCTCCCCATACCGATCCATGGTGTGGCTTGTAAGCACAACGTTGGCACACGCGATGTGATTAGGATCTATGAGCCGCCAAGGACCCACTGATGCCCCGCGTTTCACGTGAAACATTGAACGGAGCCCATCCTTCCTGCAATCTGAAGGGGACCAACACTTTCGTACCATCGAGAGTGATGCCGCCAGTGTTGGGTGACGGTCGAGCTCGCGGAGGTAAGTATGGACCGGAGCTTGAGGCGCACTCTCGTGGGCGCCTAGTCTGCTTGCTTGGAGATGGTTCGGGGGCTGTCCGTCTCGACTCAATGCGTCGGAATCGTGAGGTCGCAGATTGGAGCGGCCGACAGTATAGCCGCCTAGGTGCTGACGAGTACTTGTGGCAGCACTGGGGACCTCATTGGCGCGGAATAGGTAGCGCTCGTAGGGTCGACAGCCCGGTTTGGCTACTGAACATTTTAGAACCTGAATTTGATGCCCGCTTCTCGCAATTCCAGCATGAGTACAGAATGCTGCTTCAAGCCCGACCAGGTGAGGAAAGCAAACGGAGCCCCTTTCGCGTCGTATAGAGCCGGCCCCCCACTCAGAGTGTCGTTCCAATCATTCGTCACAGACGTCTTGCTTGCGCCAGCTACTTCGAAATCGCGCTACTAGAGTCACTGGCACAAACGAAATGGCTGGCGTCTATCCGCGTGGATAACATTCACGTGCCCGAGCGCTAACTGGATTACTTGGCAGACGCGTAGGTAACACAAGTCAGTATGGTCCCGGTCTCGCCGTGCCGCAGCTAGTACAGACGGGCTGGTCTTACCGGGTTCCACACCCAGGTCATGTGTTTCACGTGAAACAGGTTCATGGCTGCGGCGGCGTCGTCGTCAGCCTGAACAGCGGTACCCGTGGGAAAAAGGAGCGCAAACAGGCTGGAGCTCCTCACCTCATGTGTGCGGAACGTTCAGGACGTCGACCTAGAGGCGCACGCGATGCCGTCATCCGGAACCAACAGGAAGTTCACTCCTATTCGGCTAGTTTCGTGAAACACTGCATCGCACGGCTGACACAAAAAGTGGCCACCGCTAAAAAGCGGTGGCCACTTCAATACCACTGGACCAAGCCCAGCGTCAGCCGGTCCTAGGAAAGGACGTCAGCGAATTCCTTTTCGAAGAACTGCTTCGGCTTTGCCCCGATGACGGTGCTCTTCACTTCCCCGCCCTGGAACAGGTAAACAGCAGGAATTGAGGTAATCCCGTATTCCGCGGCGATCCCCGGATTGTCATCGACGTTCAGCTTCACAACGTCAACCTTTTCGCTGTACTCAACAGAGATCTCATCAAGAATCGGGCCTAGCTTGCGGCAGGGGCCACACCACTCTGCCCAGAAGTCCACGATAACGGGCTTATCGGAGGACAAAACATCCGTACCGAAACTTGCGTCTGTTACGTCTTTCGCTTTGCTCATAGCTTTATCTCTCTCTTCGTCTTATAACGCTTAGGACTTATGCGGACAGGTCTGCGAGGTAGTGCTCAACGTCAAGGGCGGCAACGCAGCCGGAACCAGAAGCTGTGATTGCTTGACGGTAGGTGGGGTCAATGACATCGCCGGCGGCGAATACGCCTGGCAGGCTGGTCCTGGAACTTCGCCCTTCCACGGCGATGGTTCCCTCCAGCGTCAGGTCCAGGATTCCCTTGACGAGATCCGTGCGGGGGTCGTTGCCAATGGCCACGAACACACCCGTTACGGCCAAATCCGAAACGGATCCGTCAATGAGGTTCTTCAACTTGAGACCGGTGACTTTCTGGTCACCGACAACGTCGTCCACGGTGGTGTTCCAAACGAAATTGATCTTCTCGTGTGCCAGGGCACGGTCGGCCATAATTTTCGAGGCCTTGAGCGAGTCACGGCGGTGGACAATCGTTACCGATTTCGCAAACTTGGTAAGGAACAGTGCTTCTTCCATTGCAGAGTCTCCCCCGCCGATGACAGCAATGTCCTGGTCCTTGAAGAAGAAACCGTCGCAGGTTGCACACCAGCTGACGCCGTGCCCTGAAAGGCGCTTCTCGTTCGGCAGGCCGAGCTCCCTGTAGGCCGATCCGGTGGAGAGGATCACCGCCTTCGCCTGGAAGCTTTCACCCGTGGCGATAGTGACCGTCTTTACAGGCCCGTCGAGCTGGAGCGAGGTGACGTCCTCGAACTGAATCTCAGTGCCGAAGCGTGCTGCCTGCTTCTCGAAGTTCTCCATTAGGTCCGGTCCCATGATGCCTTCCGGAAAGCCCGGGTAGTTCTCGACATCTGTGGTGTTCATCAGTTCACCGCCGGCAGTGACAGAACCTGCCAGCATCAGGGGCTTCAGGTTGGCGCGGGCAGTATAGACAGCTGCCGTGTAACCAGCCGGGCCGGAGCCGACAATAATGACATCACGTACGTCTGACGTGGTGTTTTCTGTGATGGTCACTGAACGGTGAACCTCTTCCTTATTCGACGCGCCCCGCTTTGGAGGCCGGCCACATGGCACAACTGATACTGCAGGCTGAATATTCCGGCACCAGGGCGCGGCAGATTGCCGGTGGACCGCAGTAAGCGAACTCCGCGAGACGCCTTTTCCAGATTACCGTCCCGTGACAAACCCGAACACCGCGTCAAGTACCTCCAGCCGCGGTTCCGCGGCACCCACGCGAGGCAGCGGGAGTTACTGGACCTTGACCTCGGCCAGGCGGAGTCCGTAGCTGTAGCGTGTCTTCGGCGCAGCGAGCCTGGGAAGGGAGTTGATGGAGACTATGACGTACTGGGCACGGACCGGTGTTGCAAGGGGCACGTTCAGGTCGGTTGAGGTGAAGCTGTTGGTCCCGACGGCCTTCCCACCGTCCAAGGACGGCTGGTCATTGGTGTACACGGTGATGTTTCCACCCGAGCCACCCAGCTGGGAAAGTGTCACGGATGAAACCGTTGCAGGGTTCTTGAGCTTTACCACCAGCGGCACGCCCTGGGCGGCGAGTCCGCCCCAGTTTTCGGTGGCGAACTCCATGTCTGACCAGTAGCTGGCTGCGTTGCCGTCGTAGGCCTTGACCAGGTCGCCGTCAAAAGTCGCCGCAAAATCGAAAGCACCCTGCCGGCTGACGCTTTCGATGGCGGGCGGAAGAGCGGGCGGAGCGGTGGTAGGTGCCTGCGTTGGTGCGGGGGCGGCTTCGGGAGCGTCATTGTTGGTGGCAGGAGCCGACGGGTTGGCCTGTGGTTCCGGGGAGAAGAGGCTGCCAAGGTTGGTCACGGCGAAAATAAGGCCGGCAATCAGAACGACGGCCAGCAGCCCGCCTACAAGCCACCGCATGGAGCGCGGTTCCCGTGCTGGTGCATCCCGGTCGTCGTCATAGTCGTTCTGCTCAGCGTAAGAAGGGCGGGCAGCGGCAGAAGCAGCGGCCGGGGCTGCCGCACGAGCCAAGACAGAGGACTTTTTCCGAACAGGCCGATCATCTTCCACCAGCGCATCCTCATAGCGGTCCTGGCTATCAGCGCTGGCGTAGTCGTCCTCAGACCAGAGGGACACCTTTGGCTTCCCTGAACCGGGCGCCTCCGCCTGGTTGGAGTTGGAGTTGGAGGCGAAACTGGCAGTGGCTGGATCTTCGGCGGGTCGGGTTGAAGGGCCGGCCGGGCGCGTCGTGGCGCTCGAAGCTGCAGCCCCGGCGGCGCCACCAAGGGCTGCTCCCCCTAAAGGGGACGCACCGGATGGCTTGCGGCCGGCGGGTGCCGTCGCCGGCCGGACAGGAGGCTTCTGCGGCATTGTAGGCGCGGCCCGGTAAGGATCTACCTGGCTGGGGTGGGCATCACCATAGTTGATGTAGCCCGCGTCTACGTGGTCTTCCTCGTCGTAAGGCTCGGGCTCGTGGGACCGCGGCTGACCGAAAATCTCACTTCCGAGGGTGTCCGTGAAGAAGGGCTCCACATACGGAGGGTTGGATGCGACCACGAGATCCAGAAGGTCCGCGGCGGACGTGTGATTGGTGATGAGGTACGTGGCAGCCTCGGTGACGCCCAGGTCCAAAACCTGGACCGTTCCGGGGCGTTCCCCGGTGGCAACTTCGCGGGCGCTCTGTGCAACCTGCTCCGTGTTGTCCGGTCCGGCAACCAGGATGCTGACGGGACGGTTAAGTACCTGGTCCACACCATCCAGCACCAGATCGTGGTCGTGCGAGGCCAATACAGTGGCTGTGACCTTGTAACGGCCGCCCAGTACTGATCCGACATCGATCGGGTTGGACACGTGTTCCTCCTAGACTGTCCGGTATTGCCGGCACGGATGACGCAACCACCGTTCAAGGGGGCCGCCGGGGAGGCAGATCCTTGAATGCAACTACCCCTGTTCCCTTTCGATCCTAGCCGATTGCGCCCGGCGCACCGTGGACAAAGACAGCGGCAGACCGCGCAAGAATCACTTTTTTCGGGGCCGTCGGGGCCTAAAGTGGGGGTTCTCGCCGGACTTCCCCTGGAAGGTCCGGCGGCCCGGAAGCGGGATCTCATCGCGCAGCAATCCGCCCCGTGCGGTGCTGGGCTGATCCTCACCGGGGAGATAGTTGCCCTCAGCGGCGGTGCCGTCACCGCCGTCGGACTCACGCCTGCGACCTGCAGCGCGATCCGGAGCCGGCCCGGCGCGGAAAGAGACGGCGTCGAATTCTCCTGAAATGCGCGGGATGAGCCCTGTATCAACAGAGGTGGTGGCGCGCTCCGGTGCGGAGCGCGGGCGGTCCCCGGAGGACGCACCCGGTGAGGAGTCCGACGGCGGGTTCCCGGCGTCGGTGGCAGGTGCTGCTTGCCCGCCGCGTCCCAGCCGTCCCAGGAGGGGTTGAAGCAGGTCCCGCAGTTCGGAGACCCGGAACAGCTTGAGCAGGAAGAAGTAGACCACGAGCATGACCGGGCCCACCACGATGACTGTCATGAGAGCAGTCAGGCGGTCACGCCAGGCGAACCCGTCCGGGCTGTAGCTGCCCATCAGCCAAAGGGCCCCTGCACCTGCAATCGCTGAGCCCAGGGCCGCGTAACCCATCCGGATGTAGGAGTTGGCAATCCGCGGGCCGTCCAGATGCCCCAGGAGCCGCCGCAGGAAGTAGGCGCTGATAACCACCGAGAGGATGTTGCCCACCATGTAGAGCACCGCGATGGCGTAAATGATCTGGTTCACCGGCAGGAACTGGATGGCGAAGGCCCCGGCCACGTAAACAACCGCCAGGAGCAGCTGGACGTAGAAGGGGGTCCGGGCATCCTCATTCGCGTAGAAGACCCGGGACATCATGAAGTTGGCACTCATAAACGGTGTGCTGAGCGCAAGAATGGTCAACGTCTGGGCCAGCATCACGCCGTCCTGGCGAAGGCCACCGGAGAAGAACATCCCCAGCGGCCCGGCCAGCGCAAAGAGGGCAAGGGCACCAAAGACAGTGGCCACGGCCATGGTGCGGAGCCCGTGCGACAGGGCATCGCGGAGCTCGGCTTTATTGCCGTCCTGCGAGGCACGGGTCATTCGATTAAAGAGGACTGTCGCCAGGGACAAGGCAATGATGGAGTGTGGCAGCAGGTACAGCTGGCTGGCCACCTCCAGCACGGCGTTGCCGGGCAGCAGGGTGGCGGAGGGGTCGCCCGACTGCTGAAGCCGGATGCGCTCAGCTCCGGGAATGGTGGCGATGCGCATGACGTACAGGAAGGCAAGTTGCCCGACGGCGGCGGTCAGCAATGTCCACACGCTCAGCTTGGCTGCCTGGCCCAGTCCCACTCCGCGCCAGCCGAACCGCGGGCGGAGTCGCAGTTTCAGCCGGATCACGGGGATCATCAGGATGGCGGTCTGCGACACCACGCCGATGGTGGAAAATCCGGCCACGAACAGAGTCTGGGTCTCGCCCCAGTTGTCCAGTGTGTGCGGATTGAACTCGTTCGAGCCGAAGATCCAGATGAACATCCCCAGGCCTGCGATGGCCACGAGGTTGTTAAGGATGGGCGCCCACATGGCCGGTCCAAAGGCACCGTTCGCGTTAAGGACCTGGGTAAGGAGGGCATAGAGGCCGTAGAAGAAAATCTGCGGCAGGCACCAGAACGCGAAGGCCACGGCCAGCGCTTTTTGTTGCGGGGAATACCCCTGGGTGGTCAGTTCGATGACCCATGGAGCTGCCAGCGTCACCAGGGCCGTCAGTCCCAGCAGGAGCAGGACAGCAAGCGTCAGGAGCCGGCTGATGTAGTCCGCTCCCCTGTCCGGAGCCTTGCTGGCCTTGATGATCTGCGGCACGAGCACTGCGTTGAACACACCGCCGGCCACCAGCAGGAAGATCAGGTTGGGCAGGTTGTTGGCGTTGATGAACGTGTCATTGACCGTGGAACCGAGGCCCAGGGCAGTGCCCAGCATCCAGGTCTTGCCGAATCCCAGGAAGCGCGAAACGAGGGTTCCGGCGGCCATGATGGCGCTTGACCTGGTTTCGCTCGCCTGCTCGGCGCCGGCTTGTGCACCGTTGGCGGAACCGCCGTCCGTGGACACGATCTCTGCGGGTGCGCCGTCTACGGGTCCCCCGTCCAGGGGTGCCCCATCCAATGGCGGGCCGGCCAGGGGTGCACGGTCGGGAAATGCGCCGTCGCCAGGCGCGTCGTCTCGGGCGCCGCCGGCCCGGCCGGCTTGATCGGAAGGATAATTGGAAGCTGACATCAAGTTCATCGTCTCACCCGCACGCGCCTATCATGGCAACACTTGCGCCGGCAGTGCGGTCCTAGAGGTGTTCGGGCAGGACTTCACGGGCCAGGTCGGCGATGCGGCGTTCGTTGGGGAAGGACAGCTTGCGCGCGAGTTCGTGGATGGGAACCCATGCAACGTCCACTGCTTCCTGGTCCGGATCGTTCTCGATGGTCAGCTCGCCTCCGGTGGCCCGCAGGAGGTAATGATGGACCGTTTTATGCACCCGGTGGCCGCTGACGGTAAACCAATAGTCGATGCTTCCAAGCGGTGCGAGGATGTCGCCTTCGATGCCGGTCTCTTCCGCAATCTCGCGGACCGCGGCCTGCTCGTTGTTTTCCTTGCCCTCCGGATGACCCTTGGGAAGGCACCACTCCAGGCGCCCGCCGCGGTTAAGGCGGGCGATAATCGCAACCCTCAGTTCGGCGTCGGACGTGTCCACCACGACGCCGCCGGCGGAGACTTCCTCCACCGTAGGCAGCGAGGCCGGCGCCGAATGCTGGGCAGGCGCAACGTGCGCACCGATTGCCGACGGCAACGGTGCGTTTGTCCTCCTGCCTGGAGCGCTCGGTACTGGATGGGCCATGGAGTCCACTCTAACGACTGTTGCCCGTTCGTGATGACCGGAACATGACACCAACATGGACTGCATATGACGCGCTTTGCCGTCAGTGGACGGAATGAGCAGGATCTTGACGGTATTTTGGCCTGCGCTGCCGCTGGTTTCTGACAAGCTTAAGTAACTATGGCGCACGCACATCACAAGACTGAATCCCACACCGTCGATTTCCAGGTGGACCCGGTGGTCCTGGAGCTCGGCCAGCGTTTTGTGGACGCCGGCCACGAACTGTCGCTGGTGGGCGGCCCGGTGCGTGACCTTTTCCTGGGCAGGACCTCCCCGGACCTGGACTTCACCACGGACGCCACGCCGGACCAGACGGTGGCACTCATCAAGAAGTGGGCGGACAACTACTGGGAGATCGGCCGCGCCTTTGGCACCATCGGGATGCGGAAGGCCGGCTTCCAGATTGAAGTAACCACGTATCGTGCCGAGGCGTACGACCCCGAGTCCCGGAAGCCTGTGGTGGCCTTCGGTTCCTCTTTGACGGATGACCTGCTCCGGCGTGACTTCACTATCAATGCAATGGCCCTGAAACTGCCTTCCCTGGAGCTGGTGGATCCTTTTGGGGGTGTGCGGGACCTGCACGCTTCCATCCTGGCCACGCCCGGGTCCCCTGAAGCGTCCTTCTCGGATGATCCTCTGCGGATGATGCGCGCCGCCAGGTTCGCGGCGCAGCTGGGTGTCTCCGTCCACGACGACGTCCGCCAGGCCATGACCCAAATGGCTGAACGGATCACCATCATTTCCGCGGAACGGGTGCGGGACGAACTCACTAAGCTCATTTGCGGTGTTAGGCCGCGGGTGGGCGTTGACCTGCTGGTGGACACCGGCCTGGCCGAATTCGTGCTGCCCGAGGTCTCCGCTCTCCGGCTCGAATCGGATGAGCACCACCGGCACAAGGACGTGTATCAGCATTCGCTGCAGGTTCTGGAACAGGCAGCGGAGCTGGAAACATCCGCTGAAGGCCCCGTGCCGTCACCGGACTTTGTGCTGCGTTTCGCGGCATTGATGCACGACGTCGGCAAGCCGGCTACGCGCCGCTTCGAACCGGGCGGCGCGGTCAGCTTCCGTCATCACGACATGGTGGGTGCCAAGCTCACCACCAAGAGGATGAAGGCGCTGAGGTTCGACAACGACACCATCAAGGCCGTAGCCCGCCTGGTGGAGCTCCACATGCGCTTCTACGGCTACGGGGAAGCCGGCTGGAGCGACTCCGCCGTGCGCCGCTACGTGACCGACGCCGGGCCGCTGCTGGAAAGGCTGCACCGGCTGACCCGGTCCGACGTCACCACGCGCAACCAGCGTAAAGCAGAGCGGCTGGCTTTCGCCTACGACGACCTAGAAGCCCGGATCGCGACACTGCGCGAGCAGGAATCGCTGGACGCGGTGCGCCCGGACCTGGACGGTGCCCGGATCATGGCCCTCCTGGAGCTCAAACCCGGCCCCGTGGTGGGCCGGGCCTACAAGTTCCTGCTCAACGAGCGGATGGAGCACGGTCCCCTGCCCACCGAAGAAGCGGAGGCGAGGCTGCTCCGCTGGTGGGCGGAACAGCCCGAGGCTGCACCTGCCGGAACCGGGGATGGAACGCCTCCTGCCGCCGTCGACCTTTCCTCCAAGGAGTCCAAGTGACCAATCCTGCCCTTGCCCCCCGGCCCCAGCTCTGGATCCTCCGCCACGGCGAGACCGAGTGGTCCAAAAGCGGGCAGTACACCGGACTCACTGATTTGCCCCTCACTGTTGAAGGTGAACAGCAGGCGGTGGAAGCACGCAAGGTACTGGATCCGGTCGATTTTGATCTTGTGCTGACGTCTCCTCTGCGGCGGGCGCGCCGGACTGCGGAACTCGCCGGTTTCCCTGACGCCCAGCACGAGCCGCTCGCCGTGGAATGGAACTACGGCGACTACGAGGGCATCAGCTCGGACCTGATCCGCAAGGACAACCCCGAGTACCTGATCTGGACCCACGGCGTTCCCAACGGCGAAACCCTGGACGAAGTGGCCGCGAGGGCGGACAAAATTATTGGACGCGTACTGGAATCGGGAATGGACAACGTCCTCATTGTGGCGCACGGACACTTCTCCCGGATCCTCACCGCCCGTTGGCTGGAATTGCCTCCTACTGAGGGACGCCACTTTATTCTCGGAACCGCGAAAGTGTGCACCCTGGGCTGGGATAAGAGGACTCCGGCAATTGTCCGGTGGGGTCTTTAATAGTTACTCACCAGTTTTATTGGAAAAGTTTTGCGGATTAGCTAGCCGCGGACTCTAATCGTGCTGTACTTTTATTTCTAACCCCAGAGCGTCTCGCCGGGGTCATGGCGACCGTTGGCAGGCATGTTAGCCGCAGCAACGGCAGAGCAGAAAAGGAGGTTGGGAAAAATGATTACTTTGACTGGCGGATGGAAGACGACCATCACCGCGGCCCCGGCCTCTGATGCTTTTGCGCGCCCGAATACAGGGCTCCTCGGCGCCTAGCCTTCGTTCCTGCCGCCGGCGTGACCGGTGATGACGCTTTGGTTTCTCCGGGTGCCGGTGCGGGCGTCATAAGGGTTCCCCTGGGCTACCCTGCCATTCCTTAGCCGAACGGCGTGCCTTTAACTCAACGGGCCGCCTTTGCGCTTTTGCATTGCATTTCCCTCATTTATATCCGCGTGCCCTTTTCCGGGCCTTTCCCTGCCCTGGTCCGACGAATTTCGAGGTGGAAATTGAGGGCTTTATTGCTGCGCCCAGTTTCGGGCCAATCAGTTTCGACAAGGAGGTGACCACAATGATCAAAAAGCTTCAAAAACTTCTGTCTCCTTCACGCCGAAGACGCAGCAGCCGCTGGCAATTCAATCGCCCGCTACTGGAGAAGCAGCGGGAAGACGTATTCCTCCTGATGCACCAACAACTGGGTGGCATGCGCTAACCACTCGTCCCTCCTTCAGGAAAAGCCATGTTGCACCTCAATGCCGTGCCGGAGTCCACGCGGCAACGCGTGGGCTCCCGTAGGCCCTCTCCCGCTGGTGCCCGGCTGCGGCGGTATGCTCGATGCCATGCAGGAGACCCAGCCGCCGGAGCATCGAGGTCGGTCCCGCCTGGTAGTTCCCAGCCGAAGTGATGTCCTGCTGCGCAACTTCACCGAAGTCATCGGCGGCCCCCTCGGATCAAGGGCCGCCCCGGGCATCGTCTCCCCCGGCATCTTCACCGTGGAACGCGTACTGATACTCCTCACAGTCCTGGCGGCCGTTACGGGAATCCTGGTCAAAGGGTATTGCCGTGCCAACGGCTGGGAGTCCCCCACGCAGTTCTACGCCACCTGCTATTCCGACTTTCCCGAGCTCTTTCGGAACCGTGGACTGGCCGAGGGAACATTTCCCGTCCTTGGCACCGGGAGCCAGTTTGAGTACCCGGTCCTGATTGCCCTGATCGCGGGGTTAACGGCATGGCTCGTTCCGGGGACCGGGATCTCGGATGCGAGTGTGCTCGCCTACTTCGACATCAATGTTGCGCTTCTGGCCGCCGTCACCGTAGTCACGGTCCTGGCTACCGCCCGGATGACCAGCCGCCGTCCCTGGGATGCCGCCATGGTGGCCCTGGCCCCGGGGATCGTATTGGCTGGCACCATCAACTGGGATCTTTGGGCTGTCGCGCTGCTCGCCCTGGGAATGTACTTCTTCTCGCGGCAACGGCTGGTGCTTGCCGGGGTCTTCATCGGGCTGGGCACAGCCACGAAGCTGTATCCGCTGCTGGTTCTCGGCGCGATCCTGCTGTTGGCCCTCCGGACCGGCCGGTTCCGCCCCTTCCTGGTGACAGCGGGCGCTGCCGCTGCCTCGTGGCTGGCCGTCAACCTGCCCTTCGCGGCTGCCAACCCCTCCGGCTGGGCCTACTTCTTCCAGTTCAGCGCAGAGCGCGATGCCGGGTATAGCTCGCCCTGGTTCGCCTACAACCTGGTGGCGGACCGGCTGCGGTGGACGGAACTCAGCCCGGCCGCCGTCGACCTCTTGTCCCTTGGCTTTTTCCTGCTGTCCTGCACGGCCATCACAGCTGTTGCCCTGACTGCCGCCCGGCGCCCCCGGCTGGCCCAGCTGGCCTTCCTCATCGTGGCGGCCTTCATCCTTACCAGCAAGGTCTACTCCCCGCAGTTCGTGGTGTGGCTGATCCCCCTCCTGGCGCTGGCGCGGCCGAGGTGGCGTGACTTTCTGATCTGGCAGGGAATCGAAGGCCTGCACTGGGCAGCAGTGTGGATGTACCTTGGACAGGTGACCAGCGCAGGCTCTTCCCAGCACAACCTGGATATGCCCTACTACGTCCTCGCCGTGGCCGCGCACATGGCTGCGGTGGGCTACCTCATGCTGCGCGTGACCTGGGATATTTACAACCCGGATTACGACCCCATCCGGCGGCATCACCTTGATGACCCCCACAGCGGCCCCTTCACCGGGGCGCCCGACTGGCTCCGGGTGAACCCCCGGGCCCGATCAAACTCCATCATGCCCTGGAAGGTCGGTACCAATGCCTGACGTGGCGGTGGTTGGCGCCGGACCCAACGGGCTTGCAGCGGCAGCGGTGATGGCGCGCGCCGGGCTCTCGGTGGAGCTCTTCGAGGCTGGCAAAACCATTGGCGGCGGCACACGCACCAGCGAACTAATGCAGCCGGGACACTTCCACGACATCTGCTCGGCCGTCCATCCGATGGCTGTGGCCTCGCCGTTCTTTAAGGCTTTTGAACTGTCCCGCCGGATAAACCTCATCACCCCGGACCTGTCCTATGGATCTCCCCTGGACGGCGGCCGGGCGGCCCTGGCCTACCGGTCCCTGGACAAGACAGCTGCCGGACTGGGCCGCGACGGTGCTGCGTACCGGCGGCTGATGGCACCCCTCGTCAACCGTGTGGACGACGTTATGGACTTCACCCAGAACCAGCTCCTCCGTATCCCCCGCAATCCCATAGCGGCCGGAATCTTCGGCCTGCGAACGCTGGAGCAGGGAAGCGGCGTGTGGAATGCCCGGTTCAAGGAGGAATCAGCCCCGGCGCTGCTCTCCGGAGTGGCCGCCCATGCCATTTCGCATCAGCCATCCCTTGCCGCTTCCGGAGCCGGGCTGATGCTCGGGGCACTCGGACATGCGGGAGGCTGGCCTATCCCCGAAGGCGGCTCAGCTGCCATAGCCGCCGCGATGGCGGAGGACCTCGTTGCACATGGCGGTGTTATCCATACGGATGCCCCGATCGACCGGCTGGAAGATCTTCCCGCCACCCGCGCAACTTTGTTGAATGTCGCTCCCCAAGGGCTGCTGAACATGGCCGGTAACGCCTTGTCCGGGCGTTACCGCGGTGCTTTGGAATCCTTCAGGTACGGAAATGGCTCGTGCAAGGTGGACTTCATCCTCTCGGGACCCGTGCCGTGGGCTGCAAAAGAATTGGCTGACGCCGGAACCGTCCACCTGGGCGGTACGCGGGCAGAAGTGGCACGTTCGGAGAACGAAGTAAACGCCGGCAAACACCCGGAACGCCCTTACGTCCTGGTGGCTCAGCAATCCCGCTTCGACTCCGGGCGGGCGCCGGCCGGACACCACACCCTGTGGGCCTACTGCCACGTTCCCACGGGGTCCACCAGGGACATGACGGAAGCCGTAACGGCGCAGGTGGAGCGCTTCGCGCCAGGGTTCCGGGACCTGATAGTGGAGTCCAAGGCCATCACGGCTGCGGGGCTGGCAAAGTACAACCGGAATTATGTCGGCGGGGACTTCAGCGCGGGCACCATGGACATGCTGAACCTGGTTCAAAGGCCTGTCGTATCCCGGGTCCCATGGCGGACCCCGTTGCGCGGCGTCTACCTATGTTCCTCCTCCACCCCGCCAGGGCCTGGTGTTACCGGCATGCCCGGCTATCACGCGGCGAAGTATGCCCTTCGCGACATGTTTGGCCTGTCCGTCCCCGCACTGGGACTGGCCACAACCTAGCCCCTTGTCATCCAGCGCACGCGGCGCGACATGTGCCAAATCAACCCTGAAAGCAGGGGATAATGGCGCGATGGGGATATCAACAAAACTTTCTTTAGGCATCGCTGCCGTCATTCTCGGAACATCGCTGGTTGCCTGCGACGACGGCAGGAGCGGCGCTGAAGCGGCCGCGGGGCAGTTGGCTACCGCAGTCTCCGGACTCGATGTGGGCTCCGTGCCGTTCGACGGCAAGGAATCAGCGGCTGCAAACGACCAGCTGAAAAAAGTCTTTGCGGCGCTGGATCCGCAGAAGCCCGCCGTCCAGGCGGGCGAGCTGGCCCTCGACGGCGACAACGCTTCCGCACCCCTGAACTACACCTGGAACTTCGGCGGCGCCGAGTGGAAGTACACCGTTTCCGCCAAATTCAAGAAGTCCGGGGACAACTGGCTCACGATCTGGGATCCCGCCACCCTGGCACCGGACCTTGCCGACAGCGAGATTTTGACCAAGGGTTCCCAGTCGCCCCAGCGGGCAGACATTTTGGGTGCGGGCGACGTTCCCCTTGTGACCTACCGCCCCGTGGTGAACGTCGGCATTGACAAGCCCCAGCTGGGAGGCTCGGATCCCGCTGCTTCCGCCACCAAGCTTGCTGCGCTCGTAGGCGTGGACCCGGCGGCGTACGTCCAGCAGGTACAGGCCTCCGGTGCCGAAGCCTTTGTCTCCGCGATCACCCTGCGCGAAGAAGGCCGCACCATCACCAATGAGCAGATCGCAGTGATTCCCGGGGCCCGCGCCATTCCCGATACGGTGCCCTTGGCTCCCAGCCGCACGTTTGCGCGTGCCGTGCTCGGCTCGGTGGGCGAGGCCACAGCGGAGCAAATCGAAGCCTCCGAAGGCGAGCTGACAGCGGGTGATGTCACCGGCGTCGGTGGCCTCCAGCAGCAGTACGACGACCAGCTTCGGGGGACGGACGCCGTCGTTATCCGTGCCCAGCGCGCCGACCTGACCAGGGAAGAGATCCAGGCCGCCGCAACGGACCCCCGCCGGGTGCTCTTCGAGGTGAAGCCAACGCCCGGAACGCCGCTGAAGACGACCCTGGACCCGAAGCTGCAGTCGCTGGCCGAGAGCACCCTGGAAGGTGTGGACCCGGCCTCCGCCATCGTTGCGCTCCGCCCCTCCACCGGCGCGGTCCTGGCGGCCGCCTCCGGCCCGGGAAGCAACGGCTACAACACCGCGATGCTGGGCCAGTACGCTCCCGGCTCCATTTTCAAGATGGTGGACTCGCTGGCTATGTTCCGCAATGGCCTGACCCCCGAGTCGAAGGTCGAGTGCACGCCCACGTTGACGGTGGACGGGCGGAAGTTCAAAAATGCCGAGGGGTACCCGGAGGATTCCTTGGGTTCGGTGACGCTCCGCGATGCTTTCGCGCACTCCTGCAATACAGCCTTTATCGCCGCGCGCGACACGGTCTCGCAAAGTCAGCTTGAATCGGCCGCGAGGGCGATGGGCCTTGCCGTCGAAGCACCGGCCCTCGGCGCAGCCGCCTTCCTGGGTTCCGTCCCCGGCGAGGCCGCCGGAACAGAACACGCGGCCTCGATGATCGGCCAGGGCAAGGTGCTGCTGTCACCGTTGGCGGCTGCCATGATGGCCGGCTCCGTGGCCAAGGGCGCGCCGGTTGCCCCGCAACTGGTCTTGAATCCCGACGGCGGCGCCGCCGCTCAGGGAACAACCAGCGGTTCCACAGCCCCCGCTGCGCAGCCGTCCGCCACGGCTTCTGCCCAGGCGCCGTCACAGGCGTCCGATAACCCGATCACCGCTGAAGAGGCAGCGTCCCTGGCGGACATGATGCGTGCCGTGGTGACGTCGGGCCACGCGGGCTTCCTGTCCAGCGTCCCGGGCGCTCCCGTGGGAGCCAAGACCGGAACCGCCGAGTTCGGCAACGCGAATCCGCCGAAGACCCACGCCTGGATTGTTGCTGTGCACGGTGACCTCGCCGTCGCCGTGTTTGTTGAGGATGGCGGCCTGGGCGCCACAACGTCGGGGCCGCTGCTGCAGAAGTTCCTGACAGCCGCGGGGTAACTTCCGGAAAAAGTTCAGCGGGTGCGCCCGTGGGAAGATGGAGTACGTGGCCCATATTGACGTTTCCGGTATCGATTACTTCCTCTCCGACGGCACCCAGCTGCTCAATGGGGTGACCTTCAAGGTTCCGGACGGCACCAAAACTGCCCTGATCGGCCCCAACGGCACCGGCAAAACAACGCTGTTCCGCATCATCGCCGGGGACCTGGTTCCCGATGAAGGCGTGATCGGGCGCTCCGGCAACATGGGCATCATGCGCCAGTTTGTGGGCCAGGTCCGGGATGATTCCACTGTCCGCGACCTGCTGGTGTCCGCCGCCCCGCCCGCCCTGGCTGCAGCGGCCCGCGAAGTGGACGACGCCGAGTTGGCAATGGTGGAGGACGACGACGAACCCAGCCAAATGCGCTATGCCCAAGCCATCGTGGACTGGGGAGATGCAGGAGGCTACGACGTCGAGACTGTCTGGGACGAAGTGTGCATGGCCGCGCTGGGACTTCCCTTTGACCGAGCGCAGCACCGTCCGGCGTCGACCCTCTCCGGCGGGGAGCAGAAGCGGCTTGTGCTGGAGGCGCTTTTTGCCGGACCCGACGACCTGCTGCTGCTGGATGAACCGGACAACTACCTGGACGTGCCCGGCAAGCGCTGGCTCGAGGACAAACTGAACGAATCGAAGAAGACTGTTTTCTTCATCAGCCACGACCGCGAACTGCTGAATAACGCCGCAGGGCGCATCGTTACGCTGGAACCGGGCATCAACGGCGCCGGCGCCTGGATCCACGGCGGCGGGTTCGGTTCCTACGTGGAGGCGCGGGCGGACCGGAACGCCCGCTTCGAGGAACTGCGCAAGCGGTGGGACGAGGAGCACATCAAGCTCAAGGAACTCGTCAACATGTACAAAAACAAGGCCGCATTCCGCTCCGACATGGCCAACAGGTACCACGCGGCCCAGACCCGCCTCGCGAAGTTCCTTGAGATCGGACCGCCCGAGGCGCTGCCCATCGAGCAGAACGTGCAGATGCGGCTCAAAGGCGGACGTACTGCCAAGCGGGCCATTGTTGCCGAGAAACTCGAACTCACCGGGCTCATGAAGCCGTTCTCCACCGAGGTGTGGTTTGGCGACCGCGTGGGCGTCCTGGGATCCAACGGCTCGGGTAAATCCCACTTCCTGCGGCTGCTCGCCACCGGCGGGACCGACCCGGAACGCGAGCACCTGCCGGTGTCCGATGTCGAGATTGCCGAAGTGCCGCACGAGGGCACGGTTAAACTCGGCGCAAGGATCCGTCCAGGCTTCTTTGCCCAGACGCACGTCCGGCCGGACCTGCTCGGAAAGACGCTGCTGGAAATCCTGCACCGCGGCGACGAACACCGGTCCGGCCTGGGCCGGGAGGCAGCAGCCGGTGCTCTGGATGGCTACGGGCTGGCAGCCCAGTCCGAGCAAAAGTACGAGTCCCTGTCCGGCGGCCAGCAGGCCCGCTTCCAGATCCTGCTGCTGCAGCTCAGCGGCGCCACCCTGCTGCTTTTGGACGAGCCCACGGACAACCTGGACCTGCACTCAGCTGAGGCTTTGGAGCGGGCCATCGACCACTTCGAGGGGACTGTCCTGGCCGTGACGCACGACCGCTGGTTCGCGCGGACCTTCGACCGCTTCCTGGTGTTCGGTTCCGACGGCAAGGTGTACGAGTCCGACGGGCCGGTGTGGGACGAGAAGCGCGTGGTTCGCACACGCTGACGCGCTGTGGCAGTACTGGCTGAATAAGACAACTGTGTGAAAGTAGTGAATGTATGAGCATAAATACCGGAACGGAACAGCATGCCGGCCTAAAGGCAGCAGCCGCCGCCACGTTCGTTGTCTTCGGCATCAACGGTTTGGTGTTCGCCAGTTGGGCAGCCCGGATCCCCGCAGTTACCGAGACCCTGGAGATCACCTCCGGCCAGATGGGCACCTTGCTGCTCTGCACCGCCGTTGGCTCATTGCTCGCCCTGCCTACGGCCGGTTGGGTGGTGGGCAGGATCGGCACGGCCAACACCGTGCGCTTTGGCGGACTGCTGGCCTCGGCGGCCGGTGTGGGCATCGCGCTCTCCCTGGCCGCGGCGTTCATTCCGGGCACGGCCATCGCCCTGTTCTTCTTTGGCATAGCGATCGGCCTCTGGGATGTGTCCCAGAACATTGAAGGGGCCGACGTCGAGCACAAGCTTCGGCGCACCATCATGCCTCAGTTCCACGCGGCCTTCAGCGGCGGCGCCTTTGTGGGTGCACTCATCGGCGCAGGACTGTCCAACCTCGGGGTCGGACTGCCGGTGCACCTGCTGGTCATCGCGGGCATCGTGCTGCTGGTGACGATGACCGTTCCGCGATACTTCCTTCCGCACATCACGGCACCTGTGCCGACCGAAGGGGAGCCGAAAGCCGCCAAGGGACCTTCGGCCTGGCGGGACGGCAGGACCTTGCTCATCGGCGTTGTTGTCCTCGGCGCGACCCTGACTGAGGGCGCAGGCAATGACTGGATCGCCAAGGCATCCGTTGACGGCCTGGGCACCTCCGAATCGACCGGCGCCCTGATGTTCGCCCTCTTTGTCCTGGCCATGACAGCCATGCGATTCCTGGGCGGCCGTGTCATCGACCAGTATGGCCGCGTCGCCGTCCTCCGCGCCAGCATGGCAGCAGCCGCCGCCGGGCTTTGCCTCTTCGTGCTGGCCGGGAACGTGTGGCTCGCCGCCGTGGGGGCCGCGCTCTGGGGCGTAGGCGCTGCCTTGGCCTTCCCCATGGGAATGTCCGCTGCTGCTGATGATCCCCGGCACGCAGCAGCGAGGGTCTCCGTGGTCTCCACCCTCGGATACATCTCATTCCTGGCCGGCCCGCCCCTGCTGGGATACCTGGGCGACCTCACCGGGATCCACCTCGCGCTGCTGGCAATCCTTGCCCCCATCCTCCTCGCTCTCCTGCTCGCCGGCGCGGCCAAACCGCTGAAGGTCAAGTAGGCGGCACAGCCGGAAGGAGGGCTGGCGAGCCGTTGACGAGGCGGCAGCCAGGCACACCGGCGGCGGTATGGTGAGGGCATGCAGAGGAAGTGGCATAAGGGCCATCGCTGGATCAGCCGTACGGACAGATACCTTGTACGGCATGTATCAAGGCTGCCGGGCGGGAACCATGATGACTTCTTCCGGTGGCTCTCTGCTGCGGGGAACCACGGAAAACTCTGGATGGGCGTCGCAGCCGTCCTCGCCACCATCCCCGGCTGGCCACGACGCGCGGCACTTCACGGACTGATCGCGCAGGCGGTGGCCTCCGCTGTTACCAACGGAATATTCAAGACCCTGCTGCCCCGGGCCCGCCCGCTGCCCGAACACCTGCCCGTATTCCGGTTTGTGCATCCACAGCCCCGGAGCTCGTCCATGCCGTCGGGCCATTCAGCTTCGGCTGTGGCGTTCGCCGTAGGGACAGGGCTGGTCAAGCCCGCTTTGGGTGCCGCATTGGCCCCGGCAGCGCTGGGAGTGGCGTACTCCCGCGTTCATACGGGCGCACATTGGCCCTCCGACGTGGTCTTCGGGTCAGTCCTTGGAGCCGGCGCCGCTCTGGTGACACGTCGGTGGTGGCCTGTCCGTCCGCCCATTCCGCACGCTGCCAGGACCTGGACCACGGCGCCTCAACTGCCCCGCGGGAAGGGGCTGGCGATTGTGGTCAACACTCTGGGCGGTTCCTTTACGGAAGAGACAGCTGCCGCGCTGCTGCAGGTATTCCCCGAGGCGTATATAAAGACAGTGCAGCCGGAGGATGACCTGATGGCGGCAATCAACCACACGGCGGACCTTCCTGGAACCCGGGCACTGGGCGTATGGGGTGGCGATGGAACAGTGGGAGCTGCTGCGGCTGCCGCCGTCGAGCGGTCACTGCCGCTGTTGGTCCTGCCCGGTGGAACCCTCAACCACTTTGCCCGCGACGCGGGAACGGGGGGCCTCAAGGAAGCCCTGACAGCGGCTTCGAGAGGTGAAGCTGCTTTGGCCGACGTCGGGACGGTTACGGTTGAACGCGGCCTCGCTGGGAAGCCTCAAACCGCGGAAGTGATCATGCTCAACACTTCGAGTGTGGGTTTGTATCCCGATTTTGTCCGGCGGCGTGAACAACTGCGGCCGGCACTGGGAAAACCCCTCGCCGGGGTGGTGGCCATGTTCCGGACTTTCGCGGCGGGCACTCCCACCACCCTGACGGTGGACGGCAGGCTGCACAAGGTCTGGATCGCATACGTGGGACGGGGCCGGTACTTTCCCCGCGACCACGCCCCGCTGCTGCGCCCGGTGATGGACGACGGCGTCCTGGACGTCCGCATGATTACGGCAGACGAGTCCTTCGCCCGGCTGCGGCTGCTGTGGTCCGTGCTGACGGGCACTGTGGCCACCTCCCGCATCACCCACCTGTCGGAGGCAAAGGAGGTGCGCATCGAAGCAGGCGGATCACCGATGGTACTGGCCGTCGACGGCGAGGCGCTGGCCGGGGTTCGCAGCGTGGCCTACCGGGTCCTGCCCCGGGCCCTCGCTTACTACTCCCCCCGCCCCTGACGGACGTCCTCCCTGGCGAAGACTTCAAGCGGCCTTGACCGGATGAACGGGGATCATCCAGGGGGACTACCCCGGTTCACCCCTGAATCATCCCTGAGACCGGCGAAAACAGCGACGGGCCTCGGTAGCGTGGTGGATACACAAGCGTCCCTAAACATCTGCCGCAGCCACGCGCTGCCGTCCGAAGGAACAATCAATGATTGAGGCAACAGGCCTGACCAAGGTCTATGGTGGAAAAACCGCCGTGGCAGGGGTCAGCTTTACCGTCAAAGCCGGGCAGGTCACGGGCTTCCTGGGCCCAAATGGTGCCGGCAAGTCCACCACGATGCGCATGATCATGGGGCTGGACCGGCCGACGTCGGGCTCCGTTACCGTCAACGGGCGGCCCTACGCGGAGCACAAGGCGCCGCTGCACGAGGTGGGGGCGCTGCTGGACGCCAAGGCCGTACACACCAGCCGCAGTGCCTACAACCATCTGCTGGCCATGGCCGCCACGCACAACATTCCCAAGGCGAGGGTCCGGGAAGTCATCGAAATGACCGGACTGGAAGCGGTGGCCCGCAAGAAGGCCGGCGGTTTCTCGCTGGGCATGGGCCAGCGGCTGGGAATCGCTGCGGCACTGCTGGGTGACCCGCAGACGCTGATCCTGGACGAGCCCGTCAACGGCCTGGACCCGGAGGGTGTCCTGTGGGTCCGCAACCTGGTCCGGTACCTCGCCAACCAGGGCAAAACAATCTTCCTCTCCTCGCACCTGATGAGCGAAATGGCACAGACCGCGGACCACCTGATCGTGATTGGCCGCGGGCGGATCATTGCCGATGCCCCCGTCAAGGAGATCATCGCCGGAACCCGGCAGGCCAGGACCCTGGTCCGCACGAGCGCGGCCCTGCAGCTGTCTGCCCTGCTGGCCGGCGACGGCGTCACGGTGGACCAGAGCGAGCCCGAAACCCTCGAAGTGGCTGGCATGGATTCCCGCCGGATCGCCCAGGTGGCCCTGGACAACGGCGTCCTGCTCTACGAGCTCACCCCGCAGCTCTCCTCCCTGGAAGACGCGTACTTCGACCTCACCAAGAACGAAGTGGAATACCACTCGCACCTGACCGGCGAACCGGCAGTGGCCGCCCCGGCAGCGGCAGGAAAGTAAGGACGATGAGCACCATGACTGATACCCGTACGGCGCCCTCCCGTTCCTCTGCCGGCTCGAAAGGCGTCACCTTTGGCGGCGTCCTCCGGTCCGAATGGATCAAGCTGTGGTCGCTGATGTCCACCCGCATCCTGCTGCTGCTGACACTGGCCGCCATCATCGGAATCGGCGCGCTGGCAGTACTGATCCGCTACACCTACCTCGATGAGATGGTCCGCAGCGCCAGGGACCAGGGCCAGACGATGACCCCCGAAATGCTCGAGGCATCCTTCCCCCCGGGCTCCGGCTTTGACCTCTACAACCTGCCCAACGCAGGCCTCCAGATCGGCATCCTGATCCTCGGATCACTGGCAGTCCTCTTTATGTCCTCTGAATACGCCACCGGAATGATCCGTTCCACCATGAACGCCGTCCCGCGGCGCACCCCGGCCTTTGTGGCCAAAGCGATCATCCTTGCCGTCATCTCCTACGTGATCACCACCATCGCCGGAGTAGCTACCTTCCTGATCGCCATGCCGGTATTCCAGGGCATGGGCTTCGACCTCGATTGGTCCACCGACGGCGTGCTGTACAGCATCTTCACCGGCGGCCTTTACGTAGCCGGCGTTGCCCTGATCGGCCTCTCACTGGGAACCCTGCTGCGCAACTCCGCAGGCGGCATCACGGTCCTCGTGGCGATGTTCTTTGTCCTGTCCATCGCCGCCGGCTTTATGACCCTCATCCCCGGTGAATTCTGGAAGTACGTTCCGCAGTACATCCCCAGCGAGGCCGGCGGACGGTTCCTGTCGATCGGCCACACCGACGGCGTGATTGATCCCTGGCACGGCGGCCTGATCTTCCTGGGCTACGTGCTGCTGTTCCTGGTTCCGGCAATGATCGTGTTGAAGAAGCGCGACGTCTGACCGGGTAGTACCAAGAATAGGGACCATGACAGAAACGGCGGTGGGAAGGGACGCGCCGGCCGGACAGGCCGACGCGTCCTTTGCCGAGCTCACGGCCAGGCGCAGGGGACTTCTCCGCCGCTACCTGCACCGGCACCCCCGCGTTATGGACGCCGTGGTGGCCCTCAGTTACTGCCTGCTGGTGGCGCCCACGGTCACGGACGCCGTCAGGTCCGGCAATTGGCTTGCCATCGCCCTGCTCGCGACGGTGGCCGGGGCGCTTTTCCTTCGCCGTTCCAACCCGGTGGGCCTCGTTGCCTTTGTTGCAGTGGCTGAGGTGGCCGTGACGCTCGTGCACCCGTGGGGTTCCAACGTCTCGGCCGGCCTCTGGTTCTCGCTGTATGCAGTGGCAGTGGCCCATACCCGCCGCTTTGCGCTCATCACCATGGCCGTGGCCACGGCGCCGCTGGCACTCCTTTACCTCCTTGCGGCCGTCGGGCCGATGGAGAACTCCTTCGTGCACGACACCGGGGTGGACCCCGGGGACTTCCACCTGCTGACCAGCATCGCCACCGGGGCCACCATCACCCTCTCCAACTTCATTGCCACGGGCATCGGCATCTCTGTCCGGCAGCGGCGGGAACACGAACAGGAAGTGGCCGCCTGGGCGGCGCGGACAGCCCGTCTCGCCTCAGTGAACGAACGGAACCGGATCGCCCGGGAGATGCACGACGTCGTGGCCCACTCGCTGACGGTGATGATCAGTCTGTCGGACGGCGCCGCCGTCGTGGTGCGGAAAAGTCCGGAACGTGCCGGTGAAGTCCTTGGCGAACTGTCCCGGACCGGCCGGACGGCCCTCGGCGACATGCGGCGGGTCCTCGGTGTCCTCCGCGATGATGCGGGAGCCGCGGCGCCGCCGCTGCCGGTCGCTGCGGGGGACAGCCTGTCCAAGCTGCTGGAGGGGTTCCGCACCGCAGGCTTGCCCCTGCACTATTCCCACACCGGCCCGGCGTTGCCCGATGACGCCGCGTTCCAGCTCACCGTGTACAGGATCGTCCAGGAATCGCTGACCAATGTGCTCCGCTACGGGCGTTCGCTGGGACGGGTAGACGTCTCGATCGTCCGAAATGGTTCTACAGTCACCATTGACGTGCTCGACGACGGGGCGGGAGTCCCGGGGGTTCCCGCCTCTGACAGCACTGCGGGCCATTCTTCGGTGCCCGGCTCGTACGGCACCGGCCAGGGAATCACTGGAATGTCAGAGCGCGCCCGGATTTATGCCGGATCCGTCGAAGCCGGCCGCAGCGGGCGCGGCTGGCGGGTGCACGCCGTCCTTACCTGGCCTGGCGATGACGTTTCCGAACCCCTCGGTCCCTACGAATTCCAAGGCAAAGCATGACCAACAATACGGCCATTCGCGTCCTGCTGGTGGACGACCAACCGCTGCTCCGCATGGGCTTCCGGCTCATCCTTGAGGGCGAGGATGACCTGCGGATCGTGGGCGAAGCCTCAAACGGCGCCGAGGCCGTCCGCCAGGTCCGTGAACTGGACCCCGATGTTGTGCTGATGGATGTCCGGATGCCGGTGCTGGACGGCATTGAAGCGACGCGCGCCATCACGGAATCCGGGGCCTGCTCCCGGATCATCATCCTGACCACCTTCGACGTGGATGAGTATGCGTTCGCAGGCCTCCAGGCAGGCGCGTCGGCGTTCCTGCTTAAGGACGCGGCGCCGTCGGAACTGATCAATGCCGTCCGGCTGGTGGCCAGCGGCGACGCCGTAGTGGCGCCCCGGATCACCCAGCGGTTGCTGGAAACCTACGTCCGGGGTGCGAACAAGCCGGCACCCGCGGCCACTGCGCCCGATCCGCTCCTGGCCGACTTGACGCCCAGGGAGACAGAGATGCTGCAGGCCATGGCGGAGGGGCTTTCCAACGCAGAGATCGCGCACCGCTACTTCCTGTCCGAGGCCACGGTGAAGACGCACGTCCGGCGCATCCTTACCAAGCTCCATCTCCGCGACCGTGTCCAGGCTGTGGTCTACGCCTACGAAACCGGCCTGGTGGTTCCCAGCAACCCGGACTACTGACTCACCCGGCAGAGGAAAACCCTATGCAGACGGTGGGCGGGCGGGTTGGATGGTTCCATGACCAACCGTGTCCCCCAACGCCGGCCCTTCGACGTCCTCCGCCGGACCGGCGACCGCTGCCGGGACCGGCACTCCTGCGGCGACCGGCTCTGCTGCGGCGGCGTCGCCGTCGCCCACCCTGACCCGGGCCATTGCCGAGTGCGGGGTGGAGATTCCGACCGAAACCGCCGGACCGTTTCCGGCCGACGGCTCGAACGGGCCCAAGCTGCTGGAAGCCTCGGGAGTAGTGCGGCGTGACATCGCGTCCAGCTTCGGGACGGGGACCGCCAAGGCTGAGGGTGTGCCCCTGACCTTCACCCTCACACTGCTGGATAACGCCAATGGGTGCGTTCCGCTGGCCGGCGCGGCCGTGTACGCGTGGCACTGCGACCGGGAAGGCAGGTATTCGATGTACAACCCGGAGCTGGCCAACGAAAACTACCTGCGCGGCGTGCAGGAAGCCGATGCGAACGGCCAGGCGACTTTCACCTCCATCTTCCCGGGCGCCTATTCGGGACGCTGGCCGCACATCCACTTCGAGGTGTTCGAGTCCATGAGCAACGCGACGGCCGCCGGACAGGTGCTGGCCGTTTCGCAGATCGCGCTCACCAAGGCGTCATGTGACAACGTTTATGCCACCCCCGGCTACGAGGAGAGCCTGCGAAACATGGGCCGCACCACCCTGCAGTCGGACAGCGTGTTTCGAAACGACGGCGGCATCTACCAGCTCGCCACGATGACGGGATCAGCCGCGGCGGGCTACACGGCGGGGCGGAACGTCACCATCTAGACTCGGGAGCATGGCTTCTTCCTCCTCCGCAGACCATATCCAGGACCTTGGCGCCTACGTCAGCGCATCGCCGTCGAGCTTTCACGCGGTGCATGAAGCAGGCCGCCGGCTGGTGGAGGCGGGGTTTGTCCGTCTGGATGAGCTGGAGCCCTGGGAGCGCGGCGCCGGCGCGTTTTTTATCATCCGCGACGGCGCCCTGATCGCCTGGGTGGTCCCCGAGGGGGCCGGACCCACTACCGGGTTCAACATCCTGGGGGCGCATACCGATTCGCCGTCCTTCAAACTCAAGCCCAAGCCCACCATCGGCGCGCACGGCTGGCTGCAGGCGGGAGTGGAGGTGTACGGCGCGCCGTTGCTCAACTCCTGGCTGGACCGGGAGCTGCAGCTCGCCGGGCGGCTGGTCATGCTGGACGGCACCGAGCATCTGATGGCCACCGGTCCCATGCTCCGCTTCCCGCAGCTGGCCATCCACCTGGACCGGGCCGTCAATGACGGCCTTACGCTGGACAAGCAGCGCCATATGAACCCGGTGTGGGGACTGGGGAATCCCGGTGATTTTGACCTGCTCGCTGTGCTGGTTTCCCACGTTCCCGGCGCTTCCGTGGATCCTGCCCGGATCGGCGGGTACGACGTCGTCATTGCAGACACGCAGGCCCCTGCCGTTTTCGGAGGGAACGGGGAGTTCTTCGCCTCCGGGCGGTTGGATAACCTTTCCGCCACCCACGCGGGACTGGTGGCGCTGATCGGGCATGCTTCGTCTGCTGTTCCTGGTTCCGACGGCGCCGGCACGCCGATCGCTGTGCTGGCCGCCTTCGATCACGAGGAGATCGGCTCCAACTCGCGTTCGGGGGCCTGCGGACCCATCCTTGAGGATGCACTGGTGCGCATCTCTGACGGCCTTGGAGCTACGGCGAGCCAGCGGCGGCAGGCGCTGTCGGCGTCGTTCTGTGTATCTGCCGACGCCGGCCATGCAGTCCACCCGAACTATGCGGAGCGGCACGACCCCGCCAACCACCCGGTGCTCAACGGCGGCCCGCTGCTGAAAATCAACGCGAATCAGCGGTATGCCACGGACGCGGCGGGTGCGGCTTTGTGGGCGCGGCTCTCTCACGAAGCGGGGGTGCCGTACCAGGAGTTCGTATCCAACAACGCGATTCCCTGCGGCTCCACGATCGGCCCGCTGACTGCCACCCGCCTGGGCATCCGGACGGTGGACGTGGGTGTTCCACTACTTTCCATGCACTCTGCCCGGGAGCTGTGCGGGGTTGAAGATCCGCGGCGTTTGGCTGCAGTGACGGAGCTGTTTTTCCGGACGGCTTTGTAGGGCGCGCTGCTTAAGTTTCCGCGGGATTTCCGCGATGCCTGGCAGGAATCATCTGGTTCGCAGTCTGCCTTTAAAATGGAAACCCGCCCGCTTTGCTGTGTTTGAATTTGTGCTTCTGCACAGTCCCGACGGCTCATGACCGGTTTAGGGTGGGAGAAACCTGTGACCCATCGCACTGGATGCTGCGTCCCGGCGCACGGCCTTGCCCGCGCCATTTGATGCCATCCATACCCAGAGAACTAAGGACGGCGCACCATGCCCGCTGACCAGCAATTAGCCAAGTCGCTCAAACCGCGGCACCTGTCCATGATCGCGATAGCCGGCGTCATCGGCGCCGGGCTGTTCGTTGGTTCCGGCGCGGCCATTCAGCAAGCCGGCCCTGGAATCCTGCTGGCCTACATGGCCGCCGGCGTCGTGGTGATCCTCGTGATGCGCATGCTCGGTGAGATGGCTGCGGCGAACCCCGAGACGGGTTCCTTCTCCACGTACGCCGACAAGGCCCTGGGCCGTTGGGCCGGGTTCAGCATCGGCTGGCTTTACGCCTGGTTTTGGATCATAGTGCTCGGCATCGAAGCAACCGCCGGCGCCGCGATCATGCACCGCTGGGTTCCCGGGATCGACCAATGGGTCTGGGCGCTGATCCTGATGGTCCTGCTCACCCTCACCAACCTGGGCTCCGTCAAGTCCTACGGGGAGTTCGAGTTCTGGTTCGCCTCCATCAAGGTCGCCGCAATCGTGCTGTTCCTGTTGTTCGGCGTGGCCGCCATCCTGGGGCTCGTGCCCGGCGTACCTGCGCCCGGATTGAGCAACCTGGTGGAGAACGGCGGCTTCCTGCCCAACGGGCCGGGGGCAGTGCTGGCGGGCATCCTGGTGGTGGTCTTCTCCTTTTTCGGCGCCGAAATCGCCACCATCGCAGCCGGTGAATCCGAGAACCCGGTGGACGCCGTCAAGAAGGCCGTGAAGTCCACTGTGTGGCGCATCCTGGTGTTCTACATTGGCTCCATCGCCATCGTTGTCACACTCCTGCCGTGGAACGACGCGAACGTCGCCAAAAGCCCTTATGTGGCCGTGATCGAGCTCTTCGGAATCCCCGGAGCGGGCACCATCATGGACATCGTGGTCCTCACCTCCGTGTTGTCCTGCCTGAACTCCGGCCTCTACACCGCCAGCCGCATGCTCTTCTCCCTGTCCCGCCGCGGCGACGCCCCCGCATCCTGGACGAAAATCTCAAAGCGCGGGGTGCCGGCTGCTGCCGTGCTCGCCTCCACCGTGGTGGGGTTCCTCACCGTGGGCCTGAACTACATCGCACCGGACACCGTCTTCCTGTTCCTCGTCAACACCTCCGGGGCCATCGCCCTCTTCGTGTGGCTGGTCATTGCCGCCTCCCAGCTGGTCCTGCGCAAGCGCATGGGCGCTGCCGCCAAGGACCTCGCCCTGAAGATGTGGCTTTTTCCCTACCTGACGTGGGTGGCCATCGCCAGCATCGTGGCCTTGCTGATCGGCATGGTGATCCTGGAGTCCACCCGCGAGTCCCTGTTCCTTTCGCTTGGCCTGGCGGCCCTGGTGGTGGGAATCGGCATATGGCGCTACCGCAGGAGCGGTCCTGGCGCTGCGGCCGAGGGCGACGCTGGACGCGAAGACGTCCCCATGGGTGCCGGCCCGGCGTCGTAGGCCTCTGGAGGCGTTTTCCACATAGCCGCATCCGTGCGGCCGTTCGGGCAACCATGGCCCATAGCCTTGAGTCAAGCGCGAATCGCCATACCGGTCCAAATGCACTAAGATATTGAAGTCTGTGCTGCGTCCTGCCTCCGTTCCGGCGGCGGGGCATTGCACGGCATCGCAAATGAACCTCCTGTTACGGAAATGCCGTAACCGCTTAGCCCAAAGGAGGTGGGTTCACATATGCGTCCTTACGAATTGATGGTAATCATCGACCCCGAGGTCGAAGAGCGTACCGTTGAGCCGTCGCTTCAGAAGTTCCTGAACGTCATCACCAACGATGGTGGAACCATCGAAAAGGTTGACATCTGGGGCCGTCGCCGGCTGGCTTACGACATCAAGAAGAAGTCCGAAGGTATCTACGCCGTGGTGAACTTCACCGCCAAGCCGGAAACCGCCAAGGAACTTGACCGTCAGCTGTCTCTTAACGAGACCATCATGCGCACCAAGATCACCCGCCCCGAAGAGCAGAAGGTTGTTGCTGAGTAATTTCAGCCCAATTTTCATTCTTTACCCCGCAGGAAACGCACTCTTCACCCAGGATCGAACAAGGAGGCAGTAGATGGCAGGCGAGACCACCATTACGGTCATCGGTAATCTCACCAATGACCCGGAATTGCGGTTCACACCGTCCGGTTCGGCAGTAGCGAACTTCACCATCGCTTCCACCCCCCGCACCTTTGATCGCCAGTCCAACGAGTGGAAGGACGGGGAAACCCTGTTCCTCCGCGCCGCTGTGTGGCGTGAAGCGGCCGAGAACGTCGCCGAGTCCCTGACCAAGGGCATGCGCGTGATTGTTACCGGGCGCCTGAAGAGCCGTTCCTACGAAACCAAAGAAGGCGAAAAGCGTACCGTCATCGAGCTTGAGGTCGACGAAATCGGCCCGAGCCTGCGCTACGCCAATGCCAAAGTCAACCGCACCCAGCGCTCCGGCGGTGGGGGTGCCGGAAACGGCAGTCAGGGTGGCTTCGGCGGCGGCAACAGCGGCGGTGGCTTCGGAGGAGGCAACACTGGTGGAAACCAGGGCGGCAACTCCGGTGGCGGTTGGGGCGGCGGCAACCAGCAGGCTGCACAGGACGATCCTTGGGCAACGCCCGGTGTCTCCAGTGCAGGTGGCTGGGGCAACGGCCCCGATTCCGAACCTCCCTTCTAACAACTAATTAAGGCCCGACGCCGGGACCACCGAGCGTGCCGCAAGGCACCCGGGTGACTGCCGCCGCCGGACCACCACCATCCCGTGGATCAATATCCACGGGCTCCCTAGAATAGGAGCTCCACGATGGCTAAGGCTGAACTCCGTAAGCCCAAACCAAAGTCCAACCCCTTGAAGGCCGCTGACATCACTGTCATCGACTACAAGGACGTAGCATTGCTGCGCAAGTTCATCTCCGACCGCGGAAAGATCCGCGCCCGTCGCGTCACAGGCGTTACGGTGCAGGAACAGCGCAAGATCGCACAGGCAATTAAGAACGCCCGCGAAGTTGCCCTGCTGCCTTACTCCGGCGCTGGCCGCGGCTAAGGAAGGGATTAACTAACATGGCAAAGCTCATTCTGACCCACGAAGTAACCGGTCTCGGTGCTGCTGGCGATGTTGTAGAGGTCAAGGACGGTTACGCACGTAACTACCTGCTCCCCCGCAACTTCGCCCTGACCTGGTCGAAGGGTGGCGAGAAGCAGGTTGAGTCCATCAAGGCTGCCCGCGCCGCCCGCGAGCACGCTTCCCTGGAAGACGCTCAGAAGCAGGCTGCTGCACTCTCCGCCAAGCCGGTCAAGCTCGTTGTCAAGGCTGGCGAGACCGGACGCTTGTTCGGCACCGTCAAGCAGGGCGACGTCGCTGACGCTGTTGAGGCCGCTGGCCTTGGCCGCATCGACAAGCGCAAGGTTGAACTGCCGGCACACATCAAGTCGGTTGGTTCCTACCAGGCCAACGTCCGTCTGCACGATGACGTTGCTGCTGTGATCGAACTCGACGTAGTGGCAGGCAAGTAGTCTTTACGGCTACGCATTCCTGAACTGCTCAAAAGACCCCCGTTGCCGGATTCCGACTGCGGGGGTCTTTTGGCTGCACGCCACCCTCGCGGGACGCTCAGGGACGGTGCAGTTCCGCCATGACATGCTCGTAGCCGGTCCGTATCATCTCCGTGAGCACCTTGCGGTCCACGTCCTCAAGCTTGTTGATGTAGAGGCAGGCAGCCCCGGTCTTGTGCTTGCCCAGCTCGGGGAGCAACCTGTCAGCGTCCGGGCCGTACGTCAGGCCGTAGAGTGCCAGATTGGTCTTGCGGGGCGAAAAGCCGACGGCGGCTGCGTCCCCCTCCCGCCCGCTGCCGTACCGGTAGTGGTAGCTGCCGAAACCAATAATCGTCGGTCCCCACATCACCGCCTCCTGCCCCGTGATGCCGCCCATCAGCTCGAGCAGCTCAAAGCTGTCCGCCTGCCGCCCAGGGTGCTCCACCGCCGCCAGGAACTCCGCAACGGGCACACTCGTGGGCTGGGTCTTGTTCTCGGCCATGGACGTAGTGTCGCAGAACTGCCGCTTGCCTGCCAGCACCGGTGATAGCCTGCAGCGGTGAGTTCACCTTCCCCGCGCAGCCGCCCGTTCCATCAGGTTGATGTCTTTTCCCGCGAGGCATACCGCGGCAACCCGCTCGCCGTCGTCGTCGAGGCCGAGGGACTGACCGCGGAGCAGATGCAGCAGTTCGCCAACTGGACCAACTTGTCCGAAACAACATTCCTGCTGCCCCCCACGGACCCGCGCGCGGACTACCGGGTTCGGATTTTCACGGGCAGTGAGGAGTTTGCGTTTGCCGGGCATCCCACACTCGGTTCGGCCCACACCTGGCTGGAGTCCGGGGGCGTGCCCAAAGCCGAGGGCTTCGTAGTGCAGGAATGCGGGGCCGGTTTGGTCCGGGTGAAGCACGATGACGGCCGGCTGGCCTTCGCGGCCCCGGCCCTTATCCGCTTCGGTCCGGCCGTGGGGGAGCTTCGAAGCCAACTGGCCGCCGGCCTCCGCGTTCCCGAATCCGACATCCTTGACGCCTCCTGGCTGGTCAACGGACCGGAGTGGATCGGCGTGCTGCTCGGATCTGCTGACCAGGTGCTGGCAATCGAGCCGGACTTTGCGGCGATGGGCGAACTGAAGGTGGGAGTCGTCGGAGCCCACAGGCCGGGGGCCGAGGCGGACTTTGAAGTGCGCACTTTCCTCCCCGGTGATTCCATCATGGAGGACCCGGTCACCGGCAGTTTCAACGCCGGGGTGGCGCAGTGGCTGATCAACAGCAACAGGGCCCCGGGCCAATATGTCGCTGCCCAGGGAACCGTCCTGGGCCGGGCCGGCCGCGTCCACGTCACGGCGGAAGACGGCGATATCTGGGTAGGCGGACACTCCACCACATGCATTCGGGGAACTGTGCTGCTGTAAACGCAGAAGCGGGAATACCCGGGGAGCCCGCCCGGTTCAGTAGGTAGATGCATATGCATGTATGCTGGAACGAACGAGCAACAGGAGAACGCCATGGAGACCCGCCGCATCACAGTCCTTTCCGCCGGACTCGGCATACCGTCGTCGAGCCGCCTGCTGGCTGACCAGCTGGCCGCATCCGTCGAGCGGGAAATGAACGCCGCAGGCTTCAGCGTGCAGGTGGACGTAGTCGAAC
This sequence comes from Pseudarthrobacter sp. Hb11, assembly GCF_059383655.1. NCBI lineage: Bacteria > Bacillati > Actinomycetota > Actinomycetes > Micrococcales > Micrococcaceae > Pseudarthrobacter > Pseudarthrobacter sp. Hb11. Next base: position 93,400 of record NZ_JBWZCM010000004.1, read on the forward strand.
TCCGCGATCTGGCAGCGGACATCGCCAACAACTTTGTAACGGGCTATGCGGCCCCCCGCCTGGCTGAGGTCATCGCGGGCGTGGAAGCTTCGGACGGAATCATAGCTGTAACGCCGGTCTTCAGCGCCTCCTACAGCGGCCTCTTCAAGTCGTTTATCGACATCCTCGACCCCAAGTCACTTGACGGCAAAGCGGTGCTGCTCGGCGCCACTGGCGGCACAGACCGCCACCAAATGATCCTGGACTACGCAATGCGGCCGCTGTTCAGCTACCTCCGCACCCGGATGGCCGCTACCGGCGTCTTCGCCGGCCCCCAGGACTGGGGCACCACGGACGACGGCGGCTCCGGCCTGGCCGAGCGCATCAACCGGGCTGCGGGCGAATTTGCGCGCCTGCTCGAAGGGCCGCAGCCGGGGCGGAAGCCCGCCCCGATGGAATCACTGCCCTTCGAACAGCTGCTGGCGGGCATTTCAGGAATGCGTTAGGCCGGCCGCGCCGAACTTTCGGACAGTGCCGGACGTTGTGTGGGCATGAAATGTCCTGTGGATTCCGTGGAACTGATGATGACCGAGCGCAGCGGGGTGGAGATCGACTACTGCCCCCAATGCCGGGGCGTGTGGCTTGACCGCGGGGAGCTGGACAAGATTCTGGACCGTGCGGCAGATATGTCCGGTCCCGCACCGGCGCGTCCCTCAGCCCCGGCTCCCGGGCTGGCGCCCCCGCCGCTGTATCCCGACTTCGAACCGCGCCGCGAGCAGCGCAGCTACGACGACCGCCGCTACGGCAAGCAGGACTATGACCGGGACCATGACCGGCGGCGGTCCAAGAAGAAGGAAGGCTGGCTGGGCGAGATTTTCGACTTCTAGGCCTGGTATCCGGGGCGCCGTGCCCTCCGGAAGGGCCAGCGATTCAGGCGTCAGTCGTCCAGCAGTTCGATGAATTCCCGCGCCTGCTTCAAGGTGATGTCCGAGTGCCGCGTCAGGGCGGTTGCTGCAGCTTCGGTATCCCCGCTCCGGGCCAGCGTGCGGATCCTGCCGTAAATCTCGTCATTGAGCATGTTGCTGCTGACTTCCCGGGTCACGTCGCCCTTGCTGGCGATGGCGCGGTAACGGTAGGGAAAACGCTGGGGCTCTTCGTCCTCGTCGTCCTCAATGGTGGCTGGGGGAGCCTCCGCGCCCCGGTACGGCTGGGGATGGGCTGCCAGTGCCCCGACGGCGTCCCGGGACGCCCGCAGGCCCTCTCCCGTGCTCTCGTAGTACAGCTTGATGGCCGCCATTGCCTGGCCCTGGGCGATCAGGGCATAAAGCCGGCGGTGTTCTTCCTCGGAAAGTTTGGCCGCGGCTGTCCGCGCGAGCTCAGCGGGGGTAACGGCCGGCTCCGCCGGTTCGGCGCTGCGGGCGGCCTTCCGGCTGCTGATGGCGCGGGCAGCCAGCGTTACTCCTGCAATGACTGCCAGGAGGATAAGGACGGGGGCCACAAGCGATTCCATTGTCTAAAGCCGTTCTATGTTCTTCCTGGCAGCAGCCAGATCTGTTTGCTTTGCCTGGGCGGCGTTCTGGCTGGGCTTTATGGTCCGTTCCAGGCGGGCGCGGGCGGCGGTGGCAGCCTGGACCTGGGCCGCGTAGTGCTGCGCCGAACGCTCCGCGAGGTCGCGCTGGTATTTTTCGGCGTCGGACATGCCCGAATCGCGCGGGCTCAGGGCTGTAAAAAGACCCCAGATGAGCGCCACCAAAACGATCGCAGGCAACAGCACCAGCAGTAGTTCGCCCATGCATAGAGCTTATGCCAGATCCCGGTTATCCACAGCAGTATTCGGCATAGTGCATGGAGACGGGCCGGGGGCCGGGACAGATCAGCGCAGTGGAATATGAGGACCGCCACAACGGCGGCCACGCGATCCGCTGACGTCTCCCCGCAGCCGCTTTCCCGCCCAGAGCCGGAACCAAGCTGTGGATGAAATTCCACAAAAGAAATATTTCCTCCACATGCCAGCGGGAACGTTTTCGCAGGTCAGCGCCCATATGGGTGACAAAGTTTTTTTGTTTCCACAGCTTTCTCAACAGGCTGTGCACAAGCTATGCCAGTTACTGCACAGGTTATCCACACCCCTTCCGGCATGCTGGCTTTGAGGCTGAACCCAAGGCGGCTACCGTAGCGGGGTACCTGTTCTTCGGCGCCTCAGACGGCTTTCAAAAGCGGCGCCGCGACTGTACAGGGCGGACCGCAGCAACCTGCAGGGACGGCCCAATGTGGAAAACCTGTGGATAGTGGGGATAACTCCGGCGAAAGCCCGCGCACGCGCGGGCAGCGCAGGATTGTCAGACCCCGCCGGTAACCCTGGACAGGTGGCGGAGCGCGGCTTTTGCGGCGCGACGCCTTTAGCAGGATGGTTAGCCACCGGGCACTTCGGTCCCCGGTACACAGTGGAGGACGGCAGCTTTGTCAGTAGCGCATCTGGACCCGATCGAGGCCACCCGCGGATCGGACGTGAGCCGGAAGCCTCCCCAGGACATTCCCGCCGAACAATCCGTCCTGGGCGGCATGATGTTGTCCAAGGACGCCATTGCCGACGTCGTGGAGATCCTCCGCGGCCAGGACTTCTACCGGCCGGCGCACGAAACCATCTATGAAGCGATCATCGACCTCTACGGCCGCGGCGAACCGGCTGACGCTGTCACGGTCTCCGACGAGCTCACCAAGCGCGCCGAGATCAACCGGATCGGCGGCCCTGCGTACCTGCATGAGCTGATCCAAACCGTCCCCACCGCAGCCAATGCCGGGTATTACGCCGAGATCGTTGCTGAACGCGCGGTCCTTCGGCGCCTGGTGAATGCCGGCACCAAGATTGTGCAGCTGGGCTACGGCTCGGATGGCGAGGTGGAGGACCTGGTCAACCAGGCCCAGGCCGAGGTTTATGCCGTGGCTGAGCGGCGCACTGCCGAGGATTACGTGGTGCTCAAGGACGTCATGGAGTCCACGGTGGACGAAATTGAGGCGTCCGGCCACCGCGGCGAGGGCATGACCGGTGTGCCCACCGGTTTCTACGAGCTGGACGAGCTCACGCACGGGCTCCACCCCGGCCAGATGATTGTCATCGCAGCCCGGCCCGCAGTGGGCAAGTCCACGTTCGCCTTGGACTTCGCCCGCTCCGCCGCCATCAAGAACAACCTGGCCACCGTGATGTTCTCGCTCGAAATGGGCCGGAACGAGATTGCCATGCGCCTGCTCTCGGCGGAGGCAACCATCGGCCTGCAGGACCTCCGCAAGGGAACCATCAAGGACGAGCAGTGGTCCAAGATCGCCACCACCATGGGCCGGATGAATGACGCCCCTCTGTTTATCGATGACAGCCCCAACATGTCCCTAATGGAAATCCGGGCCAAGTGCCGGCGGCTGAAGCAGCAGCACGATCTGAAACTCGTTATCCTCGACTACCTGCAGCTGATGAGCTCCGGCAAAAAGGTGGAGTCCCGCCAGCAGGAGGTTTCGGAGTTCTCCCGTGCCCTGAAGCTGCTGGCCAAGGAACTCCAGGTTCCGGTCATTGCGCTGTCCCAGCTGAACCGTGGTTCCGAGCAGCGCTCGGATAAGCGGCCCATGGTTTCTGACCTTCGCGAGTCCGGCTCAATCGAGCAGGACGCCGACATGGTGATCCTGCTACACCGCGAGGATGTCTATGACAAGGAATCTCCGCGCGCCGGAGAGGCGGACATCCTCATCGCCAAGCACCGTAACGGCCCCACTAAGGACATCGTGGTGGCCTTCCAGGGCCATTACTCCCGCTTTGCCAACATGGCAGCCGACGCCGGCGGCGGAGGCTTCTAAGGCAATGCCCCCCCTGGTGGCGGCGGGTCAGCCGTGGGGACCTATGGCCTTTTAGGCCTGCGTGAGCAGGTGGTTCGGAAGCCGGTTCCCTGGCGCCGTTCCCCTGATTTCCAGCAGCTCGCGGGCATGGGCGTGGAGCCTCCTGTCCTCTTCGCTGACCGGCACCCAGGCGGGGACAGGCACGGAGTTGCCTTCGCCGTCGCGCGCCACCATGACGGTGAGGCAGTAGGTGGTGAGGTTCAGCTCGCCGCTCTTGGGGTCGCCGGACCTGACGTGTACGGCGATGTGCATGCCCTTCGTCCCCGTGTACACGAGGCGGGCCTCCACCTCCACAACGTGGCCGATCAGCAGCGGGCGGTAGAACCGGACGCCGCCCGAGAACACGGCCACGGTGTCCATCCCGCAGTAGCGGGACGCGCAGACGTAGGCGGCTTCGTCAATCCACTTCATCACAATGCCGCCGTGGACTTTGCCGCCCCAGTTCACATCTGTGGGAGCGGCCATAAACCGCAAGGTAACGCGCTCGGCTGTACCGGCATCGGTATATTCCTGCCGGTTCATAGCTTCCACGATCTGCTCGCGGATTTTGACGCGCGCCAGGGCATGGTCCCGCTGCTCGATCTCCCCAGCAGTGACAGGTTGGAACTGCTGCACCGGGATGGGTTTGCCGTCCTCGCCGACGGCCACGAAGATCACCATGCACTGGGTACGCATGGTGGCAGGGCCGCCCTTGGGATCCCCTGAGGAGACGACGGTCCGGATGTGCATCGACGACCGGCCGGTGTAGACGATGGTTGCTTCAACCTCCACCATGTCGCCGCTGTTGACGGGGTCGGCGAAGTGGATGTTTCCTACGTAGGCGGTGACGCAGTAGGACTTTGCCCAGCCCACGGCCGCAGCGTAGGCGGCCTTGTCCACCCACTCCAGAACGGTTCCCGCGTCCACCGAGCCGCTGTGGCCTACGTCCGTTGGGGCGGCCAGGAAGCGGAGGGTCACGGAGTTGGAGGTGCCGGTCTCAGTCATGGTGCGATCTTACTGACGCCACCGGTTACCCATGAGTTGGGCCTGCAACATTGGAGCCAACAGCAATGCCCCGCCCGCCGAAGGGCGGACGGGGCAGAGCTTGGTCACCTTAGTGCGGCCGCGGCAGCCTAGCCGGCGCGGGTGTACACGATGTCCGGCTGGGCCGGAAGCTCCATCCCCTCGCCTATGAAGAAGCCGGGGTGCGGCGGCTGGTTGTAGGCGATGTTCTCGCGCGCCACCGAAAGGCGGTACACCGGATCATGCATCAGGGTACGGAGCCGGACGTCCGTGGACGCGGAGGTGGTGTAGATCCGCAGTTCCGTGCTGTCAGCCGAAGGCCACGCCAGTTCCTCCCGCCAGTCACCCAGGAGGTCGGCCTGGAGGGCCGGGTTCCCCTTGGTGCTGTTGTTGGTCTTGGCGCCGGTGGCTGTCAGCAGCCGGTCGCTGGACTCCGTCTCCCAGTTCCATTTGGCGATGCTGGGCGTGCCGGTGTTGGTTGCGGCGTTCCAGTCGTGGTCCACGATTTCGCGGAGCAGGTCGCCGTCCCACCAGGCCAGGAAGTTGGCCGCCGGGATGTTGTTGGCGATTAACTGGCCCTTGGCCGACCGGAGCTCGCCGACAGGGGAGTTCCAGGCGGCGTCGCCGCCGATGGCCCAGCCTTCGGCACCTGCGTGGCGGGGGTCTATATCTCCGGCCGCAGCGCGTCCGGTGTCCTTGGTGGCCGGGATGCTCCAAAGCAGCTGACCAGTCCGTGAATCCCGGAATGTCGCACCCTTGTTGCCGCTTGAGCCCATGTCCTCGTGGGCGGCAAAGGTCTCCAGTCCCGGGCGGGACGGATCGAGGTCGCTGGTGTGGATGGCGTCGCCGTGGCCGAGGCCGGTGTTGTAGAGCGGCTTGCCGTTGTCATCGATGGTCATGGAGCCGAAAACGAACTCGTCCTTGCCGTCGGCGTCAACGTCCGCGACGGAGAGGTTGTGGTTGCCCTGGCCCCGGTACTGGGCGCCGGCAGCATCCGAATCGAAGACCCAGCGCTTGACGATCTTGCCGGCCACCAGGTCGTAGGTGGCCAGTGCGGCACGGGTGTAGTAGCCGCGGCTGAACATCATGGAGGGGTGCTCGCCGTCCAGGTAGGCCACGCCTGCAAGGAAGCGGTCCACGCGGTTGCCGTACGTGTCTCCCCAGGCCCCCACGTCGCCGCGCGGCGGATCGTACTTCACGGTATCCATCACAGTGCCCGTGGCGCCGTGGAACACGGTCAGGAATTCATCGCCGGTGAGCACGTAGCCGGTGCTGTTGCGGTGGTCGGCGCTTGGGTTGCCCACCGCTGTGCCGGCCGCGTCCCGGGTTCCGTCCGCCGTCTTCATGGCGATCTCCGCCTTGCCGTCGCCGTCGAAGTCGTACGCGAGCAGCTGGGTGTAGTGGGCGCCGGCCCGGATGTTCGGGCCCATGTTGATGCGCCAGAGCCTGGTGCCGTCCATCCTGTAGGCGTCCACGTAGACAGTACCGGTGTAGCCTGCCTGCGAGTTGTCCTTGGAGTTGGACGGTGACCACATCTGGATGACCTCGTAGGTGCCATCGCCGTCCAGGTCCGCCACGCTGGAGTCACCTGCGGAGTAGCTGTAGGGCTGGCCGTCCTTGGTGTAGTCGTCCGCCGGCTTGTCCAGCTTGATGGCCAGGTAGTCCTGCGCCAGCGGCGCAAACTCGGCGGTGAGCTGGTCCCCGCCGTTGCCCACTGTCTTGATGACGTACCTGGAGGCCGCGGTTCCTGTGGCATCCAGGTAGGTGGTGCTGTTGCGGATCGGCTCGTCGGTGAGCTGGACGCCGTCGCGGATTACATGGAAGCCAACCTGCTCAGGGTCCAGGCCAAGCATCCGCCAGCCGACGCGTACACCGTCACCGGTCAGCAGGGCCACGGGGGCGCGGTCCAGCTTCTCCATCTGGCGGTTGATTACGGTGACCTTCCCGGTTCCCACCGCAGGGGAGGGCACGGATTCGCCGCCCTTGTTGACGGTGGTCACGCGGTAGTAGTACTTGATGGTGGTCAGCACGCTGTAGTCGGTGTAGTTCACCTCGGTTGCGCGGCCGACGTAGTCGAAGGGGCCATCGGGGGACGTGGACCGGTAGACCTGGTACGCGGCAGCGCCGGAGACCTTCTGCCACTTGAGCGTGACGCTGGTCTTCTCCACCGCCTTTACGTCCACTTTGCCGGTGGCTGCAGGGACAGGGGTGCTGGGATCCACCAGGGCGGTCTGCACCGTGTTGGAAGGGACGGATTCCAGTCCTGTGCTGTCCAGCGCCGTGACGAAGTACTTGTACTTCAGTCCGGCGAAGGCAGTGGTGTCCTGGAAGGACGGTGCCGTGACGTTTTCGGCGATCACCTGCGGTTCAGCTTCGAAGGAGGCCTGCCGGAACACCTTGTAGCCGGCGGCGTCTGCCACGGCGTCCCAGGCGAGGTCCACGGTGGGCGGTTCGGCAGCGGCGTCAACCGCAGCGGTGCGCAGGTTGGTGGGGCCCACCAGGAGCGGGGTAACCTCCAGCCCGTTGAGCCGCTGGCCGGAGCCGCTGATAGCCAGGTTCAGCTGGCCGTCGGAAACCAGGACCTGGTTGATGATCTTGGTGGCCGAGGATGCCCTGCTGGAGGACACCTGGCCGAAGGGAGTGCCCTCGGCGGCCACGTCCGTCCGGGTGGAGCCGATCCAGTCGCTGTGGTAGGTCTTCAGGGCGTACGTGCCGTTGGGGACGTCGAGCTGGAACTCGAAGCTGGAGCCGCTGAGGACGAAGTCGCGCAGCAGGTTGCTGGTCACCGCTCCCCGGTCCCGGTCGCTGAGCACAGCGATGTCCTTGAAGCCGAAGCCCCGCTCCGGGGTGTAGGCCATAGTCCGGTTGACCTCGGTGTAGCCGGCCTCAAGCGGTGCTCCCACCGGCCCGAAATCGAACTTGTACTTCGCCTGTTTGGTGGTCACGGTGAGGGTGTCGCTGGGCTCGGAGAGGCCCTTGCCGTTCATGGCTGCAACGCGGACGCTGTAGGCCGTGCCTTCAGCCAGTCCGGCCAGGTTGGCGGTGGGGACAGTGGCGGTGGTGGTGAGCTTGTAGGCGCTGTCCGGCTCGGATGCCAGTTTGCGGTACACCTTGTAGATGTCCGCGCCTTCGACCGGCTGCCACTTTAAGAGCGCTCCTGCGTTGGACACGCTCCCGGCCACCAGTCCCTGGGGCTTTGCAGGAACGGACGACGGCGGCGCGACTTCCTTCACGCGTGCCGCCAGCGGAACGCTGAGCTGCTTTACTCCGCCGGCCACCAGGCGTGCGATCTGGATGGCGCCGTACTCCTGGAAGTGGGTGTTGTCCACCGTGCCGGTGGGGCGGCCGGGGTAGACGCCGGCATCGACGTGGAGGAACACGGACTTGGTGTCCTCCGGGCCGATGGCGTCATAGTAGGCGCGGCTCGAGGCGGAGAGGTCCACCAATGCCACGTTTTCCTCGGCGGCCAGTTCCTGCATCTTGGCCACGTACTCGGGGAAGCTGACCCGGAACTTGCCGGTGGCTTCGTCAAAGTCCCGGCGGCCCACGGGGGTCACCAGCACAGGGGTGGCCCCTCGCTGGCGGGCGCCGTTTACGTACGTCCGGAGGTATTCCTTGTAGTCGGCGGGGGAGGCGTAGCGGTCATCGACGCCGATGGTGGCATCGTTGTGGCCAAACTGGACCAGCAGGTAGTCGCCGGGGTTGATAACGCGCAGGATCTCGTCCAGCCGGCCCTGGCTGATGAAGTTCTTGGAACTGCGGCCGCCGATGGCGTGGTTCTTGAAAGAGACGCTGTCATCAAAGTACCGGTCGATCATTTGGCCCCACCCTGCCTGGGGCGCAAAACCGGGATCGTAGGTCTGCACGGTGGAGTCGCCGGCGAGATAGACGCCGGGATCTGTCGTAGCGGTGCGGGGAGCGCGGGCCGTGACCACCAGGGAGTTGATCTTCGCGGCCGTTCCCGTGAAATCGAGGTTGAGTTGGCCGTCCACCAGGGAGATGGGGAATTCCATCTCCAGGTACTGGCCGGCCGGCTTGTCGGTTGCCTGGACCTTGGCCATCTTCTCCGCCGTGATGGCGATGTTCGTGGCTTCGGCTGCGTCACCGGCGATGAGCTTGACGGTGTAGTCACCGTTGGGCAGGTCCACCAGGAAGGAGCTGCCCTCGGCCTGGACAAAGTCGGACCGCAGCGGGTCCCCCGTGCCGCGGTCCACGCCGGAGGTGACCGCCGTATCTGTGAAGCCGAACTTGGTGCCGGAAGAATACTGCGTGCCGGCGCCTACAGCTGTGTAACCGTCTGCCAGGGCTCCCGGGCCGAAATCGAATTTGAAGCCGCTTCCCACCGGCGGCAGGGCGGTATCGGCCTGGACTGCCGGGAGTCCGGTGAAGGCGATGGCAGCGGAAGCCACGGCGGCTGTGACTGCTTTCGCTCCGGCGGGGAGCCTGCGCTGGCGGGGTGGTGGTGCTTCCTGGGGCAGCGGTGTCACTTGCGGGGGTGTAATCACGGACATCTCCTTCGATGAGCGGTGGCAAAGCGGTACCCAGGAGGATTGGAACGATTCAAGAACGAGGGCGCACAAACTGCGGCGAAGTTACGCGCTTGAGGCTTCCGAGTGAAGCGGTAATGGCTGAGACCTGGGAGGGGTGATGCAGCTCTCACTGCAGCACTCAATGGTTTATCAGCTCGGGAAGCCGGATGGCAAGCGTTTTCCCAACTTTCCCGTGAGTTTCTGGTGCCGTATGTTCCAGTTTGTTTCCCTGCCCCTGAAGACCACACAATGCACCGGCGCCGCAGTCTTGCGCTCCAACGCGCGACGGCGGATGCGCACCTGAGTGCCCATCCGCCGTCGCGCGCTTCCCGGCTGAGGCCGGCTATAAGGATCAGGCCAGGAGGGCCAGTTTCGAGTTGCTGCGGCCAAAGAGCGCGCGGTCCGCCGAGAGGCGGCCGGCGCCGGTCAGCGCCAAGGCGAAGGCTGCGGCCGCGAGGAGCAGCACCAGTTCGTAGCCGCCGTTCGCGGCGAACACGCCGGCGGACGCGTGGACCAGGAACAGGGCGCCCAGCATGTCCAGTGCCAGGAGCGCCGCGACAACGCGGGTGAGGATGCCGAGGATCAGGGCGATTCCGCCGGCCAGTTCCAGAATGGCCACGGCCGGCGCGGCAATCTCAGCTGCCGGGACGCCCATCTTGGCGAACGACGCCTGCGTGCCGGCGATGGTCCACTCGTTGAACTTCTGCCAGCCGTGGGCGGCGAAGAGGAAGCCCAGGATGATGCGAAGGGCGGTAATGGCGGTGGTGGTAAGTCGTGACTGGTTCATGGGACTTAAGTCTTCCGCGCCAATGGTTGAAGTGTCAACTATTGGCGTCATAATGTGGGCTTTGTCATGCACCCGCGGCCATCCGCACGAGGCGCATTAAGCTGGCTGGATGCCCCCATTACCTGCCCATTCACCGGTTGCGCCGCCGAAGGGGCATGCCCGCGAAATCCTCCGGCTGGCTGTCCCCGCTTTCGGTGCGCTCGTGGCCGAACCGCTGTTTTTGCTGGCGGACTCGGCCATCGTGGGTCACCTTGGCGTCGCCCAGCTGGCTGGGGTGGGATTGGCGTCGGCGGTGCTGCATACAGCCGTCGGCCTGATGGTCTTCCTCGCCTATTCCACTACCCCGGCCGTGGCCCGCGCCATCGGTGACGGCCAGCTGGGCAAGGCCCTCGCTGCCGGGCGCGACGGCGTCTGGCTGGCACTGCTGCTCGGCACAGTTCTGGCCGTGGCCGGCTTCCTGGCCGCCGACCCGCTGATCGGCCTTCTGGGAGCGGAAGGCGAGGTGCGCACTTTCGCCGTCGACTACCTTCGCTGGTCCATGCCGGGGCTGGTGGCCATGCTGCTCATCTTTGCCGGCACCGGCCTTCTCCGCGGCCTGCAGGACACCCGGACGCCGCTCGTGGTGGCCACCGCCGGGTTTGGCCTCAACATCGTCCTGAACCTGTGGCTCGTCTACGGTCTGGGCTGGTCGGTTACCGGTTCCGCCGTGGGTACGAGCCTGGCCCAATGGGCCATGGCCGCCGTCTACCTGGTGATGGTGCAGCGGAATGCCCGGCGCAACGGCGTCAGCCTCCTGCCGAGCTGGCGCGGCATCAGGAGCATGACGCGGGTGGGGTCCTGGCTGATGCTGCGGACCCTCAGCCTCCGGGTGGCCATCCTGGCAACGGTTGTTGTGGTCACCGCGCAGGGGCCCGTTAACCTCGCTGCCCATCAACTGGCCATGACCATCTTCTCGTTCCTGGCCTTCGCTTTGGACGCCCTCGCCATCGCCGCGCAGGCGCTGATCGGCAAGGAGCTTGGTGCCTCGAACCCTGCAAGGGCACGGCTTCTGACCGGGACCATGACCCGCTGGGGACTCGGCTTCGGAGCGGTTACCGGGGCGCTGCTCGCCGTTGCCGCGCCCTGGGCCGGCTCACTTTTCACCTCCGATCCCGAAGTGCACTCGGCCCTGGCCGTGGCGCTGTGGATCCTTGCCGCCGGCCAGCCCATCGCCGGTTATGTTTTTGTCTTGGACGGGGTGTTGATTGGCGCCGGGGATGCAAAGTACCTCGCGCTCGCAGGTGTGGTTAACCTCGCGGTGTACGCGCCGCTGCTGCTCGCCGTGGCCCTGACGGGTGCAGGCGGCGCGGCGGGCCTTAGCTGGCTGTGGGCAGCCTTCGCCCTCGGTTACATGGCGGCCCGCGCCGTCACCCTGGGTGCCCGCGCCCGGTCTGACCGCTGGATGGTGCTCGGTTCGCCGTAGGCCGGGCCCCCACTAAACTGGACCGGTGACTCAACCGAAAACTCCCGCCGGCGCTGCTTCCGGAACGGCTCCCACGGCCGAGCTGTGGAAGCCTGTGCTGCTCCGTTCTGTGGCGGCGCTGGTTTTCGGGGCCGTGACCATTTTCTGGGCGGCGCCCTCCGTAGAGGTTATGGGCTGGTCCGGCGGGCTTTACCTGCTGGCAACAGGCCTGCTCCTGATGTGGGGCATTCCGGCGGCGGGCTTCCAGCGGGACAGCGCGGTTGGCAAGATGCTTTCCGCCGCCGGTTCCGTGCTGGCCGGTGCCGGGTTCGCTCTGGTAGTGCTGCACGGGGACCTGCTGTTCGGTGTGACTGCCTCCCTCGGCCTGGGCGTAGCGGGGGCCCTCGAGCTGACCTGCGGGCTGAGATCCCGGGGCCGGCATGTGCTGGCCCGGGACTGGATCGCGTCGGGGCTCATTGCCCTTGGCACCGCCGTCATCCTGCCCTTTTTTATCAGCCTCGGCGCGCATGCGCTGCTGGGTGTTGCCGGCGGCGGGGCCATCATCTCCGGCGTGCTCTGGGCCCTTGCCGGTCTGACCATCCGGCACGATGCCCGCAGTGAAGCGGGGAACCCGTAAACTAGGAGGGTGTCCGGTTCTACTTCTCGTAGAAAATAGCCGGGCGGACTACCGAAAGACATTGACCCAGGCGGCCCCGCACCGCCTGCAGGGAGGAATCACCGTGGCAGACCAGCAACCAGGACATCCGCGCAAGATGCGGACCTCGGTGAGGGGCCCGCTGATGTTTTCCGCGTTTTGGGCCGTAGTTGCCTTCGTCGCCGTCGTGATTTTCGCCTCCGGCGGCAGCGCACGGGCCCCCCGCTTCGATCTGGCCTTCACCGCTGCCGGCATTGCGTTCATTGTCACCCTGGTGATTGCCGCGATGCTCTCAATGAGCCACAAGGACAACGCTGATTACCTGGGCAAGGGATCCGGCGTGAACCTCAGCTCAGCACCCAAGCAATCCCACGGGTTTGGATCTCCACGCCCACAGGACCCGGGTGCCCCTGACGAGCCAGACACTCCGGGCTCCCGCTAGTCTTCTGCTAGCCGGTTGCCGCCTGGCGTGCCCGGTAGGCTGCCACGTGCGCACGGTTGGCGCAGTTCCCCGTATCGCAGTACCGCTTCGACCGGTTCCTGCTGAGGTCCAGCACTGCAGCGTCGCAGTCCTCCGACTCACAGATACGCAGCCGGTCCATCTCCTTGCCGCGGATCACGTCCGCCAAAGCCATGGCCGCTTCCGTGCTCATCCGGTCCACCAGCGGGGCCTCGTGGGTGGTGGCGTGCAGGTGCCAGTCCCAGTGATCGTGCTTCACCAATTGAGGCAGGGCCCGGGCCTCCCGCAGCAGGCGGTTCACCGTCTCCACGGCAGCGTCTTCGTCCGCGGTCCACACCGCCGAGAGCTGTTGGCGCAGTTGGCGCACGCTGGCCAGTTCGTCCTCATCCCGGGTCCGCGAACCGGTAAATCCTTCAGCTGCCAGGAAGCTGTCCAAATCCGCTGCCGATCCAAGCCCTTCGCTTCCATTGGCTGCTGAATTGACCAGGTGAACCACTGTCCGCAAAGCCACCTCAGTGTCAGGGGCAAAAACCATTTTGACTCCTTACGGCGCTTCCCGTACTGTCATGACCATCACCCCACTTTACTCCTGACAGGAGGCAGCGATGTCTGCCGCGAGCAAACGCACCCCCAACTTGAGGGTGCCCGCAGGTAAGCGCAGCTTCCTGGCCTCCGGCCTCGGCATCGCGCTGTTCTCGTCCGCAGTGTTTGGCCTCTCCGGATCCTTCGCCAAGGCCTTGCTGGAAACGGGGTGGTCTCCCGGGGCTGCCGTCACTGCCCGGCTCACCGGCGCTGCCCTGATTCTCGCCGTCCCCGCGGTTCCCGCCCTGCGCGGCCGCTGGCACCAGCTCCGGGACAACTGGCTGACCATTCTGCTTTTCGGACTGATCGGCGTCGCCGCCTGCCAGCTGTTCTACTTCAACGCCGTGGCCAGGCTTTCGGTGGGCGTGGCGCTCCTGCTCGAGTACCTGGCACCGGTGATCATCGTGCTGTGGCTGTGGGCGGCCAGCCGGAAGCGGCCGCGGGTGCTGACCTTCGCCGGAACGCTGCTTTCCCTCGCCGGCCTGGTCCTGGTCCTTGACCTCACGGGTGCGGTCAGGATTGACCTGGTAGGTGTTTTTTGGGGCATGGCCGCAGCAGTCTGCCTCGCCGTCTATTTCTTCATCACCGCGAAGGAGAACGACTCCCTTCCACCCATCGTCCTGGCCTCCGGCGGACTTCTGGTGGGCGCTGCCATCATGTGGCTGGCGGCGGCAACCGGCCTGCTGCCCATGGCCTTCAGCACGGCCGACACCAAGCTGGGCCCGTGGGTCACTCCCTGGTGGGTTTCGCTGGCCGGCCTGGTCATCCTGGCCACGGTGCTGGCCTACGTCTCCGGCATTATGGCCGCCCGTGCCCTCGGCTCCAAGGTGGCGTCCTTCGTGTCGCTGACCGAGGTCCTGTTCGCCGTGGTGTGGGCCTGGCTGCTGCTGGGCGAACTCCCCGCCGCCATCCAGCTCCTCGGCGGCGTGCTGATCGTGGGAGGCGTCATCCTCGTCCGGCTCGACGAGCTGCGGCGCCCGGCAGTCCTGCCCGCCGGAGGGGCCATGGAGGCACCCAGGGCGGCGTCCCCGCTGGAACACGCGAACGACGTCGAACCTGTCCCGTAGGTGCGGAGGCCGCCGGCTTCCTTGCGTGGTTCCGCCACCTTGGTGAGCATGGTGGTGCGCGTTCCGGAGCATTCATTGCGGGGCCCCTAAACCCGTAGCGGAGGGGTCGATCCCAGGCGGTTCAGAGCCTAGCATGGCTGTATGTGCCGGAATATCCGAACCCTTCACAACTTCGAACCCCACGCCACGTCCGAGGAAGTGCACGCCGCAGCGCTGCAGTACGTGCGCAAGGTCAGCGGAAGCACCAAGCCTTCCAAGGCCAACGAGGAAGCCTTTGAGGAAGCGGTCCACGAGATCGCCCACATCACCCAACACCTTCTGGATGCGCTGGTGACGCAGGCGCCACCCAAGGACCGGGACGCCGAGGCCGCCAAGGCGCGGGCGCGGGCAGCCCTGAGGTATGGGGCTGCCTGAAGCCAGCCTTAGCCCTGCTTCCCGAAACTCCGCAGGCGGAGTGAGTTGGCCACCACCAGGACGGAACTGGCTGCCATCGCGGCGCCGGCGATCATTGGGTTGAGCAGTCCCAGGGCCGCCACCGGGATGCCCACCGCGTTATAGAAGAACGCCCAAAACAGGTTGGTTTTGATGGTGGCCAAAGTCCTGCGGGACAGCTCGATGGCCTGGACCACCTGCGAGAGGTCGTTTCCCATCACAGTGAGGTCGGCCGCCTCGATGGCCACATCAGTGCCGGATCCCATGGCGATACCGAGGTCAGCCTGGGCCAGCGCTGCGGCATCATTGACGCCGTCTCCTGCCATGGCCACGGTCGCGCCCCGGGACTGCAATGTGCGCACCACCTCCACCTTGCCTTCGGGCAGGACCCCCGCGTAGACGTCTGCGGAATCAATGCCGACGGCGGCGGCCACCTGGGCGGCGACGGCGGCGTTGTCCCCGGTCAAGAGGATGGGCCGCAAACCCAAGGACTTCATCCGGCCGACGGCGGCTGCCGAGCCGTCCTTGATGGTGTCCCGCAGGTTGATGATGCCGGCAGCCGTACCATCCACGGCAACCCAGATGGCTGTGGCGCCTGCTGCTTCCGCCGCTGCCAGCAGCTTCAGCTGCCCGGGAGCCATGGTGATGCCGTTTTCCTCAAGCCAGCCGCTGCGTCCTGCAGTGATCTGCCTGCCCTCGACGGTTCCGGCGACTCCGCCGCCCGGAGCGGAACGGAAGGCCTGCACCGATGGCAAGCGCCCGCCGTCGGACGCTGATTGAGTGGCTGTCCCCGCCTGCTGGGCCAATGCCGCGGCGGCGATGGCACGGGCGATAGGGTGCTCGGAAGCCGCTTCCACCGCGCCGGCCAGCCTCAACACCTCACGCTCCTCAAACCCCTCGAAGGCAAGGGTGGTGTCCACGGCGAGCAGTCCTGTGGTGACGGTCCCGGTTTTGTCCAGCAGGATGGTGTCCACCGTGCGGGTGTCCTCCAGGACCTGCGGGCCCTTGATGAGGATTCCCAGTTGGGCGCCCCGGCCGGTGCCCGTGAGCAGGCCGACGGGAGTCGCCAGCCCCAGCGCACACGGGCAGGCAATCACCAGGACGGCGACGGCGGCAATGAAGGCCGATCGCAGCCCTGCTTCTTCCAAGCCCGCGAAGAGCAGCCAAAGCACAAACGTGAGAGCGGCGATCGCCAGGACTACGGGAACGAACACGGCGCTGATGCGGTCTGCGAGACGGGCGATGGGAGCCTTGCCCGTCTGGGCCTGGGACACCAGCCGTGCCATCTGCGCGAGGGTGGTCTCGGAGCCCACACGGGTGGCCCGGACCAGCAGGCGGCCGGATGTGTTGATGGTTGCGCCGGTGACCCGGCTGTCCGGGCCCACCTCCACGGGTACCGATTCTCCGGTGACCAGGGAGGCGTCCACTGCCGAGGTCCCCTCTATCACCACGCCATCAGTGGCGATCTTCTCGCCCGGCCGGATCACCAGAATGTCGCCCACCTGGAGCCGCTCGGCGGGGACCCGGTGTTCCGTTCCGTCGTTGAGAAGGGTGGCGTCTTTGGCGCCGAGGCTGAGGAGGGCGTGCAGGGCGTCGCCGGCCTTTTGCTTGGCGTTGGCTTCAAGGTAGCGGCCCAGGAGCAGGAAAGTGGTGACGACGGCCGCAACCTCAAAATAGAGGCCGCCCTGCTCCATCCCCTCCATGCCGGGGTGCTGGGTCAGCAGGGGATCTGCAAACAGCTGCCAGGCCGAGAACAGGTACGCTGCGACAACGCCGATGGACACCAAGGTGTCCATGGTGGAGGCGAAGTGGCGGGCATTGATGGCGGCGGCACGGTGGAACGGCCACGCTGCCCACGTCACCACAGGCAGTGCCAACCCGGCCGCAGCCCAGCCCCACTGCGGGAACTGGAACGCGGGGACCATGGAGATCAGAAACACCGGCACCGTGAGGGCAGCAGCCAGGATCAGGCGGGGGCGGAGCCGGCCGGGTGAGTGCTCGGTCTCCGCTGCCGGAGTGGGTTGGCGGACGGTTGCTTTATAACCGGCGGCACTGACCGTATTCAGCAACTGTTCGTCCGTGATGGCGGCCGGGACTGTTACGTGGGCGGATTCCAGGGGCAGGTTGACCAGGGCCTGGACGCCTTGGAGCTTTCCGAGCTTCTTTTCCACCCGGTTGACGCAGGAGGCGCAGGTCATGCCCTCGATGTCGAGTTCCACCACCCGGGTTTTGGGTTGGTGGAGAAGTTCGTGGCTGCTCATGCGGCTCCTCGAGTCAGTGTTCGTGTTTACGCTTCGTTGGCGACGACCAGGTAGCCCGCCTCTGCAACGGCCTCGCCGATCTCGGACGGTGACAGTTGGTTGCTGGAGGTAATGGTGACTGTGGAGATACCGCCGGCGTTCAGTTCGACGTCCACTGCCTCTACGCCTGCGAGGGCCTCAAGTTCTTCGCTGACGGCCGAGACGCAGTGCCCGCAGGTCATTCCGGAGACGCTGACAGTGGTGGTGGTAGGGGAAATGGTGCTCATGTGCTGCTCCTTGTTGGGTGGGACGGCGTTGTTTAGGAAAGTTAGGGATGCGTCGACGGCAGGCAGTTGTTACCGGAGGAGCCGGCCGATGGCGTCGGCGGCTTCCTTGACTTTGGCATCGATGGCTTCTGCGCGAAGTTCAGGGTCAGGTTCGGAGGCGGCACCCACCACGCAGTGGCCAATGTGCTCCTCGACGAGTCCCAGGCTGACGGCGTGCAGTGCCTTGGTGACTGCGGAGACCTGGGTGAGGATATCGATGCAGTACTTGTCCTCATCCACCATGCGTGCGATTCCCCGCACCTGGCCTTCGATGCGCTTGAGCCGGCGGAGGTAGGCATCCTTGTTCCCGGTGTACCCGTGCTCCGGCTGGTCGATGGCGGTTTCCGTGACAGCTTCATCCGTTGCGCTCATGCCATCACCCTATACCCCTTGGGGGTATAGGTGCAAGTACCCCCTGGGGGTATCTGCAATCGCCGCATGCGGAGAATTTTGAGCACAAAAAAGCTCCGGAGTGCGTTATTGGGGGATACGCACTCCGGAGCAGCTCTTGGGCAAGGCCAGCCTCCACATCGCTGGGATTGGCCTGCTCACATCAGCTTACGGGCTGGTAGCCCGGTCCGCCAGCACCCGGAATAACTACTTTCGCTTTACTTTCTTCCCCGTGATTTCTGCGCAAACGGGAGGGCTTTGGAAGGTCAGGATCGGTCCTCGTGGGCTGCCATCCGGTAGGGGACGATGAGGACAGGCCTGCTCTGGTGATGCGTGAGCCAGGCACCCACCGACCCGCTGAGTGCTTCCGCAAGGCGATGCGAGAAGCCCCGCTCGGAAGTTCCCACAATGATCATCGGCGCGTTGGATTCCGCTGCGAGCTGGG
This sequence comes from Pseudarthrobacter sp. Hb11, assembly GCF_059383655.1. Classification (NCBI taxonomy): domain Bacteria; kingdom Bacillati; phylum Actinomycetota; class Actinomycetes; order Micrococcales; family Micrococcaceae; genus Pseudarthrobacter; species Pseudarthrobacter sp. Hb11. The sequence goes on from NZ_JBWZCM010000004.1 coordinate 111,617, forward strand.
CCAGGGCGCGGGCCGGATCCCCTGTGAGCGTTTGCAGGGTCCATTCCGCCGCCGCGGTTCCGGGCGGCACCTGGGCCACCGCGGCCTCTATCGCAACCTTAAGCTCCAACGTCACGCCGCCGATGTTCCCCGCGTCGGCGTCCGGGTGCAGGGAGAGTCTGTGGGCGGACCTCGCCGGGTCCCATTCCACAAGGTAGCTGGCTTCATCCACGTACGCACAGAGCAAGCGGGTCCCCAGCCGTGCGGCGAGGTTGGCGGCGGTTTGCAGGACCTCTGGATGCTGGTTGGGGGCCACGCCTACCAGCAGGGGTGAGGTACCGCGGATGTGTTCTGACGACATAGCTTATTCTCAGCCCGCCCGCACCCTCTTGAACAGCGCCGGTCCGCCAAGGAGGGTCAGGATCTGGCAGGCGAAGCCGTCACCACCACGTTTTTGCCCCAGGGATCTTCGGTATAGCAGCTGATCAGGACCAGCCGGTTGGGCACTATGTCCCAGATGGGGCTGTCTTTCAGGCCGGACTTCAGGTACGTGGTTACGCTGTCCACCCGGTACGGAATGGTGCCAGCGGCGGTGTCCACCTCGAACAGGTCGCCCACGGTGGCGGCTGAGCTCAGATGGTTGAAAGGTGCGTCTGCGCCTTCCCAGCTGTGGCCGATGACATAAGTGGTGTTGACGGAGCCGTTTCCCGGGGTGCCGAACGGGGTCAGCCAGTAACCGTCCTTAGTGGCCGGGGGCACGATCGTTTGGCTGCTCCGTGCGCTGGAGTCCAGGTCAAGCGCATGCACCGGAACGTCGAACGCGGCGGCCGCGTAGCGGATGCGCACCGGAGCCGATGCTGCCGGCAGGACAGGAGGCGGCGCCTGCCGAACAGTGGAATCGGCGGGAGCTGGCGTTACTCCTGCCGGTATCCCCGCGCCGGCCGTGGGCTCGGGTTCCACGGAGCTGTCGGCGGCGGGATGCGAGGTAGCGGCTGTCCCGCCAACACCGGGGGACAATCCAGCCGGTTGGAACAAGGGGGCGCCGAAAGTGATGGATAAAAAGGCCAGGATGCCGCACAGGATAATGACCAGGTCGCCACGGTTCCAGCGCCTCCACCGGCGTGCCTTCGCGGCTGCGTGCCTGCTGCGTTCCTTGGACATGCTGTTCCTTACCTGTTGCAACGGCGAATCGGGAAAGGAAGGAAGGCGTCCCGCCGGGCACTGGCGGGACGCCTTCCTTGTCGTGGCCACAAACTGCGGCTTAGCCTTTGTCAGCCGTCCAAGGGCAGCATGCGGGACTTGCGGCGGAATGCCACTGCCCCTCCCGCTGCGAGCAGTGCACCCACTCCGGCCAGCCAGGACGGTGCGCCGTCAGACCCGCCGACGGCAGTCTGGGCGTTGTACCCCTGGTTGGTTCCGGGGCTTGCGTTGGCAGTGGCTCCGGCAACGGGGGCCGCTGCTGCGGCGTGAGGCGCGTTGGCTTGCACCGGGACGGTCGACGGCGGAACAACCGTGGGCGGGTTGACTGCAGGTGCACCCGCGGGCGGGTTCTCGACGACGGGCTGGTTTGCGACGGGAGGAACTACAGGCGCGTGCACTACCGGCGGGTTGCCGACGGGTGGGTTGATGACGGGTGGGTTGACGACCGGTGGGTTGACGACGGGCGGGTTGACGACGGGTGGGTTCACAACAACCGGCGGCGCTACGGGTGGTACGACGACGGGCGGAACAACAGGCGGGACGTCAACGTCGGCAACTACGCATCCGTTGGCATGGATGGCCCTCCCCACCGCATCCCAGTTCTGTCCGTAGTCCATTCCAACGTTGGGCGGGATAATGTCTGCGCCGTGCTCGTCATGGCCGTTCAGCGACGGGACGGCAACGGTGATGGCGCTGAAGTGCCCGGAGTTGGAGCCCGAACCGGCGTGGCAGACGACAACCTTGTCGTCGTCGTCACCCCCGCGGTCCGCCACGGCTGGAGCGGCGACGGCAAGTGCCGCCAGGCCCAGCACCCCCAAGGTTGTTATGGCTAGTTTCATACTGATTCTCCCCAGTTTTTGGCGTGGAATTGACCATGAGGAGGAGGACCAGCGAATGCACCGATTGCCCCAGCAGCACGGTCAGCTTGCTTGAGTTTTCAGGCTAGGTTGGGCCGCTGTTGCCAGTCGCGAGTAGGGACTACTCGTCTTTGGCGTGCTCCTGGCAGCCTGGTTACTTGCCGGTACCCGAAAAAATCGGATGCGCCACTTGGTGCCGCCCCAATACCTTGTAGCCCGTCCTGCCCGCGCCTACCGTTGAATCAACCGATGAAAGGGCGTGAGGGCATGGAAATTTTCATGTGGTGGCTGGACTTGGACCTTGCAAGCAAGGAATGGCTGCGGGAAAACCTTCGCGCCGAGGAACTTCCGCTCCCAGTGCTGCAAGGCATCGCGGACGCAGGTGGCCCCCACCCGGATAGCCCGGCGGCAGCCCTGACGGCAGCGGACTGGGACTTCATTGAAACCCAGTCGGAGTTCGTTGACTAACACCCGCCAGGACGGCCCGGATGGCAAAGAAAACCGTTGCGGGCCGCCCGGGGCGGTGGTTGCATGGGGGGCATGACAACCGCAGAGAGTTTTGTCTTAGCGATCGGGACCAAAAAAGGCCTGTGGCTGGCCACCAGCCAGGACAGGCGCCAATGGTCCTTCACCGGCCCGCACTTCCTGATGGCTGAAATCCCCAGCATCGGCATCGACACCCGGGAAGGCCGCACCCGGATCATGGTCGGGGTCCGGAACGAGCATTGGGGACCTACCGTTGCCCATTCCGATGACCTTGGCACCACCTGGACGGAGCCCGAGCAGGGCGCCATAAAATTCCCCGAGGATACCGGCGCCGCACTGGAGCGGATCTGGCAGATCTATCCGGATGCCGAGTCCCGTCCGGGTGTGGTTTGGGCAGGAGCCGAGCCCATCTCGGTCTGGAAGTCCACCGACGGCGGCGAACACTTCGAACTTAACCGTGGCCTGTGGGACCACCCCCACCGGAGCGAATGGGGCGCCGGCTACGGCGGCGCCGCTGCCCACTCCATCGTGGTCCACCCCGCCCGGGAAACCGTGCATGTGGCTATGAGCACCGGAGGCGTGTACCGCTCGCTCGACGGCGGCACCTCCTGGGAAGCCCGCAACCGTGGAATTTCCGCCTACTTCATGCCGGACCCCAACCCCGAGTTCGGCCAGTGCGTACACAAAATTGCCGCGGACGCCGCCGTCGACGGCCGCCTGTACGCCCAAAACCACCACGGCGTCTACCGCACGGATGACAACGCCGAGAGCTGGAACTCCATCGCCGAAGGCCTGCCGGCCGACTTCGGATTCGTGATGCTGACCCATCCCCGCCGGGAAGGTACCGCCTGGGTTGTCCCGCTCAAGGCCGACGGCGAGCGGATCCCGCCCAACGGCGAGCTGGCAGTCCATCGCACGGACGACGCCGGCGGCACTTGGAAGAGGCTCAGCAACGGGCTGCCAACAGGGGAGTACAACAGCGTGCTGCGCGACGCCGCCTCCGTGGATACAGCGGAACCCGCCGGTGTCTACTTTGGCACCCGCGGCGGCACCGTTTACGCCAGCGCGGACGAGGGGGAGACGTTCGCCGAGGTGGTGGCCCATCTGCCGGATGTGCTGTGCGTCCGGGCAGCAGTGGTGGCCGGTGCCTGAGATCAGCGTTGTTCTTCCCGGCGTCCTGCAACCCTTCGCCGGCGGGCAGTCCGTACTGACTGCGCCCGCCGACGGGCCGGTGTCGGTGGTGAAACTGCTGGACTCTGTGACTGCCGGCTATCCTGTGTTGGCCAGGCGGCTTCGCGACGAAACAGGCGCGTTGCGCCGATTCGTGAACATCTATGTGGGCGGTGACGAGGTGCGGCGCCTGCAGGGCCTGGAAACGGAGGTGGCGCCCGGCCAGGAGGTGCTGGTCATCCAGTCAGTGGCCGGAGGCTGAAACGCGGTTCTGCAGGGCCATGCTTCGGGGGCGGCGGGCAGTCCTTACTGACTACACCCGCCGCTGCGAAACTGAGGGCCCTGGGAAGCGCAACTGCGCGCGAACATGTCAGGCGATTCGCCATACGCTGCATTCGTCGGTATTGATTGCTTTGCGGAGGCCGGTGATTCCGTCCAGGATCCACACCACGCCGATGCCTGGCGCTGTTTCCTGGACGCTGCCGCGCCGGACCACTACGTCATCGTAGGAAGGGCCTACCGAGAGGCGGGCTTCAATTTCATCGCCGCGGCGGAGCTGGTCCAGGGCGCGGACTCTGGTTACATGGGCTGCTGCTTCCTTCAACATGGGGGGCCTCCTGGCTGGAGCTGGTGCCGGCTCTTGCCTGCACTACTCAGTGTGGACGGCCAATGTTGCGCGCTGGTTTCGTGAGGGTTAGGCGCTGGTTAGTTCTTGAAGCCGGTACTGTTTCCCGGCGGCGGGCCAGGACAGCCCGGCCCTAAGGTGGTGCCATGGAGATCTTCGAAGGGATCCGGGCCGCCTTGCTGGGTGCGGCGGCCATAGCGCCGCTGGCCACGTTTGGCGTGGTTCTGGTGGCCTACCTGACGTACCGGCAACGCTCGCGGGCAGACCGGCGGGACCAGTGGTGGAAGCGTGCGCAATGGGCCATTGACTCCGCGCTGAACGACGCCGACCCGCAGCGCCGCCTGGCCGGCCTGAAGGTGCTGGTCCAGCTCATCGGCAGCGACCTTGCCACGAAGGAGGACGCGGACCTGATGAGTGCCCTTGCGGTGGGCATCCGCGACCAGGAGCAGGAAGGCCGGCGCACAGTAACGGCGTCCCTGCCGGTGAGGGAGCGCATCCTGGCCGAAGCTGAACGCCTGTTGGCGGCGTCCTCCGCCCGCTGACCGCCGTCGTGACCGGGACTTGGGCTTCCTAACTGCTGCCGCGCCGCCCCGCCGGATTCACGCGCGCCAATCTCCGCACGCTCAGGGCGCCAGCCGGTCACCTTTCCCGTGCACCCGGTACCACCGGTAACCGTAACGTCCCAGCTCCACCGTGAAGCCGCCGTCGGGCTCCAAAGGCACGTTGTCGCCGTCGAACAGGTCCAGCAGGATGGCGCCCTTGAACGCCTGCGCCGGCCCGTCCTCCGGGCCGGCTTTGCCGGCCACCTTCACCGGTTCCTCGCCGAGGTTGTGCAGGAGGACCACAGTGCCGCCGTCGGAGCTGCAGGTGTGCGCGAAGACGGCGGGTTCGGGCTGGTCGATGACGGCGAAATCGCCCCAGCCCAGCTCCGGCGATTCCCGGTACCGCAGGATCAGGGTGGTCATGAAGTTGAACAGCGAATCAGGGTCGCGCTTCGCGGCGGCGGCGTTGACCCGGTCCGGCCCATAGTCCCCGCGCACCAGCGGCGCCACCAGGTCTGAGGCCCTGGCACTGGAGAAGCCGGCGTTCTTTTCGTCGCTCCACTGCATGGGGGTGCGCACCGCGGCGCGGCTCTTCTGCTTGAGGTCCTCGCCCATGCCGATTTCCTCGCCGTAGAACAGCACCGGGGTGCCGGGGAGGCAGAACATCAGCGAGTACACCATCCGCAGGCGTTCCGGGTCCCCGCCCAGCATCGGCGGAAGCCGGCGGCGCAGGCCGCGCCCGTAAATCTGCATGTTCTTCTCTGGGCCGAAGGCGGCGAAAACCTCCCCGCGCTCGCCGTCGCTGAGCTTGTCCAAGGTGAGTTCGTCATGGTTGCGCACGAACATTGCCCACTGGTTGTCCGGATGGAGCGCCGGGCGGCTCTTGAGCGTCTCGGCCAGCGGCCTCGCGTCCTGCCGCGCCAGCGACAAGTAGAGGTGCTGCATGGTCATGAAGTCGAACTGCATGTTCAGTTCGTTGCCCTCCGGCCCGCCGAAGTACTCCAGCTGCTCCTTGTACGGCAAATTTACCTCGCCCAGCAGCACCGCGCTTCCATTCCGGCGGCTGACGAAACTCCGCAGCGCCGTCAGGTAGCCGTGCGGATCCAGGTTTGCGGCCTCGTCCTTGGGCTGGCCCCGGGTCTCCAAAAAGAAAGGCACCGCGTCCAGCCGGAAACCGTCCAGGCCGAGTTCCAGCCACAGGCCCATCGCCTTTGCGATTTCGTTCCGCACGGCCGGGTTAACGACGTTCAGGTCCGGCTGGTGCCTCGCGAACATATGCAGGTACCACTCCCCGGTGGCGTCATCCTGGGTCCACAGCGACGATTCTTCGCCGGGGAACACCACCTCCGAGGACGTGTCCGGGGGAGTGTCGCTCCGCCACACGTAGAAGTCCCGGCACGGGTTGTCCGTGGATTTCCGGGCCTCCACGAACCACGGGTGCTGGTCCGAGGTGTGGTTGACCACGAAGTCCGCGATCACCCGCATTCCCCGGTCCTTGGCGGCGCGAATGAATTCCACCAGGTCCCCCATAGTGCCCAGCCGGGGATCCACGGTGAAGAAATCGGTGACGTCGTAGCCGTCGTCCCGGTCGGGGGAGGGGTAGAACGGCATGAGCCAGATGCAGGTCACCCCGAGCGCTGCCAGGTAGTCCACGCGCTGGGTGAGGCCGGCGAAATCACCGGTGCCGTCGCCGTCGTCGTCAAAGAAGGTCTCAACATCCAGGCAGTAGATGACCGCGTTCTTCCACCACAGGTCCGAGGTCTCGGCGATTCTCACGCGCCGGTCCCGCGATCAGCTGCCGCACCAGTCGCGGCGGCAGACGTGGCCAAAGCGGGGGAAGGGCGCAGTTGCGGCAGGACTTCACCCGCGAACGTATCAATGAAGCGTTCCTGCTCCTGGCCCACAAAGTGCAGGTAGAGCTCGTCGAAACCCAGGTCCGCGTAACCGGCCAGCCACTCAACATGCCGGTCAAGGCTGGCCGAGATGTTCACCGTTTTGCGTACCTGGTCCTCGCCCACGTGGTTCCCTACGCCGTCGAAGTGCCCGGCAGTGGGGAGGTCCCACGGGATGGGCGGATCAAAGGTGTTGGTGCGCCACTGGTCCAGCGCGACGGCGGTGGCCTCATCTTCGCCGGGAGCCCAGGAGAGGTGTACCTGCAGGATGGCCTTTCCCCTGCCCCCGTTGCTGCGGTAGGCGGCAAGCATCTCCTTGAGCTTGCCCGGAGGCTGGTTCACGGTGACCAGGCCGTCAGCCCATGCCGCAGCGCGACGGGCTGTCTCCACACTGATGGCAGGGGCAATGAGCTGCGGCGGAGTGTCCGGGACCTCCCAAATCCGAGCCTGTTCCACGGTGACGAGGCCATGATGGGTGACCTCCTCGCCCCGGTGCAAGCGCCGGATGACCTCCACGCTCTCCTCCAGCCGCCGCTGGCGGGTTTCCTTAGGCGGCCACGCGTCCCCGGTGATGTGTTCATTCATGTTTTCGCCACTCCCCGTGGCCATCCAGAAGCGGCCCGGGAACATGCTGGCGAGGGTGGCCGAGGCATGGGCGATGATGGCCGGGTGGTACCGCTGCCCCGGCGCTGTTACCACTCCGAAGCGCAGCTTTGTTGTGGCCAGCGCAGCCCCCAGCCACGACCAGGCGAACCCGGAGTGACCCTGCCGGGCGGACCACGGCTCAATGTGGTCCGAGCACATGGCCGCGTCGAAGCCCGCACGTTCCGCGTGCTGGACGTCTTTGAGCAGTTGGCCGGGACTGATCTGTTCGTGGGAGGCGTGGAAGCCGACAGTAACCATCGTTAACCTCTACCGTCCGTCGTGGTGCTGTGTCGAGGATTTTCTAACCTTCCTCGCCGGGGCTGGGCCCGCGTGCCGTAGCCACGCCACTTGTCAGATAAGTTTGTAACTTGTGATACTGCGCGTCCAGGATCTCCTGCGCAGGCGGCGGACTGGAAGGAAGTACCACTCGTGGGCGGTGTGCTGATCGGGCTGGCGGTGATCGGCGTCGTCATTGCAGTGGGGTACATAGCCGCACGGTGCGGGCTGGGTGGGGAGCCCACGGTCTCGGCACTGACCCGTACTGCCTTTTTCATCACCAACCCCGTCCTGCTGTTCACGGTGGTGCTGGAATCGGACATCACCACGGTCTTTTCCGCTTACGTGCCGCTTGCGCTGATAACGGCGGCGGCCACTGCCCTGCTCTACATCCTTTCCAGCAGGCTGTGGTTCCGCCGGCCGCTGGCTGAAACCACTATCGGCGCGATGGCCAGTTCCTACGTGAACGCCAACAACATCGGCATCCCCATTACGCTGTATGCCCTGGGAGATGCCACCCCGGTGGCGCCAGTCCTGCTGGTCCAGCTGCTTCTGTTTGCCCCGCTGGTCCTTACCGTGCTGGACCTCTCCGAGGCCGGCCGGTTTTCACCGCGGCTGCTGCTCACCCAGCCGTTCCGGAACCCCATGATCATCGCCTCCCTGCTGGGCGTGGTCCTGGCCGCGTTCAACGTGGAACTTCCCGATCCGGTGATGGCGCCCCTCACCCTGCTGGGCGGCGCGGCAGTCCCGGTGGTGCTGCTCGCCTTCGGCATGTCCCTGCGCGGCACCCGCATGCTGCAAAGCGGCGGGCACACGGCGGAAATCCTGACTGCCACCGCGCTGAAGTCCGCGGTGATGCCCGCGGTGGCGTTCGTCGTCGGCCGCTTCCTGTTCAACCTGGACCAGCACATGCTCCTGGGCGTGGTGCTGATGGCGGCGTTGCCGCCCGCCCAGAATGTGTTCCTGTTTGCCAGCAAATACGGCAAGGGAGTCGCGGTGGCGCGGGAAAGCATCCTCATTTCGACGGCGGCGGCCGCCCCTGTACTTGTCCTGATTGTCTGGCTTCTGGCTGGGTAAGCCCGGCCGGCTGCCAGGGCGCCGGGGTTCCGCGAGCGGCCGCCTCCGGGCAAGAATGGGCACATGGAACTTCCCGTGATGCCGCCCGTCCCGCCCATGCTCGCCAAGGCCGTCAGCGGCGTCCCGGATGGGGACCTCAGTTATGAGCCGAAATGGGACGGCTTCCGGTCCATCATTTTCCGTGACGGCGACGACCTGGAGATCGGCAGCCGCAACGAAAAACCCATGACCCGCTACTTCCCCGAGCTCGTTGAGGCGCTGAAGGAAAACCTGCCGCCGCGCTGTGTGATTGACGGTGAGATCATACTGGTGGGTGCCTCAGGGGACCGCTTGGATTTCGACGCCCTTCAGCAGCGCATCCACCCCGCGGCCAGCCGGGTCAAACTGCTCGCTTCCCAGACACCGGCCAGTTTCGTGGCGTTCGACCTGCTGGCCCTGGGTGATGATGACTACACGGACCGGCCCTTCACCGAGCGGCGGGCGGCGCTTGAGAAGGCGCTCGCGGCCAGCAAAGCCCCGGTTCATCTCACCGCCGCCACCACGGACAAGGACACGGCCGAACAGTGGTTCCGGCAGTTTGAGGGGGCAGGCCTGGACGGGGTTGTCGCCAAGCAGCTGGACGGCCGGTACCAGCCGGACAAGCGGGTGATGTTCAAAACCAAGCACGAACGCACCGCTGACTGTGTGGTGGCCGGTTACCGCGTTCACAAGAGCGGACCGGACGCCATCGGCTCGCTGCTGCTGGGCCTGTACACGGACGACGGCGCCCTGGCCAGCGTGGGCGTGATCGGCGCCTTCCCCATGAAGCGGCGACAGGAGCTGTACGAACAGCTGCAGCCGCTGGTCACTGGTTTCGACGGCCACCCGTGGGCGTGGGGCAAGCAGGAGGAAGGGGAACGGACCCCGCGCAAAGCCGAAGGCAGCCGCTGGAGCGCCGGGAAGGACCTCTCCTTCGTGCCGCTGCGCCCGGAGCTGGTGGTGGAGGTCCGGTACGACCACATGGAAGGTGACCGGTTCCGGCACACCGCCCAGTTCAACCGCTGGCGGCCGGACCGGGACCCGGAATCGTGCACCTACGCGCAGCTGGAGGAACCGGTCAACTTTGACCTGGCGTCGGTGCTGGAGACGGGGCGGCCGTAGCGGGGTTCCGGTTGCAGTTGGTCCGGCCATGGGGTGGTTCCCAGTAATGGTGTTCGCTTTTGTAGTGCCGGCCGCTCGGTGAGATCCAGCGCGGTGGTTCGTTCATTGTGGCCGGGGTGGGTTTCCAGCCGCTGGTGTGCCGGAGTTTGTGGTGTTTGCGGCACGGCTGGCCGAGGTTGCTCATGCCGGTGGTGCCGCCCTTGTGCCAGGCGAGGATTTGGTCTGCTTCGTTGTCGAGGGAGTTGTTGCTGCAGCCGGGGAAGGGGCATTTGCCGTCCCGCAAACTGAGCCAGTTCCGCATCGCCTTGCTGACCCGGTAACTGGTGCGGCCAATCTCCAACGGTGCCCCGTCCCGCGGGTCCACCAGCACCCGGTAGAACGAGCCGGTCCCGTTGGCCACAAGCTTCCGTGCCATGGATGCCGGGATAGGTCCGCTTTCCATACTGAAAGCATCGCAGGGGGTCTGACAAAACGGTTCCCACACCTGCAGACAGCGCCGGAGTTCCCCTGACTTGCGGCTATAACAAATCGGTAGGGCTTGCTTAGCTGTCCGGAGTTGGCGGCAAGGCCACTAAGTTCGCGGTGCCAAACGCGGTCCGGTCCGCAATGTCGTAAATCACCACGCTCCGGACTGGTTCCGGCAGGGTGGACCACATCCTGCTATCCATGTCCACCCGCTGGTCGGCCGTGTGATCGAGCGGACCTACATCAATGAGGGTGGTCGAGGTCAATCCCAGCCCTCCACTCGCATCAGGGCTTAACGTTCCGGGGCTGAGCATGAGGCGGAGGTCCCCGCCCTGCTCAGTTGCAAAGTCTTTGAGCTGCAGCACTGCGCCTGCATCCGTGACCCGGAGAGTGGCAGAACCGGTGGTAACCGCAGCCTGGGACTGGAACTTTCCCCCGAGAGTCATCGGCGCCGTGGACGGGGCGGGAGCGGAAGGCGCAGTCACACCGGTGGGCGCATTTGGTCCCTCCGGGGCCTGGCCGGAGTAGGTGCAGCCGCTAACCCCTGCCATAAGTAAGACCAGGACCAACGCACGACGAAGCAGTTTCATGACTTTCCCCCAATAAGTGCTCGCCTACGCACCCTACCGGACTCCGGACAACCACCTACGGCTTGGCAACATCCAGGACGCTCCACATCCCATCCGCCCGGCACGGGATCGAGGCCTCCACGAGCGCCTGGCTGTGCTGGTGCTGCGGCGCCGCGAAGAAGTCTTTGGTTTCCGCCACTTCAACTACGCGGCCCTCGAGCAGCACGGCAACCCGGTCGCACATGTACCGCACTACGTCCATGTCATGCGAGATGACGATCAGGGACAGGTTGTGCTCCCGCTGCAGTCGCAGCAGCAAATTGAGGATGGTGCGCTGCGTGAGGGCGTCCAGTGCCGAGGTGGCTTCATCACAGATCAGGACCTGCGGTTCCAGCAGCAAGGCACGCGCGATCGTGGCGCGCTGGAGCTGGCCACCCGAGCACTGCCCCGGCCGCTTGTCCAGCAGCGCGACATCCAGCTCCACCTCTGCCATGGCGGCGGTGATCCGCTCGTCCCGCTGTTCCGGCGAAAGGTCATGGTGTGCCCGCAGCGGGGCCTGCAGGCTGGTGCGGAGTGTCATCCTCGGGTCAAAAGCGCCGTGCGGTTCCTGGAACACCAGCTGCACGGCGGTAGCCTCACGTGACCCGGCAGGGTCCAGCTGCCGCGTGATGGTCCCCGTGCTGGCCGTTTCCAGGCCCACGATGGCCTTCGCCAAGGTGCTCTTGCCGGACCCCGACTGGCCCAGCACGCCCAGGATTTCCCCGCGCCGGAGAGTCAGCGAGACGTCCTGCAGCGCGGCATGGCCCAGCTTCCGCCTCGACCCGAAGTGCTTCCCCACGCCCTTCAGTACCAGGATCTCGCGTTCCCTGGACGGCGGACGACGCCGGGACTCCGGCGCCAGGCGGGCGGCGGCCAGCAGTTCGCGGGTGTAGGCAGACTTGGGTCGGGTAAGGAGCGCACCGGCGGGTCCGGCCTCCACAATGCTGCCGGAGTTCATCACTAGGACCCGGTCCGCGAAGGCGGCAACGGAGGCGATGTTGTGCGTGATGTAGAGAATACCCAGGCCGCGTTCCCGGCGTTCACGGTCCAGCAGCTGCAGGATCTGGCGTTCCAGCACCTTGTCCAGCGCCGACGTCGGCTCATCCGCCAGCAGCATGCGGGGCTGTCCGGCCAGTGCCAGGGCGGTCATCGCCCGCTGGGCCATGCCGCCGGAAAGCTGGTGCGGGTACGCCCGGATCCCCTTCACCGGATCGGTGAAGCCCACCTCCTCAAGCAGCTCCAGCGCCTTGCTGCGGGCCTTCCCGCCCCGCAGGCCCCCGTGCAGGCGCAGCGGCTCCCTAAGGTGCTGCTCAACGGTCCGGTTCGGGTTGAACATCCGCTTGGGCTGCTGGAAAAGCATCCCCAGCCGGCCGCCGCGCACCGAGTTGAGCTCCTGTTCGGACGCGCGGGTCAGGTCGAGGTCCCCGAGCTGGATGGAACCGCCGGTGATGTCCAGGCTGGGCGGCAGCAGCTGCAGGCAGGACATCGCGGTCAGCGTCTTGCCCGAACCGGAACTGCCCACAAGCGCAACAAACTCACCCGGATCAACGGACAGGGAGACTCCGGAGAGGATGCGCTTGCCGGAGTTCCCGCCGTCGGAAGCTCTATGGCTCACCGCCAGGTCATCCAGGACCAGCCGCGCGCTCATGAGCCTGCTGCCTGCGGCATCAGCAGCGGCGCCGCAGCCATGTGGGCGGCCCGCTGACCGATCAGGGTCACGCACAGGGCCACGGTGAAGATGACCAGGCCCGGGGCGAGGATTCCCAGCGGGGCACGGTCCGCGAACGGTTGCGCCGCCGCCAGCATGGAACCCCAGTCCGATTGCGGCGGCTGAACGCCCAGGCCCAGGTAGGACAGGGCGCCCACGCTGATGAGGAGGTGCCCAAACCGGAGCGTCGCCTGGCCCAGAATCGGGGCTGCGAGGTGTGGCAGGACATGCCGGAAGACAATGAACGACGGCGGGCAGCCCACCACGCGCGCGGCGTCAACGAAGCCGCGGGCCGAGACGTCGTACGCCAGGGTGCGGGCAAGCCGGGCAAAGGGCGTCCACCCGGTGACCACAAGCGCGAGCAGCAGCGGCCCGAAGCCCGTGCCCAGCGCCGCCACAATGAACAGCGCCACCACCATTTCCGGCAGGGCAAGCAGGACGTCATTGGTGCGGGTCAGGAACTCATCCACCCAGCCGCGCCGCCTTGCACTGAGGATGCCGATGGCGACTCCCAGCAGGCACGTCAGCAGCGTGGCCAGTGCGGCCACGGACATGGAGAATCGGCCGCCCTCAAGGATTCGGCTGAGGGTGTCCCGGCCCAGGTTGTCCGTTCCCAGCCAGTGCCCGGACGAGGGCGGAGCCAGGCGCTCCGCCAAATTCTGCTCCGCCGGCGGGTAGGGCGAGATCCACGGGGCCAGCAGCACCGCCAGCACAATCAGGGCAAGCACCGCCGCGGCCAGGGTGCTGGCGTTCAACCATCTACGCAAGGGAGGCTCCCACCGTGCGGCTGAGGAACCGGTGCACGAAGTCCGCCAGGGTGGTCACACCGACGGCGAGGGCCACCACTACCACCACGCCCCCTTGGGCGAGCGGGATGTCGCTGTTGACCACGGCGTCGAAAAGCAGCCGGCCCATGCCGGGCACCGCGAAAATGACTTCCACGATCACCGATCCGCCCAGCAGCCCCGCGAACCACACGGCGAACAATGTGGAAAGCGGCACCAGGCCGTTCGGCACCACGTGACGGAGGATGGCCTGGCCCTGGCTCAGGCCGCGCGCCCGGGCGGCCGGCACGTGCTCCGCGGCGGCTGCGTCAATGATGCCCGCCCGGACGGCCGAGGTGAAGAAACTGATGGGGCGCAGGGCCAGGGTCAGGGCTGGCAGGACGGCGGACGAGAGGTCGTTCCAGCCCGCCGTGGGCAGGACGGACAGCTTCAGGGCGAAGACCAGCACCAGCACGGGAGCTACCCAGTACTCCGGCATGGCGATCAAGGCCTGCGTGACGGCGGTGATGGCCTTGTCCGGGGCGCTTCCCGGCCGCAGTCCGGCAATGATCCCCAGCGGCAGCGATACCGCCGCGGCGAGGACCAGTGCCATGGTGACCAGGCTGAGCGTGACGGAGAGCGCCGGAAGCACCTGCTCGGCCACGGGCGTGCGGCTGACGAAGGACAGCCCCATGTCGCCACTGAAGAAGTCCCCCAGCCAACGGAAGTACTGGACGGCTAGGGGGTCGTTCAGGCCGAGGCTTTCGCTGAGGCCCTGCACCGCGGACTCGTCGACGGCGTCCCCCGCCACCCGTGACCGGATGATTTTCCGCACCGGATCACCTGGCGTGAAGTACGGGATCAGGAAGACCGCGAAAGAGGACACCACAACGGCGGCCACCAGGGTGGCCGTCCGTTTGGTGATGAACTGCAGCATTCGCGGGAGCTTCGGGGAACGTGACTAGGACGCGGCCTTGGCCGTCTTCGCCGTCAGGACGTAGCGGGACAGCGGGTCCTGGACGTAGGAGAGGACGTTGGTGCGGATCGCGTCGGTTGCCTGTTCGTTGACCAGCCAGGCGTTGACTGCCTTGTCCTGGAGGATCTGGCCTGCCTCCGCGTACAGCTTGTAGCGCTCGTTCGTGTCCACGGTTGTCGCGGCTTCGGCGATGATCCGGTCGTACTCCGGGTCGCAGAAGTGGCTCAGGTTGTAGGTGCCTTTGCAGGTGTAGTCCGCGGTGAGGAACCCGATGGGGTCGGCGATGTCGATCAGCCGGTTCCGCTGGCTGAGCAGCATGTCGTAGTTCCCGGCCAGGACGTCCGGCTCCGCCGAGGCGTATTCCTTGGACTCGATAGTGACCGGGATGCCGATGTTCTTCAGGTTTTCCTGGACGACGGCGGCAACGTCGGCGAATTCGGCGCGCTCCACGATGGCGATGATCTCCAGGGGGCGGTCGGCGGTGTAGCCGGCCTCGGCGAGCAGCTTGCGGGCTTCCTCAACGTTCTGCTGCTGCTTGTCCTGCTTTTCGCCGGCCCATGGCTCGGAGGGTGCGAACGGGCCGGTGGCGGGCAGGGCGGCACCCTCGTAGACACTGGCAGCGAGGGCGTCCAGGTCCAGCGCGTCGCGGATTGCCTTGCGGACCTCCACTTTGTCCAGCGGTGCGCGGCCGTTGTTCATGTACATGGTGGCAGTGCGGGGGGAATCGGCACCCAGCACGGAGACGCCGTCGTCCGCCTTCAGCGCGGCAAGGCTCGCGACCGGGATGGACAGAGAGATGTCCGCCTCGCCGGTCTGCACCTGTGCGGCGCGGGTGGCGCCGTTGGTGATGAAGCGGACTTCGGCGCCGGCGAGCTGCACGTCGCCGCCCCAGTAGTTCTCGTTGCGGTCCAAAGTGAGGGACTGTTTAGCCTTCTCGGAGACGGGAGTGAAAGGACCGGTGCAGTGGCCGAACGGGTCCAGGCCTTCGGCCTTGTAGGCGGCGGGCGCCAGGATTCCGGTGTTCACGCTGGCCAGCCGGTACGGCACCAGCGGGTTCTCGGCCGGCGTGCTGACGCGGACGGTCTGCGCGTCCACCGCGGTGACGCTGCTGATCATGGTGCGGTTGAAGGCGCGGGCGGGAACCTTTGCGTCCAGCACGTGGTTGAGCGCTGACACCACTGACTCTGCGGTGAGATCCGTGCCGTCCTGGAACTTGACGCCCTGGCGGATGCTGAAATCCCAGTCCAGGGGTGAGGTCTGCTTCCACTCGGTGGCCAGCGAGGGGAGGACCTTGCTCTCCGCCTGGTTGAAGGTGGTCAGCGTCTCCAGGCAGCCGGACAGGGACAGGATGTAGGCGGCGTCGGACTCGACAGCCCAGTTCGCGACCGGTGCCCGGAAGTTGTCGACGACGATCCGCTGGCTGGTGTCCGCAGCTGCGGCGGGCTGCGAGGCCTGGGTCTGGGTGCCGCTGAAACCGCAGCCGCTCAGGGTCAGGGCAGCCGCCGCGGCCATCAGGACGCGGGGACGGAGGTAGGAACGCACAGAAAACCGCCTTGCAGGGCTGCCGTGGGAAGGGCAGAAATAAAAAAGGGGACGACTTAGGGTAGCCTTCCCTTCCGGCAAAGCGTGAATTGATGACGTGGCTGCTCAGTAGCTGCCTCGGGCAGCGGAAAGCCCGCCGCTTCAGAAGCAGGGCGGGCTTTGCGCGGAAGGATTCGGGGAGCAGCGCGGCCCCCGGCAGATTACTTCAGGCCGAGTTGCTTCGTGGGAACCTTGAACGTCTCCTTGGCGGTGAGGGCGGAGACGGCTGCCACAGTGCAGATGACGGCGGTGAAGATGCTGATCTGCACCCAGCCTCCGGGCTTGATGCCGCCCATGGCCGCCACGATGGCAGGCGCGAATCCTGCCATCAGGAAGCCCAGCTGGGTGCCGATGGCCAAACCTGAGAACCGCACCTTGGTGCTGAACATCTCGGCGTAGAACGACGGCCAGACGGCGTTGGAGGCCGCGTAGCCGCACGAGAAGAAGCCGATGGCGGCCAGGAACATCAGAGGTACGCTGCCGGATTCCAGGCTGAGCAGGAAAACGGGCGTCAGCGCGGCGCTGGCCAGGGCGCCGTAGATAAAGACGGGCTTGCGGCCGATCTTGTCCGCCAGCATGCCGAACAGCGGCTGTGTGCCCAGTGCCACCAGGTTGGCACCCACCACCAGCCACAGGGTGGTGGTGCCGTCCACGCCGGCAACGGTTTTGGCGTAGCTGATGGCGAGGGTGCCGAACACTGTGGAGACAGCGGCAATGAAGGCGCAGCAGATCACGCGGAGGACGTCGCGCCAGTGGCCCTTGAGGAGGTCGGCGACGGGGAGCTTGGAAATTTGGGCGGTCTTCTGGGCTTCCTCAAAGGCCGGCGGCTCGTGCAGGGTGCGGCGGATAAAGAACGCAACCACTACCACGACGGCGCTCAGCCAGAAGGGGATCCGCCAGCCGATGCCGTACTTGATGTCATCCGGGAGGGCCAGGACGGGGATGAAGACGAGGGCGGCGAGGATCTGGCCGCCCTGGGTGCCGGTGAGGGTCCAGGAGGTGAAGAAGGAGCGCCGGTTGTCCGGGGCGTGTTCAAGCGTCATGGAGGAGGCTCCGGCCTGCTCGCCTGCGGCGGAAAGGCCCTGGCAGAGCCGGGCCAGTACCAGCAGTGCAGGTGCCCACCAGCCCACGGTGTTGAAGTCCGGGAGGCAGCCGATCAGGAAGGTGGAGGCGCCCATTAGGAGGAGGGTGAACATCAGGACCTTCCGCCGGCCTACCCGGTCGCCGAAGTGGCCCAGGATCACGGCGCCGACGGGTCGGGCCACGTAGGCGAACCCGAAGGTGGCGAAGGACATGATGGCCGCGTTGGCGTCAGCATCCGGGAAGAAGACCGTGGGGAAGATCAGGGCGGCGGCGGAACCGAAGATAAAGAAGTCGTAGTATTCGACGGCGCTGCCCAGGAAGCTGGCGAGGGCTGCTTTCTTCGGCGTCCCGGCCGGGGCAGCAGTGCCTGGCTCGGCGGACGGAAGTATCTGGCTCATGGAGTTCCTTTGATGTGACGACTTTGTCGCGGATGGATCAGGGACTCGCAGCCGGCGCGGCCTAGGTGTGGTGGCTTGGCGCGGCACGGCTGGAGGTGCGGGAAGAACCCGGACAGTAGCCACATTGTGGGAGCTACTTGTGCGATACAGCAATGGTGGCTGTGGTCCCTGTCACTTGTCAAGAAAATAATCACCATCTAGAAATAGCTCTCACATTGTGGCAACATCGAAGGATGAGTGTGAACCAAGACACAGCAGCCGATGACGTCACTGAAGATGAAACTCCTCCGAAGGCGGGGCGGGCATCCGATCGGACGGACATGGTGGGCAAGGCCCTGGGCCTCCTGGTCCTGCTAGGTGACGAACCGCGCGGGGCGAGTGCGGCTGAGATCTCCCGCCGGGCACAATTGCCCTTCAGTACCACTTACCGGCTCTTGGGCTCCCTCACCCGGGACGGCTTTGTGGATTACGAGGCCGAGGGCCGTCGCTACCACTTGGGCCTGCGGATCTTCCAGCTCGGGCAGCGGGTTTCCAACCACCACGGCTTCGCCGGGACTGCCATGCCCGTCCTTCGCCGAGTCACCGAGCAGACGGGCGAGGCTACTATCCTCAGCGTCCGCGATGGCCACCACCACCTCACCGTGAACAAAGTGGACGGCCCCCAAATCTTCCGGGTCACAAGCGACCCCGGCCATCTGGGCTCCCTGTCAGCCACCGCCGTCGGAAAGGCCCTGGTGGCGTTCGCCGAGGACGCCGAGCGTGAAAAGCTCCTCGCGGAACTTCCGCTTGAGCCGCTCACGGAAAAATCCATCACCAGCCGCGACGACTTCCGCGCCGAAATTGAACTGGTCCGGCGTCGCGGGTACGCGGTGATGGATGAGGAGAACGAGGCCGGCATGCGAGCCGTGGCGGTGCCGCTGTTGAACGACCAGGGGAACGCCTTCGCTTCGCTGGCCACCGCCGTCCCTGTTTTCCGCATGAGCCTTGAGGAGCTTGAGGCGCACGTTCCCCTGCTGCAGGAAGCGGCCGCGGAGCTCGCCGCCAGGTTGCCGCAGCGGTAAGGGTGCTGGCCTCGCACTGCTAGTCCACCGCCTCGTTCGTATGTTGAACAACAGTGCGGTGAGTGAACATGTCATGTATCGTAAATCCCAACACCAAGCAGCTGGCTTTGCCAAGCGGCTGCCTAAGTGGCCGTATCAAAGGAGCTGCACGGATGAGTAATCGAACTGAGTCCTACCTGGTGGGACTGGTCGGCGATGGCGTGATGCCGTCACTCACCCCGCCCATGCACGAACGCGAAGGTGATGTGCAGGGCCTGCGCTACCTTTACCGGCCCATCGACCTCCTGGAACTGGGCCTTCCCGGCGAATCCGTGGGCCAGCTGCTCCACAGCGCGCGCAGCCTCGGCTTCAACGGGCTGAACATCACCCACCCCTGCAAGCAGCTGGTCCTGCAGCACCTGGACGAGGTGTCGCCGGATGCGCTGCGGCTCGGGGCCGTCAACACCGTGGTGATCCACAACGGCCGGTTCGTGGGCCACAACACCGATTTTTCCGGCTTCGGGGCCGCCCTCGCCTCCGGTCTTCCCGGCGCCCGGCTAAACCGTGTGGTGCAGCTCGGAGCCGGCGGCGCCGGGTCCGCGGTGGCCTACGCCCTGCTCACCGCCGGAGTCCGCCACCTGGACCTCGTGGACATGGATGCTGACCGCGGTGCTGCCCGCGCCGCCGAACTGGCCGGGTTCTTCCCGGACAGCACCGTCACAGCGCGTACGACGACGGAGCTCTCGCAGCTGATGCCGCTGGCCGACGGCCTGGTGCACTGCACCCCGGTGGGCATGGCCGCGCACCCCGGCGTCCCGCTGGACCTGGACCTGCTGGAATCCCGCCACTGGGTAGCGGACATCGTCTACCGCCCCATCGACACCGAGCTGGTCCGGGCTGCCCGTGCCAGGGGCTGCGATGTGCTGGACGGCGGCCGGATGGCGGTGGGCCAGGCAGCCGACGCATTCCGCATCTTCACGGGCCTGGAGCCTGATCCGGACCGCATGCGCTCGCACTTCCTCGAACTCGTTGCCGCCGAAGGGGTGGCCGCCTGATGCGTACGGGAATCGCCACTGTCTGCCTGTCCGGCACCTTGAAGGAAAAGATACAGGCCTGCGCCGTCGCGGGCTTTGACGGCATCGAAATTTTTGAACAGGACCTGGTCACCTCGCCCCTGAGCCCCGAGGACGTCCGCAAGATGGCCGCCGACCTGGGCCTGGGACTGGACCTCTACCAGCCGTTCCGGGATTTCGAAGGCGTCACCCCGGACCTGCTGAAGGCCAACCTCCGGCGGGCGGAAGCGAAGTTCAAGCTGATGTCCCGGCTGGGCATGGACACCATCCTGGTTTGCTCCAACGTTGCCACCGCCACCATCGACGACGACGCCCTCCGCGCCTCGCAGCTCACCGAACTCGCCGAGCTGGCCGGGGACCACGGCGTTAATGTCGCCTACGAGGCCCTGGCCTGGGGCAAATACGTCAACGACTACGAGCACGCGTACCGGCTGGTCGAGCTGGTGGACCACCCCAACTTCGGCACCTGCCTGGACTCCTTCCACATCCTCTCCCGCGACTGGGACACGTCGGCGATCGAGAAGATCAGCGCGGACAAGATCTTCTTCGTCCAGGTGGCCGACGCCCCGAAGCTCTCCATGGACGTGCTGTCCTGGAGCCGCCACTACCGGGTCTTCCCGGGCGAAGGCCAGTTCGAGCTCGCCAAGTTCATGGGCCACGTGGTCCGCGCCGGCTACACCGGCCCGGTTTCCCTAGAAGTCTTCAACGACGTCTTCCGCCAGTCAGATGTTGAGCGCACCGCCGTGGATGCCATGCGCTCGCTGATCTGGCTTGCGGAACAGAGCGCCAAATGGCTCGTTGACACCTCAGCTGAAGGGGCAGCCGCCAACGGTGCCGCGTCCCGCCGTCGTTACCCCATGGAACTGGCTACGCTGCCCAAGGTGAGCGAGCCGGCCGGCTTCAACTTCGCAGAGGTGAAGGCGGACGACACCGTCCAACTCGAGAAACTCCTGGGCCAGCTTGGTTTTGCCTTTGAGGGACGGCACCGCACCAAGAACGTCCAGCTTTGGAGCATGGGCCAGGCGCGCGTCATCATCAACGAGCAGGCGGCGTCCCACTCGGAGCCGGCCATCGCCGCTTTGGGGTTCGACGTCGATTCGCCCGTGATTGCCTCCGCGCGGGCCCAGCAGCTCAAGGCGCCGGTGGTGGCGCGCAAGGTCCAGGCCGACGAGGAAGTCTTCCAGGGCATCTCCGCCCCGGACTCCACAGAAATTTTCCTGTGCCAGGGCAGCCCGGACGGCACCGCCGCCTGGACCCATGAGTTCGGCGAGGGGCTTGAACACGGCAGCAGCACCGGGCCGGGCGCGGTCATCGACCACGTCAATTTGGCCCAGCCCTGGCAGCACTTCGACGAAGCCGTCCTCTTCTACACCAGCGCACTCGCCCTTGAGCCGCAGCCGTTCGCGGAGGTGCCGAGCCCCAGCGGCCTGGTGCGCTCGCAGGTCATGCAGACCTCCGACGGCGCGGTGCGGCTGGTCCTGAACCTGGCACCCAACCAGCAGGCGCCGGCCCAGCAGGCGCACAAAACGTACCAGGAACACATCGCGTTCGCTGTGGACGACCTTGTGTCCGCCGCCAGGTCCGCCCGGGACCGCGGCCTGGAGTTCCTGCAGATTCCGGCCAACTACTACGAGGACCTGGACGCCCGTTTCGACCTTGAACCGGGATTCCTGGCCACCCTTCGGGAGCTCAACCTCCTGTACGACCGGGACGCCAGCGGGGAATTCCTCCATTTCTACACGGCCACCGTGGGCAGTGTGTTCTTCGAAATGGTGGAACGCCGCGGCAACTACGACGGCTACGGGGCGCCCAACGCTCCGGTCCGCCACGCAGTCCAATACGACTCGCTCCGCCGCGTCTGAACCACACCACCTAGGAAACCCCACGAAAGGAGCCAGCCGTGCCGCAGGACGTCAACACCCAGCCCACCGAAGAGCTCGTACCGGCCGCCGAACCCCACGCCGCGCACGTGACCCTGGACCGCGCCGTCGAGACCCAGGCTGATCTCAGTGCAGAGATTAACGGACTCGCCGACGCCTACGCCCGGGCCCTCAAGGACGGTGCGCCGGCTGAAACCCAGCCCCGGCTGGACTATGCGCCCTACCGCAGCAGCATCCTGCGCCACCCCACCAAAAGCCTGCACCACACGGACCCGGAAACCATCGAACTGTATTCCCCGGCGTTCGGCCACCAGGACGTGCATGCTTTGGAATCGGACCTCACCATCCAGCACAACGGCGAGCCCCAGGGTGAGCGGATCGTCGTGGCAGGCAAGGTGCTGGACGGCAACGGCCGCCCTGTTGCTGGCCAGTTGGTGGAGATCTGGCAGGCCAACGCATCCGGCCGGTACATCCACAAGCGCGACCAGCACCCGGCCCCGATCGACCCCAATTTCACGGGCATCGGCCGCTGCATCACCGGCCTTGACGGTTCCTACCGGTTCACCACCATCAAGCCCGGCGCCTACCCCTGGAAGAACCACCTGAACGCCTGGCGCCCGGCGCACATCCACTTCTCGCTGTTCGGCACCGAGTTCACCCAGCGCATCATCACCCAGATGTACTTCCCCGGCGACCAGCTCTTCCCGCTGGATCCGATCTACCAGACCATCGTGGACCAGGACGCCCGTGACCGGCTGGTGGCCAACTACGACCACAACCTCACCGAGCCGGAGTGGGCGCTGGGCTACAACTGGGACATCGTCCTGACCGGTCCCAAGCGGACGTGGACCGAAAACGAGGCGTTTGGCACAGCAGGCGACGAGAGTGAAGAGGAATAAGCACATGAGCAACCAGACCACCCAGCTTGTCCCCACCCCCGGCCAGACCGTTGGCCCGTTCTACGGCTATGCCCTGCCGTTCGAGAAGGACAACGAACTCCTGGCCCCGGGCTCGCCCGGTTCCATCCGCCTCCAGGGCACCGTGTACGACGGCGCCGGCGAGACCGTTCCGGACGCAATCCTGGAAATCTGGCAGCCGGACGCCGAGGGTAATGTCATCCAGCAAACCGGCTCCCTGGTCCGCGACGGCTACACCTTCACCGGCTGGGGCCGCGGCGCCGTGGGCTACAGCGGCGTGTTCACCTTCACCACCGTCAACCCCGGCCCCACCAAGCCGGGCGCTGCGCCGTTCATCTCAGTGGCGCTGTTCGCCCGCGGCCTGACCAACCGCCTCTTCACCCGCATCTACCTGCCGGAAAACGAGGAGGCGCTGGCCAGCGATCCCCTGCTCAGCTCGCTGGAGCCGGAGCGCCGCAGGACGCTGATCGCGCGCCGGGATGCCGACGGCGGCCTCACGTTTGATATCCGCCTTCAGGGCGAGGGCGAGACAGTTTTCCTGGACTTCCAGTGAATGACGTCGGTTTGCTCAACCCCGTTTCGGCGTCGCCCTTGCTGGGGGCGCTGACGGGCGACCGTGCAGTGCTGGCGGCGATCCTCGGCGTCGAGTCCGGCTGGGCTGCCGTGCTGGAGAAGGCGGGTCTGGCACCCTCCGGAGCTGCCGCCGTCGTCTCCTCCGCAGCTGAGGCGGGCCGGTACGATCCTGCCGACATTGCGTACCGCGCCCAGGGCGGCGGCAACCCGGTGATCCCCCTGCTGGCCGATCTGCGCAAGCAGGTCGCGGCGCTCGATACCGCCAACGTCGGGGCCGCGAAAGCCGTGCACACGTCCCTGACCAGCCAGGACGTGCTGGACACCGCGCTGATGCTGGTTGCCCGGAACACCGTCGAGGCGCTGCTGGCGGAGCTGAAAGGCGCGACGACGGCGCTCGCCACCTTGGCGGAACGGCATGTGGACACGCTGTGCGTGGGCAGGAGTTTGACGCAGCATTCCTTGCCTTATACGTTCGGGCTCCGGGCGGCGCAGTGGTTCCACGGCGCGGCCGCCGCCGGCCGGTACCTTGAAAACGTTGAGTTCCCGGTCCAGTTCGGCGGTGCCGCGGGCACCTTGGCGGCAGGAACCGCCCTGACCTCCGGTTCGACGGCGACGCCCTTCAGCCTGGCGGATGCACTGGCCACCCAGCTGGGTTTGGCCTCCGCCGCCGTTCCCTGGCACACGAACCGGCTGGCCATCACGTCGCTCGGCCATGGCCTTGCCGCAGTGCTGGATTCCTTCGGCAAGATCGCCGCAGACGTCCTGTTCCTGAGCCGTCCCGAGGTGGGTGAGCTGGCCGAGCCGCGGGCCGCCGGCCGTGGCGTTTCTTCAGCCATGCCGCAGAAGCAGAACCCCGTGCTGTCCGTGCTGGTCCGCAGCGCAGCGCTGCAGGCACCCCAACTGGTAGCGCAACTGCATCTGGCCGCCGCGAACTTCAATGACGAGCGCCCGGACGGGGCCTGGCACACCGAGTGGCCGGCCCTCCGGCAGCTCCTGTCCCTGGCACTCGGCGCGGCCGGCCACGTCCGGGAGCTCGCCGAGGGGCTGCAGGTTTTCCCGGACGCCATGCGCCGCAACCTGGACCTCGCCGGTCCGCTGCTTTTGGCCGAGGGAGTGGGTGCCGCCGTCGCGCCCCTACTGGAGGACAAGGACGGACGCACCGGCAAGCAGCAGCTCCAGGCCGTGGTGGACCAGACCCTGCAGGCACCGGCTTCTGAACAGGGCGCCACCTACCGCAAGCTGCTCCGCGAAGCCGTCCCCGCAGGGGCGCTTCCCGACCTCCGGCTGGAGGAACTACTCAACCCGGCCAGCTACCTGGGTGAGGCCGCCGAGATCTCCCGGCGGGTTCTTGACGCCTACCCGGACTTTGTCCTTTCAGCATCTGCAACAACCGAAGCGAACGGAGCCCACCGTGGCTAAACCTGCCTTGAAAGCTGCCCTGCTGTCGCCTCAGCGGTCCCTGGGCGACCACCCGCTGCTGGTGGTGGGCCCATCCCTTGGCACCTCGTCCGTCCTGTGGAACCGGGCGGCGTCCCTGCTGGGCAACGACTATGACGTGGTGGCCTGGGACCTGCCCGGCCACGGTGTTTCACCTGCGGCTACGGAAGCGTTCGACGTCGGGGCGCTGGCTGACTCAGTGGTGGACCTTCTGGACTCCATCGCCCCCGGCGAGTCCTTCCACTACTCCGGTGTTTCCTTGGGCGGAGCCACCGGCCTGCAGCTGGGCATCAAACACGGCGAACGGCTGAAGAGCTTGTCCGTACAGTGCAGCGGCGCGAAGCTGGGCACGCCGGAGGGGTGGTTGGAGCGGGCCGAAACGGTGCGCGACCAAGGCACTCCGGTGATGATCCAGGGCTCGGCAGAGCGCTGGTTCGCCCCCGGTTTTATGGAGCGCGAACCCGAGCTGAGCAGCCGTCTCCTTCACGCCCTCCGCGACGCCGACCGCTTCAGCTACGCCTTCTGCTGTGAAGCGCTGGCAGCCTTCGATGTCCGTGGGGAACTGGGCAGCATCCGCGTCCCCACCCAGGTCATTGCAGGAGCGCTGGACGGTGTGGCCCCGCCGTCGGCCGCTCAGGAAGTGGCCGCAGGCATCACCGCCGGCGGCGGCACCGCCACCGCCGTCACGCTCGAGGGCGTGGCGCACCTGGCTCCCGCCGAGGCGCCCGCACACGTGGCGGAGCTGATGCGCGGGCTTCTGGCCTGGGCCGAATCGAATGGAGCAAACGCATGAGCACCGACAGTTCCCGCCACGGCGTGGTCCAGCCCGGGGCCACCGGCCAGGAGATTTACGACGGCGGCATGGTGGTCCGCCGCGAAGTCCTGGGCGAGGCGCACGTGGACCGCGCCAACGCGAACAAGGACGAATTCACCGAGGACTTCCAGGACATGATTACGCGGATCGCGTGGGGTGGCATCTGGACCCGCCCGGGTCTGACCCGGCAAATGCGCTCGGCCGTCACCATCACCGCGATGGTGGCGCACGGGCACTGGGAAGAGCTGGCCATGCACATCCGCGCGGCCCTCACGAACGGTTTGACCCGGGACGAGATCAAGGAAATCCTGCTGCAGACCGCCATCTACTGCGGGGTCCCCTCCGCCAACAGCGCCTTCAAAACCGCCCAGCAGGTCTTCCGCGAAATGGACACCACGCACACGCCCACCGACGAAACCCCCGCCCCACCCAACTAACTCGCAGTTAACGTCCCCAATCGTGCGAATGGGGACATTAACTGCGACCTAGTTGGGCCCCGCCAGACAGATTTAGAGGAGCATCATGAATCAGGCTTTTGTGTACGATGCCGTGCGCACCCCGTTCGGCAAGTTCGGCTCGGGCCTCGCGGCCGTCCGCCCGGATGACTTGGCAGCGCATGTGATCAGGGAGTCCGTGAAGCGGGCGCCTGACCTTGATCCGCAGCGGATTGATGAGGTGGTGTTCGGTAACGCGAACGGCGCCGGTGAGGAGAACCGCAACATTGCCCGGATGGGCACCCTGCTTGCGGGTTTGCCGGTGTCCATTCCGGGGACCACGGTGAACCGGCTGTGCGGTTCGTCGCTGGATGCGGCGATTATCGCCTCGCGGCAGATCAACGCAGGCGACGCCGATTTGGTGCTGGTGGGCGGGGCCGAGTCGATGTCCCGTGCCCCGTGGGTGCTGCCCAAGACGGAGAAGCCCTACCCGGCCGGGGACATGACTCTGGCTTCCACCACGCTGGGTTGGCGTCTGGTGAACAAGGCCATGCCGAAGGAGTGGACCATCTCCCTGGGCGAGGCCACCGAGCGGCTCCGCGAGAAGTACGGGGTGACCCGTCAGCAGCAGGACGAATTCGCGGCGAATTCGCACAACCTCTCCGCTGCCGCCTGGGACGAGGGGTTCTACGACAACCTGGTGGCCCCGGTACCGGGCACTGACCTGGTCCGGGACGAGGGCATCCGGCCCGGTTCCACCGCGGAGAAGCTCGCGGCGTTGAAGACGGTGTTCCGCAATGAGCCGGAAGGCGCGGAGACGGGCGGCACGGTCACAGCCGGGAATGCATCCCCGCTGTCCGACGGCGCCTCCGCGGCCTGGATCGGCAGCGAAAGCGCCGCCGGGCTGCTCGGGCTCGAGCCGCTGGCCCGGATCGCCGGCCGCGGCGCGCACGGCAACGATCCGCAGTACTTCGGGTACGCCCCGGTGGAAGCGGCGAACAAGGCCCTCGCAAAATCGGGCATCGGCTGGGACCAGGTGGGCGCCGTCGAACTTAACGAAGCCTTCGCCGCGCAGTCCCTGGCCTGTATCAACGGCTGGGGCATCAACCCCTCCATTGTGAACCGGCACGGCGGCGCCATCGCCATGGGCCACCCGCTCGGCGCGTCCGGAACCCGCATCCTCGGCACGTTGGCCCGTTCCCTGCAGGCCTCCGGTCAACGGTGGGGCGTCGCGGCCATCTGCATCGGCGTCGGGCAGGGCCTGGCCGTCGTCCTCGAAAACGTCACCGCTTCCGGCAACAGCACAGGAAAGGCCTAAGCGCATGCTGAACTTCGTAGATTCGGTCCAGGATGCCGTGGCCGGGATCCAGGACGGCTCCACCGTGATGATCGGCGGGTTCGGCAACGCCGGGCAGCCGTTTGAACTGATCGACGCGCTGCTGGACTGCGGCGCCGGCGAGCTGACCGTGGTGAACAACAATGCCGGGCAGGGCGACCAGGGCCTGGCGCTGCTCATCAAGGAAGGCCGGGTGCGGAAGATGATTTGCTCCTTCCCGCGCCAGTCCGATTCCTGGCACTTCGATGCCAAGTACAAGGCCGGCGAGATCGAGCTGGAACTGGTGCCGCAGGGCAACCTGGCCGAGCGCATCCGCGCCGCCGGAGCCGGGATCGGCGGGTTCTTCACCCCCACCGGTTACGGCACCATGCTCGCCGAGGGCAAGGAAACCCGCATCATTGACGGCCGCGGCCAGGTGTTCGAGACGCCCATCCATGCCGACGTCGCCCTGATCAAGGCCCTCAAAGCGGACGGCAAGGGCAACCTCGTCTACCGCAAGACCGCCCGGAACTTCGGCCCTATCATGGCCGCAGCGGCAAAACACACCATCGTCCAGGTGTCCGAGATCGTGCCCACCGGGGGACTGGACCCGGAAAACATCGTGACCCCAGGGATTTACGTCAACAGCGTTGTCCGGGTCGCCGGCAGCGGCGAAAAGACAGAGAAGGCGGCCTGACATGAGCGTGCAATCCAAAGACGTGCAGTCCAACGAAAAGTCCCTCCAGACCTCCGACGCGCCCCTGGGCCGGGACGACCTCGCCCGGCTCGTGGCCAGGGACATCGCCTCGGGATCCTTCGTGAACCTGGGCATCGGCCAGCCCACCCTGGTGTCCAACTACCTCACCGAGGAACAGAACATCACCCTCCACACCGAGAACGGGATGCTCGGCATGGGCCCAGCCGCCGAAGGTGAAGAGATCGATGGCGACCTCATCAATGCCGGCAAGATCCCCGTCACCGAACTCCCCGGCGCCTCCTACTTCCACCACGCAGACTCCTTCGCCATCATGCGTGGCGGGCACCTGGACATCTGCGTCCTCGGCGCCTTCCAGGTCTCGGCCACCGGTGACCTGGCGAACTGGCACACCGGCGCACCGGGTGCGATTCCCGCCGTCGGCGGTGCCATGGACCTCGCCACCGGCGCCAAGGACGTGTTCGTGATGATGACCCTGCTCACCCGCGAAGGCGCCTCCAAAATCGTGGAATCCTGCACCTACCCCCTGACCGGCGTGGGCTGCGTCACCCGCGTCTACACGGACAAGGCAGTGTTCCTCACCGGACCCGAGGGCGTCACTGTCCGCGAAACCTTCGGCTGTACCTTCGAGGAGCTCCAGGAACTCGTGCCCGTACCGCTGAAGGCTGCTGCCGCCGCCGGTAGTTGAGCGTGCATAAAACGCGACCCTGTCGCCGCCCCTAGGATTGGTAACCATGACCAACGCCGTCCGTTCAGCCACCCAGCCTGCCCCGCAGGCCAGCGACCAGTACGTCCAGTCGCTGGCCCGCGGGCTCGCCGTAATACGCGCGTTTGATACGGAGCACCCGGTCATGACCCTCACCGAGGTGGCCGGCAGGACTGACCTGACCCGTGCCACGGCCCGGCGGTTCCTGCACACCCTGGTGGAACTGGGTTACGTGCGGACCGACGGCAAGACGTTCGCCCTGACTGCCAAGGTGCTGCAGCTCGGCTACGCGTACCTGTCCGGGTTGTCGCTGCCCCAGCTTGCCCAGCCGCACCTGGAGGAACTGTCCCTGAAGCTGGGGGAGTCGACGTCGGCGGCCGTGCTGGACGGGACTGATATCGCCTACATCGCCCGGGTCACCACGCGGCGGATCATGACCATCGGCATCACGGTGGGCACCCGCTTCCCGGCATACGCCACCTCCATGGGCCGGGTCCTCCTTGCGGGGCTGCCGCCTGCGGACCTGAAGGCCTACCTCGCCGCGGCGGACATCAAGCCGCTGACACCGCGTGCCCTGGGAACGGCGAAGGAGCTGCTCGCGGTCCTGGAGACCGTCCGGGCCCAGGGCTGGTGTGTGCTGGACCAGGAGCTGGAGCTGGGCCTGATGTCTGTCGCGGCCCCCGTGTACGACGGATCAAAGGTGGTAGCTGCGGTGAACGTATCCCTGCAGGCCCAGTCCGTGGCCTCGAAGCCCGACCCGGAATCCTACCTCGCATCGGTAGCCCAGGAAATCGTGGCGACGGCCAAACTCATCTCCGCTGATCTCACCGCCCGGGGCTGACAACTCCCAGGTATGGCCAGCTGTTGTCCACGGGCCTCCCACGGTGCAGACTGTGGCTCATGGCAACCGAGGATGACGTCAGGACCGCTGCCCTCGCGCTGCCGGGAGTCACAGAGCGGCTGAGCTGGGGCCAGCCGGCGTGGTTTGCCAAGACCCTGCTGGCACGGATCTGGGAGCCCGGAGTCCTGACGGTCAAAACGGAAGAGCGCGAGGCGCTGGCCGGCACGGAACCGGAAACCTACTTTTGGACTCCCCATCACGAGCGCTCGCCACAACTGCTGCTGGTCCGGCTCGACCGGATCGATGGACAGCTGCTGGCAGAACTGCTGGCGGATTCCTACCGGCTCGCGGGAGGGGAACGCCACCGACGCCGGCAGCCCGGGGGCCAGTAAGGTAACTGTTTGCCACCCAAGGCCGCCGCGCCACTCCCGCCGCAACGGTGCTGGCCATAGACTCTAGCCAACTACGTGCAGCAGCGCCGCTCCGCGTAGCCCACTGATGAGACGAACCAGAGTACGGCCCGGCAGGGCGGCGCTGCCGTACTCGTGCGGCGAGGGGAGTTGGCGGGGTGAAACTGGGCATACCGAGGGAACGCCATGAGGGTGAACGGCGGGTGGCCGCCACGCCGGAAACGGTAAAGCAACTGGCGGCGCTGGGCATGGAAGTACTCCTCGAAACAGGCGCCGGTGCCGCCGCCGGGTACCCGGACGCCGATTACCGCCAGGCCGGAGCCCGCATCGTCCCGGAACTCGACGAAGCCCAGCTGGACGTCCTCACCCACGTCCGGCCGCTTGATCCGCACATCGTGGCCACCCTGAAAAGGGGAGCGGTCACGGTGGGGCTGGCATCGCCGTCGTCCGAACTGCCCACCGTCCAGGCACTCGCCGAAGCCGGCGTCACCTCCTTCGCCCTCGAACTGGTGCCCCGAATCTCGCGTGCCCAGTCCATGGACGCCCTCAGCTCGCAGGCGCTGGTGGCCGGGTACCGCTGCGTCCTGGAGGCGGCCATCCGGCTGCCCCGCTTCTTCCCGCTGTACATGACCGCCGCCGGCACCGTCCCCCCTGCACGGGTCCTGGTGCTCGGGGCCGGAGTTGCCGGACTGCAGGCCATCGGCACGGCAAAACGGCTCGGCGCCCGCGTCTTCGCCAACGACATCCGGCCCGCCTCGGCAGACGAGGTGGCATCCATGGGCGGCACCTTCATCCGGCTGGACCTTGAAACCGCCGAGGCAGCGGGCGGCTACGCACGCCAGCTCAGTTCCGACGCCGGCACCCGGCAACGGCAGCTGCTCGCCCCGCATGTTGCCCAGGCGGACGTTTTGATTACGACGGCGGCCGTCCCCGGCAGGCGCGCCCCGCTCCTGGTCACCACCGGGATGGTGCAGGGCATGCGTTCAGGGTCCGTCGTCGTCGACCTTGCCGCCGAGTCCGGCGGCAACGTGGAGGGGGTACTGCCAGGCGAGGACATCCCCGTGCCCACGGCCGACGGTTCCGGTTACGTCACCCTCGTGGGCCTGAAGGACGCGCCCTCCGCGATGGCGTTCGATGCCTCCCGCCTCTACGCGAAAAACGTTGCCAACCTGCTCGCGCTGATGATCCGGGACGGCGCCCTGGCCCCCGATTTCGACGACGACGTGCTGGCAGGCGCCTGCCTGACCCGTGACGGCACGGTGCGGCACCAACCCACGGCGGAACTGCTGGCCGCGAGGGCCGGCAGCAGGCGGGGAGAGGTGATCTGATGGACGGAATGAGCCTGCTGACCATCACGGTCCTGGCGGTTTTTGTGGGCTTCGAGGTTGTCTCCAAGGTCTCCAGCACCCTGCATACGCCCCTGATGTCCGGCGCCAACGCCATCCACGGCATCATCCTTGTGGGGGCCATCATCGTCGCCGGCCAGGCAACGGACCCGTGGATGCTCGCGGTGGCGCTCCTCGCCGTCGTCCTCGCCACGGCAAACCTCGTGGGCGGGTTCGTGGTCACCGACCGGATGCTGCACATGTTCCACGCGCGCAAACAAGTAGCCGGCAAGGAGGCCGGCACTAAAGCGATGCCAGGGGAGGTGGACGGCAGATGAGCCTCCTCAACCCCGTCTGGACCTCGCTCCTGTACCTTGCAGCCGCCGTCTTCTTTATCCTGGCCCTGCGCGGCCTCAGTTCGCCAAGGACCGCCCGCCGGGGCAACCTGATCGGTGCGCTGGGTGCCCTGATCGCCGTCGTTACGGTGTTCCTGTCCTCGGGGCTGGAGAACATCCCCTGGATCCTGGCTGCGATAGCCGTAGGCACCGTGGTGGCCGCCCCCGTTGCGAGGCGGGTGAAGATGACCCAGATGCCGCAGCTTGTAGCCCTCTTTAACGGGGTGGGCGGCGGTGCGGCGGCACTGGTCGCGCTCCTGGAGCTCAGCCATGCGGACGATCCCTGGGTCCGCCTGGCCATTGTGTTCACGCTGCTGGTGGGCGCCGTTTCCTTTGCCGGATCCGGGGTGACCTTCGCGAAGCTGCAGGAACTGATGACTACCCGGCCAGTGGTCTTCCGGGGCCTTCCGGCAGTGATGGCTGCAGTGCTGCTGGCTGCGGTGGCCGCTGGCGTCGCCGTCATCATGACGGGCTCTGCCGCGCTCGCGGTGCTGCTCCTGGTCCTGGGACTCGCCGCCGGGGTACTTCTGGTGCTGCCGGTGGGCGGCGCCGACGT
Organism: Pseudarthrobacter sp. Hb11; assembly: GCF_059383655.1. Classification (NCBI taxonomy): domain Bacteria; kingdom Bacillati; phylum Actinomycetota; class Actinomycetes; order Micrococcales; family Micrococcaceae; genus Pseudarthrobacter; species Pseudarthrobacter sp. Hb11. The sequence goes on from NZ_JBWZCM010000004.1 coordinate 143,520, forward strand.
CCCGATCGTTATCTCGCTGTTGAACGCGTTCACCGGCCTGGCCGTGGCGGCGTCCGGTGTGGTGCTCGGCAACGTGCTGCTCGTGGTGGCGGGCACGCTGGTGGGCGCCTCGGGCACCATCCTGACCCGCGCCATGGCGGCGGCAATGGGCCGCAGCGTGGCAGGCATACTGTTCGGTGCCTTCCGGGGAGGTTCGACGGCGGGATCCACCGCCGTGAGCGAGCGTCCGGTGCGGTCTTCCAGCGCCGAGGATGTGGCGGTGCTTCTGGGTTACGCGCAGCGCGTCATCATTGTTCCCGGCTATGGCCTGGCGGTGGCGCAGGGCCAGCACACCGCTGCTGAGCTGGCCCAGGCGCTGGAAGCCCGCGGCATCGTCGTGGATTTCGCCATCCATCCCGTGGCCGGCCGGATGCCCGGGCACATGAACGTGCTCCTGGCCGAGGCGAACGTGCCCTATGAATCGCTGAAGGAGATGGGCGAGATCAACCCGGAGTTCAAGACCGCCGATGTTGCGCTGGTGGTGGGCGCCAATGACGTGGTGAACCCCGCAGCGAAGACCTCATCGGGCTCACCCATTTACGGCATGCCCATCCTGGAAGTTGCCGACGCCCGCCAGGTGGTGTTCCTGAAGCGGTCCATGCGGCCAGGCTTTGCCGGGATCGAGAATGACCTCCTCTACGAACCCCAAACGTCCCTGCTGTTCGGTGACGCCAAGGACTCGCTTGCCCAGGTGCTTGGAGCAGTGAAAACGCTATAGGTGCCCAACTGCTGCCCGGCCCTCAGCAGGCAGGCTACTCTTCTTTGAGAAGTACCCTTTCCATTCGCCACCGAAGGACGCCATGACTGCCAACTCCACTGCCCCCCAGCGCGCAGCCATCATCATCAATCCTGCCAAGCCGGTGGACATCGATGTGCGCGAACTGGCAGCCAAGCACAGCGCCGAAAACGGCTGGGGCGAAACGCTCTGGTTCGAAACTACCAAGGAGGACCCCGGCGTCGGCCAGGCGAAAGAGGCCCTTGCGCAGGGGGCCGACATCGTCATCGCCGGCGGCGGCGACGGGACGGTCCGCTGCGTGGCCGAAGTCCTCTCCGGGGGAAATGTTCCCATGGGCCTGCTTCCCTTGGGCACCGGCAACCTCCTGGCGCGCAACCTCGGCATGGATGTCACGGACTACGACGGCGCCATGGCCGGCGCGCTCGCCGGCACCGAGCGGAAGATCGACGTCGTCCGCGCGCGCCGCAGCGACCCGGACAAGGAGCAGCTCTTCCTGGTGATGGCCGGCGTGGGATACGACGCTACCATCATGGCCGACACCGATGAGAAGCTGAAGCACAAGGTGGGCTGGCTGGCCTATGTTGACGCCGGCATCCGCAACCTGCCGGGTAAACCGGTCAAGGCAACCATCGTGATCGACGGCAAACGGGCAGTGCGCCGCGGGGTGCGCAGCGTCATGGTGGGTAACTGCGGCAAGGTCCAGGGCGGCCTGGAAATCTTCCCTGAGGCCAAGATGGATGACGGGCTGCTGGACGTGGCAGTGCTCGCTCCCCACCATGGCCGGCTGGGCTGGCTCTCCGTGGTTGCCGGAATGATCGGCAAGGGCCGGGGCAAGGACACCGCCGTGGAGTACTACCAGGGCAAGACTGTGGAGATCACCCTGGAACATAAGGATGACTACCAGCTGGACGGCGACCACGAGGGCCAGGGCAAGCACGTCCTGATGACCATGGACCCGGGCGCCCTGACGATCCGGATGTAATTCCCCAACTGAGTCGCACTTGACGTCGTTTTCAGGGCTCAAAACGACAACAAGTGCGACCTAGCTGGGTGGTGCGGCGTGGCTGCCCGATGCTGCGGTCAGCTGGGGGAGGCCGCCGGCCGGTGGGACAGGATCTCCGCGAGCTCTGCGAGCCTGTGGGCCCGCGCCGACTCGGCCGGAGTGAACGGTTCCCCTGGCCGGACGAAGGTGATGGGCCCGTGCCATGCGGTGGGAATCTTGAGCCGGGTGCCGGCGTCGTGCTTTTCCAGGGCGGCTTCTGCCGGGGTGAGGATCCGCGCCCGGAGCAGCTCCGCAACAGCGAGCGGTAGCTCCTCCGGTGCGTCCGCGATGCGCGCCGCGAGGCTCAGCGCTTTGGTCTGCCCGTCCGCCATGGCCAGCGCGGTGGTGGGCCAGACATGTGAACGTGTGCCGCCGCCGTCGTACAGCGCCTCCATCAGCGCGCGCTCGCCGAGATAACCCGGCGCCGAGAGGACAAACTCGTCCAGCACCCCGCCCGGCACCGGATGGACGTGGATGCTCAGGATGTTGACGCCCGTGCGGGCCAAGGCCTGGGTGACCTTCTGCAGGGAACCGGGCTCGTCGCGCAGGACGGTGCGGGCCCGCCACAGGGCAGGGGCCGTCCCCAGCTTCCTTCGGTGGCTCAAGGCGGGCGCGTGCAGCCACCCGCGCAGCATCCGGGCAGCCGAGGGCTCGGCCACCCAGATCACCAGGACCGTGGTGGTCAGGGTCAGCACCAGGACTTTCGCAACGTAGGGCAGGTGGGTTTCCACCACCATGGCGTGCACCAGGAGTTCGATGGGCAGCATCACCGCCACGTTGGCGAGGGTCAGGCGGGCCTTGGGAGGTTCCGGCATTAGGCCGCAGACTTCGCAGCTCAATTCAGCCGCGGGCGTGTTCCGTGCGGAAGGCTTCATGCCTCAAGCATTAGCGGGAGCTGTTTCAGCTGTGTTGCCTTGCCGTTCCATTCAGGGGAACGCTGCGACCGGTAGTGGAGCGACGCAACGTAGGATTTAGCAGGAACGTCAGCGCGGCCGCCCGCCAGAAGTCCACCCCGCAGGAAGGCCGCCCCGTGAAGCTGGTCGTTGAGATGTTCCGCATCGGTCCCGGCAATAAGGACCACCACCCGGCGCTGAGGTGCGCCGTGGGCGTCTTCGTTCCGCTCCTCACGTTGGTACTCCTAGGCCGGCTGGATTTGGCGATTTTTGCGTCCTTTGGCGCGTTCACTGGCATCTATGGCCGCGGCGAAGCCCACGGAACCCGGTTCGTACTGCAACTGCGGGCGGGACTGCTGATGCTCGCGGTCATCCTGCTCGCAACCCTCGCTGCCAGCGCAACGGCCGCCCTGGAGCTGGATGGTGCCGGCGCCGCGTGGCTTCTGGTTCCGGCCACCACCCTGGTGGCCGGTGCGTGCTCGCTGATCATCTCCTGGTGGCGGATGCGCCCGGCCGGCTCGCTGTTCCACATCTTTGCGTTCGCGGCCATCGCGTCCATTCCCAACCAGCCACCCCTGTGGCAGACCATGCTGGTGGCCGTTCTCACCACGGTGTTCTGCCTGCTCATCGGCTTCTCCGCCAGGGTCCTGCCCAGCCGCCGGACCCCCTGGATCCGGCCGTTGCCGGTCCGCCGCACGCCGAACGAGAAGCGGGCCGCCTTGCTGGAGGGCCTCGGCTACCTCCTGGCTGCCGGGCTGGCCGGCGTACTGGCAACCTGGGCGGGACAGCTGTTGGGCTTCGGGCACAACTACTGGGCCATGGTGGCGGCCGTTGTGCCGTTGGTGGGGCATACCACCAGGCACCGCGTCCGCCGCGGGGTCCAGCGAATCATCGGCACCGTCCTGGGCCTGGTGATCCTGGCCGGGATTGTGCTGCTGAACCTGGAACCCTGGCAGACGGTGTTGGTGATGGCCCTGTGCCAGTTCGGCGCGGAAATGTTCATCATCCGCCAGTACTTGCTCGCCCAGCTCTTCGTCACGCCCCTGGCCCTGATTTCCACCCTCCTGGTGGTCCCGTCACCGCCCGCCATCCTGCTGCGCGACCGCATCATCGAAACGGTGATCGGGGCTGCCGTCGGGATCGCCGTGGTGCTGGCGCCGGAAGTATGGCGCCGTGTTCGGGAACGGACGACGGCGGTGCTTTAGCGGGTGCCCCTGCGCCCCTGGGCACGGCGCAGGTAGGCCCGCGTGCTGCGCGGCGGAGACCGGCACGACGGCATGGAACTGCGCTTCAACGGCGAAACCCACCGGGTCGACTTCAAGGAGCTGGTGGGGGAGTCCGTATGGCTTTACCCGCAGACTGGCACGACGGCGGGCTGCGCCGGCTGCGGCGGACGGTCGCCGTCGAGCGCGGGCCTGAGCTAGCCCAGCAGCCGCCGGATCGCCGCCGCGATGGCGGCTGCGTCCGGCTCCTCGTCCCGCCTGACGGTTAGCAGGTGGAGAATCAGACCGTCGCCGTAGTCCGCAACGTCGCGTGCCCGGGCCGCTGCGTCGGCTAAACCCAAGGCGGCAAGGGCCTGGTCCAGGCCGCCCACCAGCAGGTAATGGCCAGCGGTCACTGCCTCGGGCCGGTCCAGCGAAAGGGCCAGCCGGGCCCGCGTGAGACCCGCGTGCTCCCCGGCCAGCGCCAGCACCATTGCCGCCAGTTGCGCCGCCAGTTCTGTGACGTTGGACGGAGGGCCGGCCGGGCCGACGTTCTGGAGGAGGTCGGCATCAAGCTCCAGCAGGCGGTCCAGCACCGCCTCAACGAGGGCTGCCCGGTTGCGGTAGTAGTTGGACGTGGTGCCTTCGGCAAGGCCTGCCGCCGCATCCACCGCGCGGTGGGTAAGGCCTTTCATGCCCTTATCCGCCACCACGGCCAGCGCGGCATCGAGCAGTTGGGGGCGGCGGTCGGGCATGGAGCCAGTCTAATGACACTCTTCCCATTCACTACAAACGTAGTAAAATAGCGGGATGGAAACGATCTCGATCGTTGGAGGCGGCATCGCAGGGCTGGCTCTGGCTGCCTGCCTGGACCCGGAGCGCTTCGAGGTGACCGTTTACGAGAAGCGGCCTGAGTTGCCTGCTGTGGGAAGCGCGCTGGGCATGTGGCCAAACGCGCAACGGGCGCTTGCCCGGGTGGGCGTGCTGGATGAGGCACGGTCCGTTAGTCCGGTGATCGGCAGCGGATCGGTGCGCAGCCCGGATGGCGAGCCTTGGGTCACCGTCGATGCCGGGGAGATGTTCGGCATTTCCCGCATTGACTTGCTGCGGTTGCTCCACGCTGCTGTGCCGGCGACCGTCCGCCGGGTCACGAGCCATCTGCGCGAGGTGCCCGCTGACGGGGGACTGGTGGTTGGCGCCGACGGCGTTCACAGCGTGGTCCGCCGCCAGGTCTGGGGCGCTCGTACAGAGGCCCGCCTCACCCCATACCTTGCCCTCCGCGGCACTCTCCCTTCTCCTGTCAGCCGGGACGAGGTGGGCGAGTACTGGGGCCGCGGTGACTTGTTCGGCATGGCCGCCGCCCGGGGCGGTTCCTTCTGGTACGCCAGCTACCGGTCCGGGCTTGGCCCTTACGGAATTGAGGTGGCGACAACACTGGAGCAGGCCCGGCAGCGCTACGCCACTCACGCGCCCGCCATTCGCCGTGCGCTTGCCGCAGCCACTCCGGAATCCTGCCTGGTCCAGCGGCTCTGGACAGTTCCGCACTTGCGCTCCTACGTCCGCGGCAGGAATGTGCTCATTGGCGACGCCGCACACGCGATGATGCCAACCCTGGGCCGCGGTGCCTGCGAGTCGTTGGTGGACGCAGTAACACTGGCCGGCCTGCTCAACACGCTGCCCGAAAGCCAGGCGCTCCGCGCCTACGACCGGCAGCGGTGCCTGAGGACCGGAGCCCTGAGCCTGGCGTCCTCGGCACTCGGGCGCATCGCTTTGGCCGAGGGCGGCCAGCCCCTTCGTGACCGTTTGCTCAATATGGCCCGACGGCGGCAGGCGCGTGCCGCCGTCGTAAGCGGTTCCGGCTGATCACCGCACCGGCGCGGCCGGGAGCTTACTGTCCTCACCGGCTACGGAAGCGCCGGAAACAGGGGGCGCCGCGGCGGAAGCGGGCGGTGGAACCGCGGGGAGCCGCTTCTTCGTTGACCCCTGACGGCGGGACCGGCCGTACACCAGGTACATGGTGACGCCGGTGATGACCATCAGGAGCACGGTGTAGACGAAGGTGTTGGCTACACCTTCCACGCCTTCCGCCCCGTCCGTGTTGTTCTTAATGACCAGGCCCAGGGGCTGGACCAGCGGGTGGGCGAGGAAGATGGCGGTGTCGTAGTCATCCAGCAGGCTGTTGAAATTCAGGGCCGCGATGGCGGCGGCCGCCGGCAGCACCAGCGGCAGGAGGATCCGCCGGAACACGTACAGCGTCTTGGCCCCCATGATGGCCGCCGCTTCCTCGAGCGACGAATTCACCGAGGCGAAGGAGGCCTTGAGCATGCGGAGCGTGAACGGGATCTTCACCGTGACAAAAGCGATCAGCAGAATCACGGTGGTTCCGGTGAGCACTGCTCCACCCACCAACGGATTCGGGTGGTCGTAACTGATGATCAGGCCCAGGGCCAGCAGCGCCGACGGCAGGATCCAGGGAATGTGCAGCAGGTATTCGAAGACGTTGGCCACCCAGTTCCTGTACTTCTGCAGCAGCCGGGCCACGAAGAGCAGGCCACCGACGGCGATCAGGGCTGCCAGGGCGCTGTACACAACACTCACGATGAACGGCCGCAGTCCGGACGGCTGGGTCAAGACCCGCACGTAGTTGTCCAGCGTCAGGCTGCCGAAGGTGAGTTGTCCGGTCTGGATGGCGGCGCCGTCCGCGAACGAATACAGGACGATGAGCACCACCGGAAGGGTGTACACGGCAAAAAGCAGGTAGGCCACGGCGTGGACGGCCACGTTGGCCACCGGGCTGGAGATGTCCTGCTTCTGCAGGGCAGATGAAACCTTTGACACCGAAAAATAGGTGCCGCCCTTTTCGAGGCGGGACATCACCGCGAGCATCAGGATGGTGGCCACGCCCAGGATAACTGCGAGCAGTGCCGCCAGATCCCGGGAAGTGGGGCTGTTGGTGAATGTCAGGATCATCGGCGTGATGGTCTGGAAGTCCCGCCCGCCCAGCACCTGCGGGGCGCTCAGCGCACCAAGACCGGTGAGGAAGGACAGGATGGTCACGGCGAACAGCGTCGGCTTGAGCATGGGCAACACCACCCGCCGCAGGATGGTCCAGGGTGAAGCGCCAAGGTTTTTGGCGGCTTCGACGGTTTGGTAGTCAATGCCCTTCAGTGCGTTGGCCACAAACAGCATGTGGTTGGTGGTGGTGGCAAAAGTCATCACCACCAGGACCGCAAAGAACCCGGAGAACCACGCCGGGTCCATGGCCGGAAAGATCTTCACCAGCAGCGACGTGACAATTCCCTTGTCCCCGTAGATGAATTTGTAACCGGCTGCCAGCACGATGCCGCCGTAGATAAAGGTGGAGGCGTAGCCCAGGAAGAGGATCCTGGAGCCGCGGATCCGGAAGTAATGCGTCACGAGGACAATAAAAATCCCCACCAGGTTCACCGTGACGGACAGCGCCACCGCCAGCAGGAAGCTGTTCCCCAGGGCTGTCATGGCGCGCTGAGATGAGAAAAGCTTCTCTGCCGCCCGGCCGGAGAAATTGCCGTCCGGAAAGAAGGTGGCGATCAGGACGTTGACGTTGGGCCACACCAGGAACGCCGCGATGAACCAGGTCAGCACAACCCCAACGACCAGGACGAAGGGGGAGCGGGCCATGCTGCGGGCCGGTGTCCCGCCCGTCACAGGGCTACCGCCTGGTCTTCCCGTGTGAGGGCGGCGCCGGTGCCGGGATGGTACTGCAGGACATGTCCAGGCTGGACATAGACGGTGGTTTCCGTGCCAGGCCCGGGGTGGGCTGCGCCGTCCTCCCGGACCAGCAAACGGATTTCCGCGCCATGGCTCCGCACCACGTACCGGCTGTGGAGGCCGTGGTAGGTGCGGGAGACCACCGTTCCGGGAAGTCCGACGGCGCCGCTCCCGTCCGCCGCAGGGCTCAGGGACGCCTTTTCCACCCGGAGATAGGAATTGGCATCCGTGCTGAGCCCTGCCCCGGTGAGCCGGTTCAGCTCCGCTGCGAACTCGGGCGTCAATGCGGAGCTGTCCCCGATGAAGTTGCACACGAACTCGGTGGCCGAGTGATCGTAGATCTCCTGCGGAGTGCCCACCTGTTCCACCACGCCGTTGTTGAAAACAGCCACGCGGTCGCTCATCGCCAGTGCCTCGTCCTGGTCGTGCGTGACATAGACGGTGGTGATGCCGAATTGGCTTTGCAGGTCCTTGAGTTGCCGCCGCAGCTGGTGCCGGAGCTTGGCGTCCAGGTTGGACAGGGGCTCATCCAGCAGCAGGATCTTGGGCCGCAGCACCAGTGCACGCGCTACTGCCACCCTTTGTTGTTGACCTCCGGACAGCTCTGCCACGTTCTTCGACAACTGCTCATCGCTGAGCTCCACTCGCCCGGCGATGTCGCGGACCAGGCGGTCGCTGTCCGCCGGTTTCTCCTTCCGCACCCGCAGCCCGAACGCGATGTTCTCCCATACGCTCATGCTGGGGAACAAGGCATAGTTCTGGAACACCATGCCCACCTGCCTCTTGTCGCTCGGAAGCCGCGTCACGTCCTTGCCGTCCACATGGACACTCCCCCCGGAAGGCTGGATAAAGCCCGCCAGGGTGCGGAGCGCCGTCGTCTTCCCGCACCCTGACGGACCCAGCAGGGTGAAGAACTCGCCGGGCTGGACGTGCAGGTCCAGGTGCGGGATGGCGGTGAAGTCACCAAAGGTCACTTTGATGTTGTCCAAGCGGATCATGGCAAACCTGTCTGGGAAGCGGGTGGGATGGCCGGTAAGCGGTTGCTACGTCATGTACTCGAGCTCGATCTTCTCCACCCAGGCGCCCATGTTCTCCTGGACAAATTCCCAGTCGATGTCCTGCTGCTTGAGGTCTGCGAAGAAGGCCACCACCTCCGGGTTGGCTTCTGCTTCGGCAGCCTTGTTCACCGGCATGGAGTTGAACTGCTTGGCAAACTCGCCCTGGACCTTGGCGCTGCCGAACCAGTCGATGAACTTCTGCGCCTGCTCCTTCTTCTCGGTGCCCTTCACCAAGGCGATCTGCTCCACGGCAAGCGGCACTCCGACGGAGGGAATCACCGTTTCAACGTTGACGCCGAAGGACTTTTCCCGCTCGGCGATGATCGAGGACGGCATCTGTCCCATGTCCACTTCACCGGAGGCGATGCGGGCAAAAAGGTCTGTTTTGGCGACGGCGGGGCTGCCGTTCTGGAAGTACTGCTCAACCTGCTTCCAGCCTTCATCTGAAATGCCAAGATCGCCGGCGTCATCCCGGTAACGGCTCAGGATGCCGGCGAAGACCAGCTGCGCCGTGGCAGTGCCCAGGCCGGTGACGCGCTCGTAGCGGTCCTTGAGCTCGTCCTTTGTCCACAGGTCCGTCCAGTCCTGCGGGGCGGCGTCCTTGGAAAGCTTGTCCGAGTTGTAGCCCAGGAGGATTGCCTGCTTGACCAGCGGCCAATAGGTCTCGCCGTCGCCCAGTTCCTTGTCCACTTCGCCGGCCCAGGCAGGCTCATACGGCTCAAGGGCGTCTTGGGCTTTGACCTGCGAGAAGTACATGTTGTTCAGCCCAAAGGCCACGTCTGCGATGGGGTTGTTCTTCTCCGCGATCAGCTTGTTGGTGGCGTCTGCGCCGCCGGCACCTACAATCTCGATCTTGTAGCCCGCCTCGGCGGCCTTTTGGGTCCACCACTCGCCGCGGCCTTCACCGTTGGAGTTGGTGTAGACAACAAGGGTCTCCCCTGAACCGCCTGCCGGTGCCGACGAGGCGTCACCGGAGGCCGCTGGTGTTGCTGTACCTCCGCCGCCGCATCCGGCGAGGAGGGTGGCGGCGACGGCCGCGGCAACCAAAGTCTGGAATTTACGCACGATCAGGACTCATTTCTGGACTGGAATCGGAGCATGTCCGGCCAGCCTATAGCCGGGCACGCCGAAAGTCGGGCTGTCTTGCTATCGATTCGATAAACAGCCGGGCTGTCCACTCTGCTCCAGTTGCAGGAACGGGTGGTGCCGCCTACGTGAACGAAAGGTAAATGCTGCAGCTGCCGCGCCGCCGTCGGCCGTCCTGCTCTGTGGCGATACCTGCCCTGAGTCCTGCTCCGCCGTCAGTCCTGCTGGAGTGTGTCTGTCAGGTGATGCGTCGGGATCCGGTCCCGGTCGTAGGTGATGTCGGTGTAGCCGTGGGGCTCCGGCTTGCCTGAAGGGCTCAGGTTCACGAAAACAATCTCTTCGATGGTGAGGATGCTTTGCCGCGTGATCATGTTCCGGACCTCGGCGCGCATGGTCAGGGACGTCCGGCCGAACCGGGTGGCGGTCAAGCCCATCTCGATCAGGTCGCCCTGGACCGCAGAGCTGACGAAGTTGATTTCCGAGATGTACTTGGTGACAGCGCGTCCATTGCCGAGCTGGAGGATGGCGTAGATCGCCGCTTCCTCATCGATCCACTTCAGCAGGCTGCCGCCGAAAAGGGTGCCGTTGGCATTGAGATCCTCGGGCCGGACCCACTTCCGGGTGCGGAAGGTGATGTCTGCTGATTCCATAGGCCCGAGGTTAGCCGAGCGGCGCCGGCAGCACCGAGTGTGACGGTTTCGTCCACACGTCCCGGTCCCGCCCGCACTACGCCATGGCAGTGTGGGCAGCGCTGCGGGCGTTGATGCTCTTGGCGTAGCAGTAGGAGTGCTTCACGCCGGCGTAGGCACCGAAGTTGGGAACGGCCTCGAAGCCGGAGTTCTCGTAAAAGTTCCGCCCGTCGGGCTGGGCGGAACCGGCTTCCGCCTTGATCCGGGTGATCCCCTGCTTGAAGGCCTCCGCTTCCAGGGCCGCCAGGATGGAGCTGGCTACGCCTGACCCCCGTGTGTAGGGGAGAACGTACAAGCGCTTTATTTCTGCTGTCCGGTCATCCAGGAGCCGCAAGCCGCCGCAGCCAACAGGCTGGCCGGAGCCTTTGTCATACGCCACCAGAAACACCGCGCAGTCAGCGTCCGACGGCGGGCTGCCGGGTTCATGGTCAGCGGTACCAAAGCGGGCATCGAGTTCGGCCTGTTGCGCGCGGCGCAGGTCCGCGCCCACCGGGTTGGACCAGGCAACCTGCCGGATGTTCAGGCGCGGGTTGGTTTGCATGTCTGCCTCGATTCGCCGAAGGGATATGCACACCTAGCGTAGAAGGGTAGGGTTACGCTCTTGTTTCTACCCGGTAAGCGCCGTGAGAACGCCTAATTCCAACTCGCTTGGTTGTCTAGATACAAGCTGGACTAGAATGTTTTTATGCGTTCAACCGGTAATGAAGGCTCTGGCTATTGGTATGGGCCGGACGGGCAGCTGGAGTACAGCGCGGCAGTCCTGAAGTCCCTGCGGGACTATCGTGCTGCTGAGACGGCCGTACGGAGGTCCACCCGCAACTCCATGGGCATGGGCGAGACGGATATCCTCGCCCTGCGCTACCTCCTGCGAATGCAGGCCTCCGGTAAGGCGACGGCGCCGAAGGACTTGAGTCAATTCCTCGGGATTACCAGCGCGTCCACCACTTCGCTGATTGACAGGCTGGTGGGCAGTGGCCACGTACGGCGTGAGGCCCACCCAACGGACCGCCGCTCCGTTGTGGTGGTGCCAACAGTGGAATCCGATAAGGAAGTCCGGGTGACCCTGGGGGCGATGCACCGGCGCATGATGGCGGTTGCGGAAGAGCTGACTGCTGAGGAGGCGCATGTCGTGATCGGTTTCCTGCAACGCATGACCGATGCCCTTGCGGACGTTGATAAAGGGCACGAACAGAAGTAACTAGCGGGACTAGCTAGATGGCCTAGTAATATGTATGCTTACGATCGGTCCTGGAAAATTCCCTCAGCTGGAGTCGTGAGTGTGTTGGTAACTTTTACAGAGCTTGGCGCCCCTGCCGCCTTGTCCAACAAGGCTTCGCAGGACAGCGCGGAGCATGCGGACGGCGCCGCCGTGCACTGCGGAACGGCCATGGAACTGGTGACGCCTGCTGTGGGGCCGGCCGCCGTCGGTTACAGCTTCGAGCCGGACGGCGGCGGGCCTGTCCAGCTGCCTCCGGTCTGGCGCTGCGGCTGCGGGTTTCAGCTCGACGCCTGGTTTTTCTCGCCTTACGCTTCCCATGACCTGGGTGCTTTTCCGGTAGCAGTGCATACCGCGGCCCTCTCCGCATGACTTCCACCGCCGTGGCACCGCAGCATCGCGGTGCTGGCCTTCCTTCCCGGGAGGTGGTGGTGGCTGGCCGTTATGAGCTCAAGGAACGCCTGGGCCGGGGCTCGCTGGCAGAGGTGTTCCGCGCTGCCGACCTTGAGGGTGGTCCTGATGTTGCCGTCAAGGTGGCCGTTGGCGACTCGGAACAGCACTTCGAGCGGATCCGTAATGAAGCCGACGTTCTGGCAGGACTGAACCACCCTTCCATCATCAGATTCATCACCCGGTCCATCATGCCTGCCGCGACCCGTCTCGCCGGCCGTCCGTTCCTTGTTGAAGAGCTGGCGCTCGGCGCAAGCCTGGCCGAGGCAACCCGCACCGGCCTGCCCCGGCCCGGTGACGTTGCCGGCTGGGCCCGCGGCCTTTTCGGAGCGCTTGCCCACCTGCATGGACAGGGGCTTGTCCACCGGGACATTAAGCCCGCCAACCTGATGCTCAGCGGCCTGCGACGGAGTCCGGTGCGCATCATCGATTTCGGCATTGTGGCTGCTGCCGGTGCGGCTCCCGAGCCAGGCATCTCGTCCGGAACGGTGCACTACATGAGCCCCGAGCAGGCTTCGGGCGGACCAGCCCAGGCTTCCTGGGACGTCTACGCCATGGGTCTGGTCCTGCTGGAGCTTCTCACAGGCTCCAGGGCCTTTCCCGGCACAGCCATAGAATCCCTGGTAGCCAGGACACTGCGGAGTCCCGAAATACCGGACTCCCTGGGGCCGGGATGGTGCACCTTTCTCGGCGCGCTGACCGCAATGGACAGCGTTGCGCGGCCGACGGCGGATGAGGCGGCAGTTATGGCAGGGAGGCTTGTACCCCCGGCAGACCAGCAGACCGACAGCGCCTGCCGAAGAATGGCTGTGTTCCCGGCCCGCCGGATCAGGCAGCTGGTTTAGGGCTCCGCCACCTTCCGTCCCATCGGGTCCTCAGCGGTCGGATCAGCAAGTGCCAGTCCGCCCACCGGGCTGCCGTCCCAATGGATCAGACGCCACCCGCTGTCCGGATCACCATCCAACGCGACGATCCCGGTATTGGCCAGCACATGCTTCGCAGCGAACTCGTGGTCTGCGTCCTGGGCCCGGCGCCCGGCCCACGTGCGGATGGCTGCACCATGGCTGATGACTGCTGCCGTTGCCTGCTCCCCGGACGTACGTTCCAGAACGCGGGCAATGGCGGCATCAAACCGCTCGAAGAAATCATGGCCGTCCGGCCCGGCAGGCATCCGCCGGTCAAGATCCCCGGCTGCCCAGGAAATCACTGTCCCCATGTACCGCTTGTGCGACTCGTGGTCCGTCAGCTTTTCCAGTGACCCGGCTTCGATTTCGTGAAGGCCGTCCATCACTTCGACGTCAAGGCTGTGCAGCCGGCCCAGCGGCGCTGCGGTGATCTGGGTTCGCACTAGCGTGGAGGCATAAAGTGCCTCGATCGGTTCGTTGGCCAGCGAACGGGCCAAGGCCTCCGCCTGCCGCTCACCCAGCTCGGTGAGTCCGGGACCGGGGTGGGCGGTGTCCAGTTGGCCGAGCACGTTGCCCGGGGTTTGCCCGTGGCGGATCAGGAGCAACTTCATGCCTCTAGTTTCGCACTTTGAAGCGGGCCGCCTGCTGGGCCACGAGGAAGGGAGCGAAGAAGGCCCCGGGCCTTGTCAGCCCGGCGCCGTCGTCGTACTTCTACCTCAGGTGGTCCACTAGCTGGTCCGCGATGCCGGTGTACTTGCCGGGCGTCAGCGCCAGGAGCCGCGCTTCGGCTTCGGGGGAAAGGCCAAGGCCCTGGACGAATTCCTGCATGCGGGCTGCGTCCACCCGCTGTCCTCGGGTAAGGTCCTTGAGCCGCTCATAGGGGTTTTCCATGCCTTCGACCCCGGCAATTGCCTCGGCGCGCATTACCATCTGGATCGCTTCACCCAGGACTTCCCAGTTGGTGTCCAGGTCCCCGGCCAGGACGTCCTCCGCAACGTCCAGCCGCTCCAGGCCCTTGACTACGTTGGAAATGGCCAGCAGCGAGTGGCCGAACGCCACACCGATGTTGCGCTGGCTCGAGGAGTCGGTGAGGTCGCGCTGCCAGCGTGAAGTGACCAGCGTGGAACCCAGCACGTCCAGCAGCCCGGAGGAGATCTCCAGGTTCGCCTCGGCATTTTCGAAGCGGATGGGGTTTACCTTGTGCGGCATGGTGGAGGATCCCGTGGCGCCGGCAACCGGGATCTGGGCGAAGTAGCCGATGGAGATGTAGCTCCAGATGTCCGTGCAGACGTTGTGCAGGATGCGGTTGAAGCGCGCGACGTCGGCATAGAGTTCCGCCTGCCAGTCGTGGCTTTCGATCTGCGTGGTCAGCGGATTCCAAGTCAGTCCCAGGGCTTCCACGAAGGATCTGGACACCTGCTGCCAGTCGGCGCCGGGAACGGATGCAACGTGGGCGGCGTAGGTGCCGGTGGCGCCGTTGATCTTGCCCAGGTATTCGATTTTCTCGATCCGGTCCAGCTGCCGCGTCAGGCGGTGCGCGATGACCGCTAGTTCTTTGCCGAGGGTGGTTGGAGTGGCGGGCTGTCCGTGGGTGCGGGACAGCATGGGGACGGCGCGGTTGTCCTGGGCCATCTTGCTGATCTGGGCCACGAGTGCGCGCGCCGCCGGAAGCCACACGTCCTCCACAGCGCCCTTGACACCCAGCGCGTAGGAGAGGTTGTTGATGTCCTCGGAGGTGCAGCCGAAGTGCACCATGGCCGTGAGGTTTTCGATGCCAATGGCCGGGAGGCGGCGGCCGATGTAGTACTCCACGGCCTTGACGTCGTGGACCGTTACGGCTTCGATGTCGGCCAGTTCCGCCACTGAATTGCTGTCGAACTCAGTGACGATGGCGCGCAACTGGTCCTGCTGCCGGGCCGTCAGGGGACCGGCGCCCGGAAGGACGTTGTTGCTGGTCAGGTGGATGAGCCATTCAACTTCCACTGCCACGCGGTCGCGGTTGAGCGCGGCTTCCGACAAATAATCCACCAGCGGGGCGACGGCGGACTGGTAGCGGCCGTCCAGCGGGCCGAGCGCGATTTTTTCCGGGGACGCGGCGAGGGCCAGGCGTCCTGAGGGCGTACGGGTGTCAGCTGTGGCGGCGGTTTCAGGCATGTGCTGATTCTTTCATGAACTCCCGCGGCGGCTTTAGCCCTCCCCCGGACGTTACTTGTCCACATAGGCGACGGCGGTGGTTGGGCCGGTGGGTTGTCCTCCGTAGCGTTCATCGCAGGCAAGGCGTGTTGGCCGGCGTCGTGGGTGCAGGCCGCTTCTGGAGAGGGAACAGTGATGGGAAACCAACTGGCGGGGGTGGATTTGCAGCATGACATGCTGCGCGCTTCGCAAGTGGAGCAGTTGGCGGGCCGCATAGCATTCTGCGTTGGCCGCGGAGAGGAGGTGCTGGCCGGCTTCCGGGATGTTCAGTTGCTGGAATGGGAGTCACCGGCCGGCCGTGCTTACCGCGACACGGTTTCTATGCAGTCTGCCGCCTTGCGGCGTGCCCTGGAAGCGCTGATTGAAGCAAAGGCTGCTGTGGAGCGGCATGCCCGCGAGACCTTTACCGCTGGATGCGCCTATCCGGGCAACTTCTGATGGCCGAGGTTGCGCCGTCGGGCAGCGGTCCGATCAGAGTGTTCAGTCCTCCCGACGACGGGATCCTCACCATCCGCGGCGGCGTGGGCGGCATAAGCTTCCAGCTGGAAGAGCTGGCAGCGGGCGCGAAGAAGCTGGATGACCTGGCGGGCGCACTCTCCGAACTGGAGGTTGAAGTCCGACGGATTTGGGAGGACCTGGTTCCCTTCCAAAACCTGCCCCGCTGGTCCGGGACCGTGGCTCTGGGCGCGGTGGGTGAGTCCGGGCGGAGTGTCCAGGCAGTGCGCACCGAGCTGCAGCGAATCAGCGGCCAGGTCCGCGCCTGCACGCAGGAGTACGAAGTGGCTGAGGCCTTTGCGGCCACGACCCGCACGGTTGGCATCTGGGATTTGGGAACTGAGCTGGAAAGTCACGCGGACTTCTGGAGGACAGGCGTCCTCAGCAGAAAAGCCTTTGAGGACATGACAGGTGTGGGGCCGGCCACCCCCATCCTCACGGCCCTGGTGGAAGGTGCGTTTCCAGGAATGCGGCCCCGCCCGCTTGAGGTCCGGCGGGAGGAACGTATTCCCATCGACCTTGATCCTTCTCCTGCCGGGCTGCTCGCGCGGATCCAACTCATTGATGAACGCGGCGGCGGCTTCGTTGAAGTCATCGAGATCGAGAACGGAGGGCAAAAGGTCTACGTGGTGGTGATTCCCGGCACGCAACTCGACGGTGTGGACGAGAATCCATTCGGCCTGAACGGGATAGTGGAAGGAGTAGGAAACGCTTCTGCAAACGTCAATGCGGCCATACAGGAGGCACTGAAGGAAGCCGGCGCCGAAAGAGGAGCCCCGGTTGTGGGTGTCGGCTACAGCCAGGGAGGCATACATGTCATGAATCTGGCAGCGAGCGAGGACTTTTTGGATGAATACAACCTGAAGTACGTGTTGACCGCGGGATCGCCGGTCGCAGGAATCACGCCGGGTCCGGATGTCAGCACGCTCCACATGGAGCATCGAACCGACTGGGTACCCGGCACCGACGGCGCAGCCAACCGGGACACCAAAAACCAGGTCACGGCGACAATGACCAACGATTTGTACCTTCAGACGGGAGAGCGCGTCGGAATCGGTCCCGGCCACCAGCTTGCCGGTTACCAGGACGGCGCCCGGCTCGTTTCAGCGAGCAACGATCCCTCGCTGGTGGCATCCACGGCCGCGTTGGGCGCTGTGATTGGAGCCGGCGGCGCAGCCACTGCCACCCGCTTCTCCCTCACCCGGGCCACGACTCCCGCGCAAAATCTCCACGCGGCAGACACCCGCAGGCAGGAGCGCGGACATGGCGGACGGTAGCGAGGGCTGGCGTGAAATTCCGCGCAGCGCCGTAAAGGCCGGCGCAGCACCACAAGTTCCCAGCTACCGCCGGGCTCCGGTAATGCGGCCGGCAACCAGCGAGATCAGGGTGATGATGATGGCAGCCAGAATGGCAGTCCAAAAGAAGGAGTCAATGGTGAATCGAACCGGGGTGTAGCTGCTGATCCAGGATGTTAGGTAAAGCATCGCCGCATTGATGACGATAGTGAACAGGCCGAGGGTCAGGATGGTGATTGGCAGCGCGAGGAGACCCACCAGCGGGCGGACCAAGGCGTTCACCAAACCGAAGATGACGCCGATGAACAGGTAGGCGAGAACGATTCCGATGGTGTCCGTCCCCTGCGTCACACCGGTTTTTGCCACTGCATCGGTAGCTGCGGAGCTGGAGATCTCCAGCCCTGGCAGTATCCAGCTCGCTACCCAGAGGGCAAGGCCGTTGATCAGTACCCGCGCAATCAGCCGCATAAGGCCAATGGTTGCACACGTCCCTGAGCGTCCTTGCAGGGTTTTCGGCCCTACCGCTGGCCTCTTTTTGCCTGTTTGGCCCGAGACGGGACCAGCAGGTCCCGAAGTGACTTCCAAGAAAAGAGGCTGTCAAAAATCAACTGAACCCTTGACAGGTAGAAACCGTTTTCCCATAGTTGAGAAATCGCTTTCCACAGATGCCGTCCGTTTCCCGCGCCGGCACCGAAGCGTGGTTCATTCCAATGGAGGAAGAGAGATCATGCGTCAAAAGATGCCATTAGCGCCCGTATCGGTCGCGGCGGCCATCGCCGTATCCCTGCTCGCAGTCCCTGCCCATTCGTCAGCAGCTCCCTCGCCACAAGCGGACCCAACAGCCCAGACCGCCCGCCAGGTTCTTGAACGCCAGGTACTCGCACCCAATGACGGCTGGGCAGCCCTGGGAGCCGGCACCACCGGCGGCTCGGCGGCATCGGATGACCGGATTTACGACGTCTCCAATAAGGGACAACTTCTTGCCGCCCTCGCCACTGGCAGCGAACCCAAAATTATCAGGGTCCATGGTGACATTGCCGCCAACGCTCGCGCGGACGGCTCACCCATCAGCTGTGAAGACTACGCCAGCGGTACCGGTTACTCACTCGCCCAGTACCTTTACGACTTCGACCCGGTCCGGTACGGAACTGCGAAGGAGCCGGAGGGCCCACAGGAGAATGCCCGGCGGCTGGCGGCATCCAAGCAGGCCGCCGCAATCCGCTGGGACATCCCCAGCAACACCACCATCGTGGGTGCCGGCCCGGACAGCAGCATCACGGGTGCAGCCCTGAGGGTCAACGGCGCCGAAAACGTCATCTTCCGGAACCTTGCGGTTCGGGACGCTGCCGACTGCTTCCCGTCGTGGGACCCCACGGACGGTGCCACCGGTAACTGGAACAGCGAGTATGACCTGCTGCAGATCATCAACGGCTCAAAGCACGTCTGGGTGGACCACTCACACTTCACCGATGAGCCCAACCTGGACAGCGCCCAGCCCAGCTACTTCGGCAGGCCGTACCAGGTCCATGACGGAGCAGTGGACGTCACCAACGGCTCGGACCTGGTGACGATGTCCTACAACCGGTTCTCGGAGCACGACAAACTCCTGCTCATCGGGTCCACGGACTCCACCAACCGAGGAGATGCCGGCAAGCTGCGGGTAACCATCCACCACAACGTATTCGAGAACGTCGGCCAGCGGGCACCCCGCGTCCGCTTCGGCCAGGTGGATGTTTACAACAACCACTTCCAAACCACCACCGATTCGGAAATCCCGTATGGGTACACCTTCGGTGCCGGTGTTGAATCCCACCTGTACGCCGAGGCCAATGCCTTCACCCTCCCGGCGGATATTCCGGTGGATTCCCTGATCTCCTACTTCAAGGGGAAGGTCATCAGCACCAGCGGAAATGCGGTCAACGGCAAGATCGTTGACCTTCGCGCCGCCTATAACGCTGCCGCGCCTGCTGACAGGCAGTTGGGTGCCGACGATACCTGGACGCCAGTGCTGCGGACGCACGTAAACGCAGCCCAGGCTGTTCCCGCCCTCCTGGCGGACGCCGTCGGGCCCGTCTTCGCGGCGGGGGATGCTCGCTGATGCGCCGTTTCGAACCCAGCCGCCGCTCGATGCTGGCGGCAGTGGCCACGGGAGCCCTCACTGCTGCCGCAGGGCTCGCCGGTCCCGGGGCTGCGCGCTCGGAGGCCACGGACGGGTCCGCAGCGGTACCACCGCAGGGCCGCACCAGGCCGATAATTTTCGTGGTGGGCGATTCCACGTCCTCCGCCTACCAGCACTCCGAACGTCCGCGGGCCGGCTGGGGGCAGGCGCTCCCGTTGCTGCTGGGGCCACAGGCCGACGTTTTCGACTACGCCTGGTCCGGCGCTTCGTCCAAGAGCTTCGCGGACGCCGGCCTGCTGGACGAGGTGGTGGCCCTCCTCCAGCCGGGCGACTACCTGCTCATCTCCTTCGGGCACAACGACGAGAAGGTTGAAGACCCGGCCAGGGGCACCGACCCGCAGACCACCTTCAAGGAGTATTTGCAGAAGTACATCGATGGCGCCGAGGGCCGTGGCGCGAAGGCTGTACTGGTAACGCCGGTGGAACGCCGCCGGTTCAGCGCCCTTGGCGTGGCCCAGGACTCCCATGGTGCGTACCCCCAGGCAGTGCGGGAACTCGCAGCTGCCACCGGCACCCCGCTTGTGGACCTCACCGCGTTCTCCAAGGGCCTCTGGCAGAAGCTCGGCGCCGAGGGAACCAAGTCGCACTTCCTATATGCCTCGCCGGGCCAGTATCCGCAGTACCCGCAAGGCGTGACCGACAATACGCATTTCCAGGCGGAGGGGGCCCTGGCCGTGGCCCGGCTGGTTGCCTCGGAACTCCGGTCACAACAGACACTGCCGCCTGGGTACTTCCAGCACCTCGACGCCAGACTGGACGCCATCGCCGGCATCTACTGGCCAAGCGAACGGCCCGTGGATAAGCCCGTTGTTATTGACGTGGGCAAGGGGCAGGCGTTCCCGACCGTGCAGGCGGCCATAGACGCGGTGCCCGAAGGCAGCACCCGCCGGACCCACATCCGGATCCAGCCAGGCATCTACCGGGAGGCCATCAGGGTGCCGGCCAGCAAGCCCAGAATCTCGTTCTTGGGGCAGGGGGAGAGGGCGGAGGGTGTTGTGTTGGTTTACAACAACGCCTCCGGCACACCCAGGCCGGATGGCACCGGACCCTATGGGACGGGCGGAAGTGCCAGCGTACGGATTGACGGGCCGGACTTTACGGCTGCAAACCTCACGTTCAGCAACGACTTTGACGAGGCCGCCAACCAGGACATGAAGAACCGGCAGGCAGTGGCACTCTTCCTGACGGGAGACCGTGCAGTTCTGAGCAACGTCCGGTGCCTGGGCAACCAGGACACGCTGCTGGTTGATTCACCGTCCCGCGGGGTGCAGGCGCGGTTTTTCTTCCGCGACTGCTATATCGAAGGCGACGTGGACTTGATCTTCGGCCGGGGCACGGCGGTCTTCTCCGGAACCGAAGTCCGCTCCCTGGACCGCGGATCAAGCAGCAACAACGGCTACGTGTCGGCCGGCAGCCTGAATATTGGAACCAAGCACGGGTATCTGTTCACGGGCTGCCGCTTTGTGTCCGACGCTGCACCGGGATCCGTCCACCTCGGCCGGCCCTGGCACCCCAGCGGTGACGTGGACGCCATCGCCCAGGTGCTGATCCGGGATTCCTGGCTGGATGCGCACATTTCCAGCGCTCCGTGGACAGACATGGGCGGGTTCTCCTGGCGGGAAGCCCGGTTCCACGAGTTCAACAACAACGGCCCGGGGTCCCGTGTCACCGCCGACAGGCCGCAGCTTGAACCGGCACTGGCGAAGGAGTTCACCCTGGAGGCCTACCTCCACGGAACCGACGGCTGGGCTCCCCAGCTGGGGGGCACCCGGGCAGACAGCACCCCGCGGGTGTAGGGAGGCCCTGGCTGGCAAGGTGGAAGGAACAGGTGGGTGGACGGGTGCAGCGCCGGTCCACCCACCACCGGCACAGTGCGTGCCGTGGACTGCAGTTCGGGCGGGAATGCCGCGTTACGCAGTGCAGCCGGAGAAGTAGGCTGGTCTCCATGACGTCATCAGAGACCCTCGCCGGGGGCATCCAGCCGCGCCCTGTGGTGGCAAAGCTGCCCCGCTACGCCGCCGGCAAGCCGCCTGTCGCCGTGGACGGACTGGCCAGTTACAAGCTGTCCTCGAATGAAAACCCGCTGCCCCCGATCCCTGCGGTCGTTGAGGCAATCGCGCAGCAGACAGATTTCAACCGCTACCCGGATCCTCTGAGCAGCAGGCTCCGCACAGAGCTGGCCGCATTCCTCGATGTTCCCGCCAAGGACATCGTCACTGGCGCCGGCAGCCTGGGGGCTTTGAACCAGCTGCTGGCCGCATTCGCAGGGCGGAACGAAGATGGCAAACCCGATGAGGTGGTTTACGCGTGGCGCTCCTTTGAGGCGTATCCCATCAGCGTTGGTCTTTCGGGTGCGGAGGGTGTCCCCGTTCCCCTGGCTGCCGGCGGCCGCCACGACCTCAAGGCGATGGCTGCGGCAGTAACAGCCCGCACCAAGGTGATCCTCCTCTGCACGCCAAACAATCCCACGGGCCCTGCGCTGACAGCCGCCGAGACAGAGGCGTTTATCCGCTCTGTGCCGGCAGGTGTGGTGGTGGTGGTTGACGAGGCCTACCAGGAGTTCGTGCGGGACGCGGAGGCGGCGGATGGGATTGCGCTCTACCGCAAGTACCCCAACGTGGTTGTGCTCCGGACCTTCTCGAAGGCCCACGGGCTTGCCGGCCTGCGGGTTGGCTACAGCATCTCCAATCCCGGGTTGACCCAACACCTTAGGGTCGCTGCCACGCCGTTCGCCGTGTCGCAGATTGCAGAAACTGCCGCAATTATTTCCCTGCAGAATTACCCGCAAGTTGTAGAGAGGGTACAAAAACTTGTGGATGAGCGGGAACGCGTTACGGCGGGGCTCAGGAACCTGGGCTGGGCTGTTCCGGACGCACAGGGCAACTTCGTTTGGCTGGACCTTGGAGCCGACAGCGCCGGATTCGCAGAGCAGGCGGCCACGCAGGCCTTGTCCGTCAGGGCGTTTCCCGGGGAGGGAGTGCGGGTAAGCGTCGGCGAGACCGAAGCAAATACGCGGTTCCTCAAGCTGTGTGCGAACTATACAAAGGCCCCACGCGGTTCCTAGCACTTAACAAGTATCCCCGCGCTTACTTACTGAAGATAAAGTTAGGATCAGTAAGCCATTATATATGCCGCAGCCGGAATCTATTCCTTTTGCGGCATATATCCCAGCGACATTGCATCCGCATCCGGATGCGGCAAGCAAGGAGACGGTATGGGCACACATCTGCCTGCCACCGAGTTCGACGGAACAGCTGTAGACGACCAGCGCGAGGCTGATGCCGAAGCCATCATGGGCGAACCCCCGGCGCAGATGGTCCAGCTCCTCGGCCCTGACGGGAAACTCGGCTTTGATCCCGTCTTCACCGGATACGCCGAAAAACTCACCCCGGAGAAACTCCAGGGACTCTACGCTGACATGGCTGCCATCCGCCGCTTCGACGTCGAAGCCACCGCCTTGCAGCGCCAGGGCCAGTTGGCGCTCTGGGTTCCGTTGACCGGCCAGGAAGCAGCCCAAATCGGTTCGGGCCGTGCCAGCCAGCCACAGGACTACATCTTTCCCACTTACCGGGAACACGGCGTCGCCCTGACCCGCAATGTGGACCTGGCCGAGCTCCTGCGCCAGTTCCGCGGGGTCTCCAACGGCGGCTGGAACCCCAAGGACACCAACTTCCACCTGTACACGCTGGTCCTGGCGGCGCAGACGCTTCACGCAGTGGGCTATGCCATGGGCATCCAGCGGGATCAGAAGCTGGCCGCCGCCAACGCCGCCGCCTCCGGCGCGTCCACTTCAGAACCGGACGCTGCAGTTATCGCCTACTTCGGGGACGGCGCGAGCTCCGAGGGGGACGTCCACGAATCCATGGTGTTTGCGTCCTCCTACAACGCCCCCGTGGTGTTCTTCTGCCAGAACAACCACTGGGCCATCTCCGTTCCCACCAACGTGCAAACGCGGGTGCCGCTGTCCAACCGGGCCAAGGGCTACGGCTTCCCCGGCATCCGCGTGGACGGCAACGACGTCATTGCCGTGCACGCCGTCACCGAATGGGCGCTGGAGCACGCACGCCAGGGCAAAGGCCCCGTCCTGATCGAGGCCTTCACCTACAGGGTGGGTGCGCATACGACGGCGGACGATCCCACGAAATACCGCGAGTCAGCGGAGGAGGACGCCTGGCGGGCCAAGGATCCGCTGGTACGCCTGGAGAAATACCTGCGTGCCGAAGGCCTGGCGGACGAAGCGTTCTTCGCCAAGGTCAAAGCCGAAGGTGACGAGCTCGCAGCTTATGTCCGGCGCACCACACACGACCTTGAAACGCCGGATATCCGGTCCGCCTTCGCCAACACCTACGTGGAGGCCCACCCCCTGGTGGCAGAGGAGCTGGCCTGGTTTGAGGAGTACTCGGCGGGTTTTGCAAACGAAGGGCAGACAGAAGAACGGCAGGCAGTAACAGCCCCGGCGTCCCAAGAGGCAGGCCACTGATGACCACCATGACCATCGCAAAGGCCATCAATGAGGGCCTGCGCGCAGCATTGACGGACAACCCGAAATCCCTGCTGATGGGCGAAGACATCGGCGCCCTGGGCGGCGTGTACCGGGTGACGGACGGGCTGATCCGCGAGTTTGGCCCGGACCGCGTGGTGGACACCCCGCTCGCAGAGTCCGGCATCATCGGCACCGCGATCGGCCTCGCACTGCGCGGCTACACGCCGGTATGCGAGATCCAGTTCGACGGCTTTGTTTTCCCGGGCTTCAACCAGATCACCACCCAGCTGGCCAAAATGCACGCGCGCAGCAACGGCAACCTCACCGTTCCAGTGGTCATCCGCATCCCCTATGGCGGAGGCATCGGCTCCGTTGAGCACCATTCGGAATCCCCGGAAGCGCTCTTCGCCCACACGGCAGGCCTGCGCATCATCACACCGTCCAACCCGCATGATGCCTACTGGATGATCCAGCAGGCTGTGGAGTGCCAGGATCCGGTGATCGTTTTCGAGCCCAAGCGCCGCTACTGGCTCAAGGGTGACGTTGACGTCCAGTCACCGGGCCGGGCGGATAACCCTTTCAAGGCCCACGTTCTCCGGTCGGGGACGGACGCCACTATCGTGGCCTATGGCCCGCTGGTTCCGGTGGCCCTGGCTGCTGCCAACGCGGCGGAGGAGGACGGACGCAGCGTTGAGGTCATTGACCTGCGCTCCATCTCGCCCCTCGATTTCGATACCGTCACCGCCTCCGTGGAAAAGACCGGGCGCCTGATCGTGGCCCACGAGGCGCCCACGTTCGGCGGTATCGGCGGTGAAATCGCGGCCCGGATCAGCGAGCGGGCTTTCCATTCCCTGGAGGCGCCCGTGATCCGCGTAGGTGGCTTCCACATGCCCTATCCCGTTGCCAAGGTGGAGGAAGATTACCTTCCGGACATCGACCGCATCCTCGAGGCGCTGGACCGCGCCCTTTCCTACTGAGGACACCATGACTCTCAACAAGTTCAACCTGCCTGACGTAGGCGAGGGCCTCACCGAGGCGGAAATTGTCTCCTGGAAGGTCAAGCCCGGTGACGCCGTCGCCATCAATGACGTCCTGTGCGAGATCGAAACTGCCAAGTCGATCGTGGAACTGCCGTCCCCCTTTGCCGGGACCGTCACGGATCTGCTGGTCCCGGAAGGGGTGACCATCGACGTCGGCACGGCCATCATCAGCGTCAGCGATGACGTCGCGGGCGATCCCACGCCGGCGGACGTGCGGGCCCCGGAGACCCCGGTGCAGCCGCTCTACGGCAAGTTGCCGGCAGAAAATGAAGCGCCCGACGCCGGCTCAACAGACAGTGCCCTGGCCGGCGGTCCGCTCGTGGGCTCGGGTCCCAAGGCCGACGCCGTCAAGCGCCGCCCGCGGAAGGCGGCACCTGCCGCCGGTTCCCTGACGGTCAACGCTCCCGAGGTGGAGCCTGTCCAGCCCCACACGCCGGCCGAGGTGGCGACGCCTGACGAGGCCCGGTCCGCCGAAGCGATGGACAACCGGCCCACCTTTGGTGGGGCCATCACCGGCCTCGTGAACAAGGTCCTGGCCAAGCCGCCGGTCCGCAAGATCGCCCGCGACCTCGGCATCGACCTCGCAGACGTGGTGGCAACCGGCCTGCGCGGCGAGGTGACGCGCGAGGACCTGGTCAGCTACCAGGCCCAGCGCGACGCAGAGCTGGACAAGGCGGACGGGTTTTGGGGCAAGGCAGGAAAGCCGCAGGACCAGCGGATAGAACGGATCCCCGTCAGGGGCGTCCGCAAGGCCACGGCGAAGGCGATGGTGGAGTCGGCATTTTCGGCACCCCACGTGAGCATCTTTGTGGACGTGGACGCCAGCCGCACTATGGAGTTCGTCAAGAGGCTCAAGTCCTCCCGCGACTTCGAAGGCATCCGGGTATCTCCGCTGCTCATCCTCGCCAAGGCCGTTATCTGGGCGGCCGCGCGGAACCCCAGCGTCAACGCCACCTGGGTGGACAACGGCGAAGGCACCGCCGAAATCCAGGTCAAGCACTACATGAACCTGGGAATCGCAGCGGCCACTCCCCGCGGCTTGATGGTCCCGAACATCAAGAACGCCCAGGACCTCTCCCTGAAGGAGCTGGCGTTGGCCCTGAACAACCTCGCCACCACCGCCAGGGCTGGAAAGACACAGCCCGCGGAGATGCAGGGCGGCACGCTCACCATCACCAACATTGGGGCCCTGGGCATCGACACAGGTACGCCGATCATCAACCCCGGCGAGGTGGCGATCGTCGCCTTCGGAACCATCAAGCAGAAGCCCTGGGTCCTGGACGGCGAAGTGATTCCCCGCTGGATCACCACCCTTGGCGGCTCGTTCGACCACCGCGTGGTGGACGGGGACCTGTCCGCCCGCTTTATGGCCGACGTCGCCGCCATCCTGGAGGAACCGGCACTGCTGCTGGACTAGGAAACCGACAACATGGTGATGAACGCCGGCGCCATTCGTGCCAAAAACAGGACAGCCAGGTGGATCACGGAGACGCTCCAGCCACCAGTGGTGGTCAGCGTGCAGCTGTTGATCAGCCCGCTGACCCAGGCCGGCTTTCCCGGAACCATGGCCTACGGTGCGTTGGCAGCCCTGTTCGTCTGCGTGATCCCGCTGTTGCTGCTGCTGGTCCTGGTGAAACTGGGTAAAGTCACCGACCATCACGTCAGCGACCGCAAGCAGCGGGCACCAGTGCTGCTGATGGCGCTGGCCTCCATCGCGGCCGGACTGCTGGTCCTGAATGCTGTCGGGGCTCCGCAAAGCGTTGTGGCCATGGTTCTTGGTGTGGTGGGCGGCGTGGTGGTCCTGGCAGCCGTCAGCCCGTTCTGGAAAATCAGCGGGCACGCCGCCGCCATATCCTCGTCCGCTGTGATTGCGGTTCTGATGCTCGGAGCGCCGTGGCTTCCGTTGCTGCTGCTCATCCCCGCCGTCGGCTGGTCCCGGGTGGTGCTGCGCGCCCACACGGTGGCGCAGGTGGTTGCCGGCTCGTTGTTCGGCGGCGTGGTGATGGCCGGGATCTGGTGGGTCCTGCAGGGCTGGATGGTCTCCTAACCCACGGAGGCCTAATAGATGGTGTAGGCCGAGAGCATCTCAATAGTGGTTGGATCCGTCATTGATCCGAGCGCAACCGCTGCTGTCACCATCAATGCACCCATTCCCGCGGCCACCGCCCCGCAGACGGCCAGAATCTTCCAGTCTTCACGCAGTACGCTGCCCACCGTGGCGGGAAGTTCGAGGCCCGGGGCAATGAGGTTCGGTGCGCTGTCAACGGTCCCGTCGTCCAGCAGCGCCACCACCCTGCCGCTGCTGCGGTCAACGCGCATGGAACAGATGTGGTTTCCGTGGCGGGCCAGGAGGATGTCGTGCCCTACGAGCTGGCGGCGCTGGAGAGTTATCAATGGAGCCCCTTGAAAATGGTGAATGCCGGATGTCCGCACCATTGAGGGCTTATCCAATTTTATCCCCGGCTTCAGCTCCAAAAACCCTGCCTTGAGGGTGAGAACGGACACCATGGGGCGGGAGAATGCCGCCCCATGGTGACCTTGTCCGTGCTAGTCGGCGTCGTAGGTGTTGGCGATGTAGACGTCGCAGGGAGCGTTGTGGGCCACGCTGTTGGCAACGCTGCCGAGGACGCGCCCGATGCCCTGCATCCTGCGGTTTCCCACCACGATGATGCGGGCCTCCATCCGGAGGGCCTCCTTGATGAGGGCGTCCGCCGGGCGGCCGCGGGCTGCCGAGTAGGTCACCTTGATGTCCCGGCCGAGGGAATCCGCGACGGTGCGCGCTACGTGCTCGGCGGCATCGGCGTCGGACACAATCCACTGGTCGCTGCCGCTGCCGAAGACCTCGGTGCGGTCGCTGTCGAAGGCTGAGACCACGTGAAGCGAAGCGCCCAGTGCTGCGGCCAGGTCCCGGGCGGACTCCGCTGCCTTCTTGGCCGTACCGCTGCCGTCAACCCCTACAACGATGATTCCGCTCATGTGTTGCTCCTTTGCTTTGTGTGTGCGGCTTAAGTCAGTGAGCCCAAGGCTACAGCTCCGCTATGGCTTCCCGCAGTACCGGCGCCAGGCGCCGAACGCCTTCGGTGATGGCTTCCGGCGGCACAGCGCTATAGGCCAGGCGCAGCTTGTTGGACGGCTCGTCCGACGGCGTGAAAGCCGCTCCGGGGATAAACACCACGCCGGCGTCGATCGCCTTTTGCAGCAATGGGTAGGTGTCCACCCCTTCCGGGAGCGTCACCCAGACGAAAAATCCGCCTTCCGGGCTGGTCCAGCTGGTCCCGGCAGGCATGTGGGCCTTAAGGGCTGCGAGCATGGCGCGGCACCTCTCTGCGTACAGTCCGCGGTACGTTTCGATTTGGCCCCGCCAGTCAAAGTCGCGCAGGTAGGCAGATACCAGCATTTGGTTGAGTGCAGGCGGGCACAGGGTCACAGCTTCCGCTGCCAGGTAGTAGCGGCGCTGCAGGTGCTCGGGCACCAGGGCCCAGCCGATGCGAAGGCCGGGGGCGAAGATCTTCGAGAAGGACCCCATGTAGATGACGTCCCCGGGGTTGCCGGCGCGCAGTGGTGCCAGTGGTTCGCCATCAAAACGCAGGAGGCCGTAAGGGTTGTCTTCAAGGATAAGAATATTCGCCTTACGGCATATGTCTACCACCTGCTGCCGCCGCTCGCGGGCGAGGGTGATTCCGGAGGGATTGTTGAAGTTGGGGATGGTGTACAGGAACTTCACGCTCTTGCCAGCCAGTTGCAGGGCCGCGATCTTTGCCTCAAGGAGATCCGGAACCAGGCCGTCCCCGTCCATCTCCACTGTTTCAACCTGCACCTGGTAGGCCTCGAAGGTGTTCAGCGCGCCCACATACGTGGGGTCCTCCACCAGCACCACGTCCCCGGGATTGCAGAAAACCTTGGTGGCGACGTCCTGGGCTGACTGCGACCCTGCCGTAATCACCACGTTTTGGGGCAGCGCGTCCTCGATGCCCTCGGCGGCCATCACCTCGCAGATCTGGGCGCGAAGCTCCTCCGTGCCTTGGCCTCCGCCGTACTGCAGGGCCGTCAGTCCGTCCTCGGCAATGATGGCTGCTGCGGTGCTCGCAAGCCGGTCAAGGGGGAGGGACTGCAGGTAGGGGCTTCCACCTGCAAGGGAAACCAGCCCGGGGCGCAAAGATATCTCGAAGACATCCCTGACGGCGGACTGCCGGATGTTGGCGGCACGCTCTGAGAAGAGTTCCTCATGGCGGTGGGCGGACGTCGCCGCCCGTTCGATGGCGTCAATGGCTTCGGCAGGCAGCGTCCGTGCTGCGGCGTCGAGTGTCTCGTGGCTCACAACAAACAGGATACAGCCGAGTGTTGCTGCTGAGGCAACAGCCGTTGAGTCACCATGCACGCCCGGTACCTGCGATGGTCGAACGGTCAGTCCAGCCTCAGGGCATCAGCCAGGGTCAGCCCGTTGACATAGATTTCCGCCCGGATTGCCCCCACCGCCGAAACCGCAGTATGGGTCAGCTGCGCTTCCACCCGAGGAAGGTCGCAGACCCCTCCCATGCTGAGCGTTCCGGCGAGGTACACCGTGACGGTGGTGCCGTCGAAACTTCCGGACAGAAACTTCAGGTCGGATTCCGAAAGTGCGTTATAGACCTCCGGCGGCTGCTGTGACTGTTCTGGCTCAGCCTGCGCGTCCAGCAGGGCGCGAACGGCAGCAGCCAGCGCATCCTCCCCGGCCGAACTGGTGTGGGCAACCCCCACCAGGCTGTCATTGCAGCCGAACCGCACCCCGTTGCTGCCGCCGTCGTCCAGGAGTACGTAGTAGGCGGTCACAGTTTGCGGTCCTGCCACCTTGCCTGATGGAGCCGGCGGGGAAGGAAGGGGATCCTCGGACGCCGGTACTTCCGGCGCAGGGGCTGTGGCCGTGCCAACTGGTGCGGTCTCGGCCGGGGTCGCGGGTGCACCGCCCTGGGTCTCCGGGGCCGGGGGCGTGACTGCCGTTCCGGGCGGCGGCGCCTGCGGCTGGGGAGCGGGGACAGGGGCCGCGGCTGCCGGGGTGGGGGTGGTGCGGGCGTCAACGAGGGGCGGCGCCGAGGAGGGCGGTGTGTCCTGGGGAGGTGGGGTGACGCAGGCGGCCGCCCACAGTGGAAGTGACAGCGCGGATGCCACCATCACAGCGCGCACCCCCGCCATCCGCCTTCCAGCCGTTGGCCTTTTTGCCATTGCTGCACCGCAATCCCGTCCCGGTACCTCCGTGGATTAACGTTACGGCTGGCCGGTCTGCCAAAGGATGTCCGCCAGGTACCGGTTGGGACAAGAGTTGGTCACGGCAGCACCACCCGGGCGCGCGCCACGTGACTCAGGATCCGGGGCGGCCCGGCCACTCCTTGCCCGCCCAAGGGTCATAGTCTGAAATGAGTTCCTCCTGTGCGGGACGGTCGGCATCGGGGATGTGCTGCAGGTTTACCCGGACCCGGTACCAGAGCGAACTCGACCCGCGCATTCCGTCCACGAGCACGTCCGCGGGGTGCAAGGCGGGGATCAGGTCCGTATGCCTGGACTTCCATTCGTCGAGCGCCGCGAGTGCCTCGGGTTTGGTTTTGGTGCGTGCCACCTCGATGAGGGGCATCGCTGACTGCCGGCGGCCGGAGCCGTCACCGCTGCGCGGGGCTTTTTCCGCAGGGCCCAACGCGGCTGCCAGTGCGAGGAGGCCATCCAGTGTGCCCACGGCTTCGTTGATGCCGGCATGCGGGTCCCCAACGTCCGTGAAGCGTCCGGGTACCGTACGCACCGTGAACTGATCGGGACGGGCGGAGCGCACTTCGTCCCACGAAAGGGGCGTCGAGACCCGGGCATCGGGGAGGGCCCGGACGGAATAGGCGGATGCTACGGTGCGGTCCTTCGCGTTCTGGTTGAAGTCGACAAACACACTCTCGCCGCGCTCCTCCTTCCACCACCGGGCGGTGGCGAGGCCGGGCGCGCGGTTCTCGACTTCGCGGGCGAGGGCCTCGGCGGCGAGCCGTACGTCGCGGTAGGACCAGTGCGGCGCGATGCGCACCAGGATGTGGAGTCCCCGGGAGCCGCTTGTTTTCGGCCAGCCCACCAGTCCCATGTCGTCGAGCACCTCCCGGGCCACATAGGCGACATCCACGATCTGTGACCAGTCAACCCCCGGCATCGGATCGAGGTCCACCCGAAGTTCGTCAGGATGGTTCAGGTCCTCTGCCCGGACGGGGTGTGGGTTGAGGTCGAGGCAGCCCAGATTCACCACCCACGCAAGGCCTGCGGAGTCCCGGATAACGGCCTCCTCGGCTGACGTTCCGGACGCGTAGTGGAGCGTTGCAGTGTCGATAAATTCGGGGCGGTTCTCGGGCACGCGCTTTTGGAAGAACGGTTCGGCGTCGATGCCCTTCGGGAAACGCTTGAGCACCATGGGCCGCCCGCCGGCGCCGCGCAACGCACCGTCCGCGACCGCGAGGTAGTAGCGCACCAGGTCCAGCTTCGTGAGCCCGGGTTCCGGGAACACCACCTTGTCCGGGCTTGAGATGCGGACCTCTTCGCCGTTGATGTCGAGGATCTCGGCCGGGGTCTTCGAGGGGCTCATTCCGTCACGCTAGCAACGATTGAATGTCACAGCCAGAGCACGGCTGATGCCCGCGTTCCCCGCGGACCAAGGGTCCTCGGACACAGCGGTGCCCGGCACGGTTTTCCGCGCCGGGCACCGGGAAGTCCGTTTAGGCGGCAGGCTGGGCAGCTGTGAGGGCATCGAAAACGCCCTTGATCTGCTCCACAACCTCTGCGTCGTCCTTCGGGTGGAGTTCAGCGAAGCGCACCATGGAACCCGGCACTGCGAGCTTGACGTCCTCAAGGATCTGCGCCCCGGCAATTCCTGCTGCCTTGCGTGCCTCGTCCTGGGCCCACACTCCGCCGTACTGGCCGAACGCGGTGCCGACGACGGCGGTGGGCTTGCCGGCGAGGGCACCGGCGCCGTAGGGCCGGGACAGCCAGTCGATGGCGTTCTTCAGCGCGGCGGGGACCGTGCCGTTGTGCTCGGGGGTGACCAGGAGGAGCGTGTCGGCGTCGTTGGCTGCGGCGCGCAGGGCGGCAGCGGCCACGGGAACCTGGCCTTCGACGTCGATGTCCTCGTTGTAGAAGGGGATGTTTCCCAGGTTCTCGTGGATGACAACATCCACCTGCTCCGGTGCGTTCAGCTGGATGGCTTCCGCCAGCTTCTGGTTGGTGGACTCGGCGCGGAGGCTGCCGACGAGGGTGAGTACGGTGCTCTTGGTCATGGGAACTCCTGGGGTAGGGGCGGCGGGAGGGGTCCGCCGGCGGGTGACAGCTGAGGCTTGTTCGTGCCTTCACCTATCTAAACGGACTACGGTCCGCTTCTTATTCCCGGGGTCTAGAATGTGGAATGTGAGCTTCATCCCAATGCGCCCCCGACTATCCCCGGGCGAGGCGGTGGAACGCAGCGACGCCGCGCGGAACCGGGAGCGCCTGCTCGAGGCAGCCCGCGATCTGATCGGCGAATGCGGGGCAGAAGCCCTCACCATGGACCGGCTCGCCGAGCATGCCGGGGTGGGCAAAGGCACAGTATTCCGCCGCTTTGGCAGCCGGGCCGGACTTATGCTTACCCTCCTGAGCGAATCCGAGGCTGCCTTTCAGGCGCGCTTTATGTTCGGGCCGCCGCCTTTGGGGCCAGGTGCGCCGGGGCTGGAACGCCTCGTTGCTTTCGGCATTGAACGGATTGCCTACGTTATGGAGTTCGGCGACCTGGTCCTCGCCGCTGAGAACGCCTCAAGGGGCCGGGTTGAAGTACCGGCCGCTGCCCTGTGGTACCGCCATATCGAGGTGCTGCTCACGGAGGAAGGCTTTGTGGCGGACCCCTGGCTGATGGCGCGTTCCCTGGGGGCCACGCTGGCTCCGGACCGGCTCCTGAACCTGGCACGGGTGCACGGCGTGGATGCTGACCGCCTCAGTGACTCCTGGAAGGAGCTTGTTACACGGGTTGTCACCGCCGCGTAGGTCACGCCGAACGGATTCTTTCCGGTTGGTCACACTGAATTTACAGAATTATTCATAACGATCTGATACGGGCGGGTGGGTTTAACCACAACGGGCCCGTTTCGGCTAGCGGCTTGTGATAGTTTCCTCTGGAATGTGACCCGCGACATAGTCCACAAGGGCCAGGCCTTTAAAAGGCTGCGGGAGCCAGCTATCCGCTGGCAAGGACCCGGTGAGGCGGCACAACCCCCGCTGACCCGGGGATAACGGAAGGATCCAGCACGTGATTGTTGATTTGCCCAACAGCCTGGCCCCCCTGCTGACACCGCGGGGTCTTACCGTTCAGCTGCCGGCGGCGAAGTAAAACCAGCGCCATGCTCAGGTACCTCGCGAAGCGCGGCATCACGTACGTTTTTATGATCTTCCTGACCACCTCGGCAGGATACTTCCTGGCGGTGAGCTCCCTCAAGCCCGCGCTGCTTGAACAGGAACGTATTCCCCGGCCCACCCCCGAGCAGGTGGCCAACTCGATGCGCCTCAAGGGCCTGGACCCGGACCTGAGCCCGTGGGAGCGTTACGTGGAATGGCTTACCGCCATCGTCACCCGCTGGGACTGGGGCCGCAGCCCGAACGGTGCCTTCATCAACGCGGAGTTCGGGGACCGGGTATGGATTTCCACCCGGCTCTTCCTGGCCTCCATCATCCTGACGCTAGTCATCGGAGTGGCACTCGGGGTCTATTCGGCAGCGCGGCAGTACAAGGTCCAGGACCGTGTCATCACGTCCTACAGCTACCTCGCCTACATCGTGCCTGCCCCCATCGCGTACTTTCTGGTGCAGTTGGGCGCCATCAACATCAACGAAACGGTGGGGGAGCGCATCTTCTTCGTCACCGGCATATCCACCCCCGGCATGGAACCGGGCTGGGCGCAGTTCGTGGACATGCTGGCGCACTACGCTGTCCCAACCATTGCCATCACGCTGGTGGGCTGGGGCTCGTACCAGATTGCGCAGCGGCAGTACCTCCTGGATAACGTCAACGCAGACTTTGTCCGGACGGCACGCGCCAAAGGACTCACCCGCAACCAGGCGATTTCCCGGCATGCCCTGCGGGTCTCGTTCATTCCGGTGGCTCAAAGCATTGCCTTCACCATCCCGGCCATTTTTGCCGGCGGCTTCTTCGCGGAGAAAATTTTCGCCTGGCCCGGGGTGGGCTCCTGGAGCATCGACGCCATTTCGCTCCAGGACGTCAACGCCGCCACTGCCACGCTGGCCTACGGTTCCGTTATCTTCGCCCTGGGGGCCATCCTGGCGGACTTCGCCACCACGCTTGTTGACCCGAGAGTGCGGGTGCAGTAGAAATGACCAACCTCAATGCCGTAGACCCGGCCGCCGTCGCACAGGACTCGCACCTGGATAACGCCGACGTCATCATCGGCAAGAACACCATTATCTTCCGCCGCTTCATGCGCAATAAGACGGCCGTGGCGGGCCTTGCCATCTTCCTTGCCCTCACCGTCTTCTCCTTTGTTGGCGGCTACTTCACCCAGTGGGACAAGGAGACTATCGATCCGTTCAACATCGGTATGCCTCCCTCCGCGGAGCATTACCTCGGAACGTCCCAGGCAGGCATCGACCTGTACGCCATGACGGTGGAAGGCACCAGGATCTCCATCCTGATCGGGCTGATCGTGGGCCTTGTGTCCGTCCTCATTGCCGCTGTCTACGGCTGCACCATGGCCTACTTCGGCGGCAAGGTGGACAAGGTGATGCTCTTCATCCTTGAAGCGCTCATCATGATGCCCGCACTGCTGGTGGTGGCGGTTGCCACCAGCGGCGGAGGGGAAGGCCTGAAGCGGGACCTGCCCTCCTGGCTGCTGCTGATCATCGTGCTGCTGGTCTTCAGCTGGATGGGCACCGCCAGGCTGATCCGGTCGCTGTCCATGTCCCTGATGCAGCGCGACTACGTAAAGGCCGCCCAGTACATGGGTGTCCCTCCGCGCCGGATCGTCTGGCGGCACCTGGTTCCCAACATCGGTTCCCTGCTGGTCCTGGACATCACCCGCGGCGTTACCGGCGCCGTCCTTGCGGAGGTGGCCTTCTCCTTCATCGGAATCGGCATCAAAGTTCCGGACGTCAGCCTGGGTGTCCTCATTGGCGGCGCCACGTCGCAGGTGCAGACCTTTCCCTGGATGTTCTGGGTGCCGTTGACTGTGATGTTCCTGCTTACGGGGTCGCTGGCCATGATGAATGACGGCCTGCGCGACGCTTTCGACCCCAGCTCCAGCTCAAGCGGCAGCGCCAAGAAACGCAGAGCCCTCAAGACCCGAGCCAAGGGGAAGTCCTCATGAGCAGCAACCTTGACGCCGGGCCCGCCGGGCAGCCCCAGTCAGCCGTCGAACGGCTGCACGTCGCCGGGCTGCACGCCCCTACGGATGCAGTCCTGTCCGTCCGGGATCTGAATGTCCGCTTCAACACCGAGAACGGCGTGGTCCACGCAGTCCGTGGTGTTGATTTTGACCTCCTGCCCGGTAAGACGCTGGGCATCGTGGGTGAATCGGGTTCCGGCAAATCCGTTACGTCCCTGGCCATCATGGGACTCCTGCCCGTCACGGCTGAGGTTTCAGGGTCCGTCCGGCTTAGAGGCAAGGAGCTGCTGGGCCTCACCGACAAAGCAATGTGCGGGTACCGCGGCAACGATCTCGCCATGGTCTTCCAGGACCCGCTGTCATCCCTGACGCCGGTGTACACCGTGGGCACCCAGATCGTGGAAGCACTCACCATCCACAATCCCACGATGAGCAAGCAGGCCAAAGAAGCCCGCGCCGTCGAACTCCTGGCAATGGTGGGCATTCCCAGCCCCAGGGACAGGCTGAGGGCCTTCCCGCACGAGTTCTCCGGCGGCATGCGCCAGCGCGTTATGATCGCCATCGCGATCGCGAACAATCCGCGCGTCCTCATCGCTGATGAGCCGACGACGGCGCTGGACGTCACCATCCAGGCCCAAGTGCTGGAGGTGCTGCATACCGCGCAGGAGGAGACGGGCGCCGCCGTCGTCATGATCACCCATGACCTGGGCGTGGTGGCCGGGATGGCGGACGACATCATGGTGATGTACGCGGGCAAGCCCGTGGAGACAGGGGCGGTGGATGACATCTACTACAACCCGCGGATGCCGTACACCATGGGCCTGCTCGGTGCCGTGCCGCGCGTGGACGTTGCGCAGAAGTCGTCGCTGATTCCCATTGAGGGCATGCCGCCCAACCTGATTCATACGCCCACCGGCTGCTCGTTTGCGCCCCGCTGCCCGCTGGCCTCCGACGCCTGCCTGGACGGCGAGCCTGCGCTGGCGCCGGTACCCGGAAGCGCCCTTCACCGTGCCGCCTGCATCAAGTCCGGGGCCTTGGGGGGCGAAGTGGACGTCCATGACGTCTTCTCCGCTCCGCCGCTGCCGGTGTCCCGTTTTGATGCCATTCCACGCGGGGAGCGCTCGGCTGTCCTGCAGCTCAAGGATGTGCGCAAGCACTTTCCCCTGACCAAAGGCGCACTGCTCAAGCGCAGGATCGGCACCGTCAAGGCCGTGGACGGCGTCACCTTCGACATCCGCGAAGGCGAGTGCTTCTCCATCGTGGGCGAGTCCGGTTCCGGAAAGACCACCACCCTGCTGGAAATCATGGAGTTCCACAAGGACCAGGACGGCGAGGTGGTGATAGGCGGCATCAGCAACAAGCAGGCGGCCGATGCCAGGACCAAAGCCGCCATGCGCCGCGAGCTCCAGATGGTGTTCCAGGATCCCACCGGTGCGCTGGACCCGCGGTTCACGGTGTACGAGGTGCTCGCCGAACCGCTCCAGAACGCGGGGATGGACAAGCAGGCCATTAAGAAGCGCATCATGGAACTGATGAAGCTGGTGGGCCTGCAGCCGGACCACGTCAACCGCTTCCCCAACCAGTTTTCCGGCGGACAACGCCAGCGCGTCGGCATCGCCCGTGCCCTGGCCGTGAACCCGAAGCTGGTGGTCCTGGACGAGCCTGTCTCCGCCCTTGACGTTTCCGTTCAGGCCGGCGTCATCAACCTCCTGGACAAGCTCCGTGCCGAGCTGGGCCTCAGCTACCTCATGGTGGCGCACGATCTCTCCGTGGTCCGGCACATATCCAACCGCGTTGCCGTGATGTACCTGGGCAAAATCGTGGAAGTCGGTGAAGTGGACCGGGTGTTCGATAACCCCCGCCACCCCTACACCCGGGCCCTGCTCTCGGCAATCCCGGTGCCGGACCCGCAGGTGGAGCGGACCAGGGAACGGATTATCCTGCGGGGAGACCTGCCGTCACCGCTGGACGCCCCAAAGGGCTGCAACTTCGCCACCCGTTGCCCCGTCTTCGCTGCCCTGCCGCCGGCTAAGCAGGAAAAGTGCCTCACCCTGGAACCGCCACTGGAACCGGTGGCACCCTCGGCAGCGGCCCCGGCCCTCGCCGCGCATCCGCTGCCGGTCCTGGACCAGCGCTTCGCCTGCTTCTTCCCCGACGGGGAACTGGACGAGGACATGCTGGTAGTCCACGAATCGACGGACCACCATGCACCTTAAGTTTTTTCGACCCACCAGCATCACCACCCGCACCAACGAAGGGAACACCATGAGGAATCTGAACAAGATCGGCGGAGCGGCAGCCATTGCTGCGGCTCTGGCGCTGACGGCCTGCGGCGGCGGCGGTGGCGGGGCCACCGGGCCGGAAACGGCCAAGGGCCAGGAGGCAGGCAGCGACCTGTCCAAGCTCATCAGCGTCAATGAGAAGCCCGCAGCTGATCTTGAACAGGGCGGTAAGGTCACCCTGCCCCTGGGCAACATCGGCCCGGACTTCAACGGCTTCTCCAACAACGGCAACAGCGCAGACAACTCCGCGTTGATGGCCCCGATGAATCCTGTTGCGGTTTCGGGCGGCGGCATCGGCGGCTGCTGGAAGGTCGACTTCGAGGGCAAGGCCACGCCCAACAAGGACTTCTGCGAGGAGGTCAAGAACGAAGTCAAGGATGGTAAGCAGACCATCACCATCAAGGTCAACGAAAAAGCCACGTACAACGACGGCACCCCCATTGACGTCAAGGCTTTCAAGAACACCTGGAACATCCTGAAGAGCCCCGATGCCGGTTACGACATCGTCACTTCCGGGTCGTACGAATTTGTTGAATCCGTAGAGGCCGGCAGCAGCGACAAGGAAGTCATCGTCAAGACCAGCCGGCCGGTGTATCCGCTGGAGGACCTCTTCTTTGGCCTGATCCACCCCGCCGTCAATACGCCGCAGATCTTCAACGAGGGCTTCAACGGCGAACTTCACCCGGAGTGGATGGCGGGCCCCTTCAAGCTGGACCAGTACGACACCGCAGCCAAGACCGTTAGCCTGGTTCCCAACGAAAAATGGTGGGGCACCAAGCCGGTCCTGGAAAGCGTCGTCTTCCGTCAGCTGGAGACGAGCGCCCAGATTGCCGCTTTTAAGAACGGCGAGATCGACGGCGTGTCAGCCAACACCGTCTCCCTCTACAAGCAGTTGGAAGGCACCAAAGACGCTGAGGTCCGCCGCGGCCAGCGCCTGTTCGCCGGCGGCTTGAACCTGAACGCCCAACGCATCACCGACGTTGCAGTCCGCAAGGCGATCTTCGCGGCAGTGGACCGTGAGGCCCTGCGCAAGGTGCGCTTCAACGGCCTGAACTGGGAAGAGCCCAGCTCCGGCTCCATGATGCTGCTGCCCTTCTCGGAGTACTACCAGGACAACTACCCCGTGAAGGAAACCGGTCCGGATGCTGCCAAGAAGGTATTGACGGACGCCGGCTACACCGCGAATGCCAACGGCATCATGGAGAAGGACGGCAAGCCCGCCGCCTTCAAGATCAGCAATTTCGGTGACGATCCCACCACCCTCGCCTTCGCCCAGACCCTGCAGAAGCAGCTCCAGGCCGGTGGCATGGATGTTGGCATCGACCAGCGCGCCTCTGCCGATTTTGGCAAGGTCCTCGGTGCACGGGAGTTCGACATGAGCGTCTCCGGCTACACGGTAGGTGCGGATGCAACGTCCGCCGTCAAGCAGTACTACGACTCCAAGACCAACGAGAACCAGCTGGGCGACGCCGAACTGGACAAGAAGATCGCTGACCTCGCATCCATCGAGGACAACGCCGAGCGCAACAAGGCAGCCATGGAGGTTGAGAAGGAGCACATGGCGAAGTACTACTCCATGGGCGTGGTCATGAACGGCCCGCAGATCTCCTTCGTCCGCACCGGCCTGGCGAACTACGGCCCCTCCCTGTTCCAGAGCCTGTCCCAGGTTCCGGACTGGACCACCCTCGGCTGGGAAAAGAAGTAACAGCCCGCGCTGACTAGGTTCAGCTGAATACAGGCAACACGGCTAGGCCGGCATCTCCTGGAACACCAGGGGATGCCGGCCTTCGCCGTATCCCAAATGCTCCCTCACTTACTGCGGGTTTTCCTGTGACGCTCTATCACTTCCAGGGGGTCTGGCCGACGGTGCACGGGGGTACCGTAGCCCTATGACTGACTCCGCCGCTCCACGCACCATCCGCACAGCCGTCGTCGGCTACGGCCTGTCAGGCAGCGTCTTCCATGCGCCCCTGATCGGGTCCGACGGTCGTTACTCGCTGGAGGTCATTGCCACGTCCAACGTGGAACGGCAGAAGGCGGCCACTGCCCGCTATCCGGGCGTGAGGACAGTGCACGACGGCGATGCTGTCCTTGCGCGCGCCGCTGAACTTGACCTGGTGGTGCTGGGCACGCCGCCGGCGACGCACTACCCGCTGGCCAGGGCCGCGCTGGAGGCCGGGCTGGACGTGGTGGTGGACAAGCCGTTCGCCGTGACGAGCGAGCAAGGGCAGGAGCTTGTTGCCCTCGCCCGGCAACTGGGCCGGGTGTTGACGGTGTTCCAGAACCGGCGATGGGACGGCGACTTCCTTACACTGCGCAAGCTCCTGGCGGCGGACGCCGTGGGGAAGGTCACCAGGTTCGAATCGAGGTTCGAGCGGTGGTCCCCCGCCATCGCCAAGGCCTGGAAGGCTCACGCCACTGCGGCTGACGGCGGCGGCGTCCTGTTCGACCTCGGCAGCCACCTGATTGACCAGGCCCTCCTGCTGTTTGGTCCCGCAACCGTGGTCCATTCGGAGCTGAAGGCCCGGCGCGCGGATGAACGCGCGGATGACGACGTGTTCCTGGTGCTGCGGCACCACTCCGGGGTGCTGAGCCACCTCACCATGAACATGCTCTGCGCGCAGCAGGGGCCGCGGTTCCGCGTGCTGGGTTCCGTCGGCGGCTTCACCAAGAACGGTGTGGACCCGCAGGAGCCCTACATTGTGGCGGGCGGCAGCCCCCTCGACGCAGAGTACGGCGAGGAAGCGCCGGAGTGGGCGGGCCTCCTGGGCCGTGACGGCCACCTGGATGCCCTGCCCACTGAGCGCGGCAGTTACCCGGAGTTCTACCGGCTCCTGGCGGATAAGATCCTCGACGGCGGAGCCACTTCAGCACTCCCCGTCCCGGTAGATCCGGCAGACGCCGTCGAAAGCTTAAAAATCATTGAACAAGCAAGGGAACTGGCTTCGGCCAGGTCATAAACCCGCAGCGAAAACCAAGGACTTACGCCGAGACCAGTTCGTGCCAGTCCGCTACGAGGGGCAGGTCGTGTGCCTCGGAGACGGAGTGGTGGGCTACGTGGCCCGCGGCGATGTTGAGGCCGGCCGCGAGGGCGGGGTCGCGCTCGAAGGCTGCCTTGACGCCCAGGTTGGCCAGCGACACGGCGTACCGCAGGGTCACGTTGGTCAGGGCGTAGGTGGAGGTGTTGGGGACCGCGCCGGGCATGTTGGCCACGCAGTAGAAGATGGTGTTGTGGACCTTGTAGGTGGGTTCCTGGTGGGTGGTGGCGCGGGTGTCCTCGAAGCAGCCGCCCTGGTCCACGGCGATGTCCACGAGAACCGAGCCGGGCTTCATGCGGGCCACCAGATCGTTGGTGACCAGCTTGGGGGCCTTGGCCCCCGGGATCAGGACGGAGCCGATCACCAGGTCTGCGTCCACCACTGACTTCTCAATTTCGTAACTGTTCGATGCCACGGTCTTCAGGCGGCCCTGGTACTGGGCGTCCAGTTCGCGCAGGCGGTTGATGTTGATGTCCAGGATGGTGACGTCGGCGCCCAGGCCAAGTGCCATTGCAGCGGCGTTGGTTCCGGCAACGCCCGCGCCAAGGACAACCACCTTGGCAGGGCGGACGCCGGGGACGCCGCCCAGCAGCACACCCTTACCGCCGGCGGGAGCCATGAGGGAGGAGGCACCCACCTGCACGGATAACCGGCCGGCCACCTCGGACATGGGGGCCAGCAGTGGAAGCGTCCGGCCTTCCTGCACCGTTTCGTAAGCGATGGCCGTGACGCCGGAGTTGATGAGCTCGCGGGTGAGTTCGGGTTCGGCGGCGAGGTGGAGGTAGGTGAAGAGGATCAGGCCCTTGCGGAAGCGGTGGTATTCGGCCTTGATGGGTTCCTTGACCTTCATGACCATGTCCGCGCGGGCCCAGACGTCATCGGCGTCGTTGACGATCTCGGCGCCGGCGATGGCGTATTCCTCGTCGGTGATGCCTGAGCCCAGCCCGGCGCCGCGCTCCACCAGCACGGTGTGGCCGTGGGTGCGGAACTCGTGAACTCCGGCAGCGGTGATGGCTACCCGGAATTCGTTGTTCTTGATTTCTTTGGGGACACCGATGATCATCGTGGGCTCCAGGTTCTCGGCCGGTAGGCCGGAAAGTGCGGAAGGATTGCGTGTTTCCACGATAAATCCGTTTGTGAGCCAGCTGACATGATGTGGTCGACGGGGCACCAGAGAAATCCCGGGATTCCGCGGATTTCCTCCTAGCGTGCTCGACATTTGTATAGTCACGGAGCGTCAGGTGTCGCCTCGTGTTCGTTCGTCTCCCAGGCTGCAAAAGCAGTAGTGTTGGCCCATGCAGCAGGGCGTGGAACAACTGGTTGAGCAGGTGGCGCAAAAGCTGGGCCGCGGACTGTCCCTGGAGGACCTGGACGGCGTGCTGCTGGCTTACAGCTCGAACCAGTCCCATGCTGACCGCGTGCGCGTGAACTTCCTGCTCAGCAAAAAAGTGCCGGCGGACGTGAGTGCCTGGCAGCTGTCCCACGGCATTGCGACAGCGGTGCGGCCGGTGGTGGTTCCGGCGAACCCGCACCTTGGAATGCTGGGGCGTGTTTGTGTGCCGCTGATGGTCCGTGGCTTCCGCGTGGGTTACCTCTGGGTGCAGCAGGACTCCGTGGAGGAAAACCCGACGGCGATCCTCACCCAGTTGCCGTCAGTCAACAACGAGTTGGAGATGCTTTCCGGGCTGCTGCTCGACTCGAACACCGCGGAGTCCGAGTTCCGGCGGGGGCGTGAGCGGGAGTTCCTGGCTGCGTGTGCCGGGGAAGCAAACGCGGTGGCGGCAGTGGCAGGGTGGAAGGAGGTGCAGGGCCGCGGGCCGTGGCAGATGGTCAGTGTGCTCGATGCCGACGGCTGGGCCGGCGGCCCCGATCCCGTCGCGTCCACCCTGATCCACCGGTCGGCAGCGCTGCAGGCCACGATCGGCGTGGATGCAACCCTCTTCAGCGCCGGCACGGAAACCCACTCGGTGGTGCTGTTCCGCGAGTCAACGGGAAGGGCGAACCATGCGCAGGTCCTGGTCCATTACCAGCTGGAGTTGGCCAAGCGCTCCGGCCGGCCGGTCCACCGGATCATCCTGGGGATCAGCGAAGGGTTTGCCAGGCCGCGGGAGCTCGCCGAGGCCTACCGGCAATCAAAAGTGGCTGCGCAGGCCGCTGCCGTTGATCCCCAGCTCGGGGAACTGGTGGACTGCCGGTCCACCGGCGTTTACCAGCTCCTGGCCTCCGCCGGAGGAGGGGCCGGCGCCTGGGCTGACTCCGGATCCGTCTACTTCCGCATGCTCGAGGACCACGACCGCAACGGTGAACTGATTCCAGTCCTGGAACTCCTGTACGACAACGACGGCTCCGTCCAGGACGTGGCTGCGAAACTCCACCTGCACCGCAGCAGCATCTACAACCGGCTGGGCCGGATCCGCCAGCTGTTGGGCGTGGACCCGCTGAAGGGCCTGCCCCGGCTGGAACTCCACGCGGCCCTCAAAATGCGCCGCTGGGCACTTCGGCCCCGGATCTGACGCGAGGATCAGCCGCCGTCGGCCTCATTGCCGGCAGCCTGATCCGTAGCCGCCTTCTTCTGCCGGTCCTTCTTCTGCCCCTCCAGCCACGCCATGATCGCAGACAATGGGATCCGGCGGTGGCTGCCGCGGTACTCCACAGGGATTTCCCCGCGGTCCGTCATGTTGCGGAGGTAG
Organism: Pseudarthrobacter sp. Hb11; assembly: GCF_059383655.1. Taxonomy (NCBI): domain Bacteria; kingdom Bacillati; phylum Actinomycetota; class Actinomycetes; order Micrococcales; family Micrococcaceae; genus Pseudarthrobacter; species Pseudarthrobacter sp. Hb11. Next base: position 186,632 of record NZ_JBWZCM010000004.1, read on the forward strand.
GTGTGCGAAATTCCCGCCAGTTCTGCCGCCTTGGAGGTGGTCAGCATCTCCTCCACGCTGCTCACGGTCACCGCCTCGCCGCGGCTGAACCGCTGCAGGAGGTCGACGACGGCGTCCTTCGCCACGGGCGGCAGGCGGTGGACGGTGCCGTCCACAAAAACGGTGATGTCGTCGCTGCCGGCCAGAGCTTGCTGGAGCCTCACGGCCTCCTCGGGCGGGAGTGCGCCGGCCATCCTGGGAGCAATCAGTGCCATGGCTCCAGCCTACCGGTGCGTCCCCGCCTGCCGGTGTGCCCCGCGCTCCGGCGGTAAGCTCGGCTGATGGCATTAGGTGATGGCAAAGACGTGCAATCCGGCGGTTTACAGGGAAGGCTCTACGCCTCCGTCCATCCGGGGGAGGCTGGAGCGCGGCCTACTTATGTGCTGCTGCACGGCATCGGTGTTTCCCATCGCTACCTGGCGCGGTTGCATCAGGAACTGGCAAAAGAAGCGGACGTCTACTCCTTCGACCTGCCCGGCTTCGGGAAGTCGTCAAAACCCGGGCGTCAGTTGCAGATCGAAGAGTTTGCGGCGTTTGTGAGCGCTGTCCTCGCGGAAGCCGGAGTCCATCATTATGTCCCGGTGGGTCATTCCATGGGCACACAGTTCGCAGTGCAACTGGCGCTGCAGGAACCTGAGCGGGTGGACGGCGTCGTTCTGATGGGCCCGGTGGTGGAGACCACGAGGAAGTCGGTGGCCAGGCAGGCGATGGCACTGACGCGGGATTCGATGTTCAGCGAGTCGCTGACCTCGAACGCCATCGTGTTCAGCGACTACCTCCGGGCAGGCCCGCGCTGGTACCTGACGGAATTGCCCGTGATGATGGAATACCCGCTGGAGGAACGGCTCGCGGGGGTCACCCAGCCGGTGCTGGTGCTCCGCGGCACCAAAGACCCCATCGCCCGCCGCCCCTGGTGCGTGAACCTCGCCGAGGTTGCCCGCCAGGGAACTATGGCCGAGATCCTGGGCCAAGGCCATGTCTTCCAACACACTGCCCCGGAAACCGCTGCGCAGGCCATCAGCGGCTGGGTCAGGGCCGTCAACGGCTTCGGCGTCCCGGCCTGACAGAGGCCCCCGCCATCACGGCGGGGCCAGGGGCGTCAGAGCCCGAGTTCCTCCAGTACCGGCAGCTTTTCCCGCACCCACGCGCGCGCCTCGGTGGCGCTGGGGGCAGACAGGGCAAGTTTGGCCAGCTGCTGCGCCTCATCCAGGGTGACCGTCTTCAACACCGCTGCAACTGCGGCAAGGGACCGGGCGGTCATGGACAGCGTTGCCACGCCCAGGCCGGTCAGTACGACGGCGAGGGCCGGGTCCGCGGCCGCCTCACCGCAGACGCCCACGGGTTTGTTGCTCCCCTCGGCGCGTGAGCCCTCCACAGTCAGCCCGACCAGGCGCAGGACTGCAGGCTGCCAGGGGGTGTTGAGGTTGGCGAGCGGGCCAAGCTGGCGGTCCGCGGCCATGGCGTACTGGGTCAGGTCGTTGGTGCCAAGGCTCGCGAAGCCCACTTCGCGGAGGATGGCTTCAGCAGTGAGGGCAGCGGACGGGACCTCCACCATCACGCCGGGGGTCTTGATGCCGGCATCTGCGCACATGGAGGCAAAGCGGGCAGCCTCTTCCGCCGTCGAAATCATGGGCGCCATGACCCAAACATCCGCTTCCGACTGCTTCTCGGCCAGCGCGATCGCTTCCAGCTGGCGGTCCAGGACGCCCGGGGTGGTGAAGTCCGTGCGGTAGCCGCGGACGCCCAGGGCGGGATTGGGCTCCGTGGAGTCGGTCAGGAACGGGAGCGGCTTGTCGGCGCCGGCATCGAGCGTCCGCAGGACCACTTTTTTGCCCGGGAAGGCGTCAAATACGCTCTTATACGCCGCGGCCTGCTCTTCCACGGAGGGTTCGGTATCCCGTTCCAGGAAGCAGAACTCGGTGCGGAAGAGGCCCACGCCCTGGGCGCCCAGCTTGGCGGCCGCCTCGGCGTCCTTGCCGCCGCCCACGTTGGCGAGCAGCGGCACAAGGTGGCCATCCGCCGTCGCGCCCGTTCCGCTGAACTCGGCCAGCAGTGAAGCGGTGGCCGCCCATGCCTCCGCTGCTGCCAGCAGGGACTGGTCAGGCTCGGACGTGATGCTGCCCGCCGCGCCGTCAACATACACTTCGGTGCCGTCCGGAAGCTCGTCCACGCCGACGGCGGCAACGACGGCGGGAAGGCCGAGCGAGCGGGCGATGATGGCGGTGTGGGACTGGGGCCCGCCGCCCGCGGTGACAAGGGCCAGGACCTTGTTCGGGTCGAGGGTGGCGGTGTCGGCCGGGGCCAGGTCCTCGGCCACCAGGACAAAGGGGGTGCTGGATGCGGGGATGCCGGGCGCGGGAACACCGCGCAGTTCGGCGACGATGCGGGCCCGCACATCCAGGACGTCGGTGGCGCGCTCGGCCATGTAGCCGCCCAGGTTGTGCAGCATTTCCGAGACGGAGGAGCCGGACTCCCAGATGGCGCGCTCACCCGACATGCCGCGGGCAATGAGCTTGGCGGCACCCTTGATCAGCATGGTGTCCTTGGCCATCAGCGCCGTGGCTTCAAGGACTGCTTTGCCGTCGCCGGTGGCGTGGGCTGCGCGGGCCTTGAGTTCGTCATGCACTGCCTGGGATGCCGCCTTCAGGGCTGCTGTGGCTTCCTCGGCGGTGGTCCCTGCTGCCAGCTGTTCGCCGGCTGGAGGTTCGCTGATGGGTTTGGGCATCTGCCGCACGGTGCCCATAACGCGGCCTGGACTGACGCCTACTCCTGGGAAGTTCTGCACTGAAGGTCCTCATTCTCTGCCGGTTGCCAGGCCCGCCGATGTTGTCCGGCGTCATGCCGGTCCGCCGGAGGACTGCTACGTCCGGAAGCGGGAAACGTGCCTGAAAAAAATTGTATGTGATTCAGTTCATATAGCAATGCTATAGGTGCTAGGGTAGCGGTTATGAGTTTGGATGGCCAGCTTCCCCCCAAAATGCGGCTGCTCCGTGCAGCGGCAGAACTGCTGGCAAATTCTGCGGGAGCGCCCGTCTCCACCCGCCAGATCACGCAGCTGGCAGGGGTGACGGCGCCCACGCTGTACCACCACTTCGGTGACAAGGAAGGCTTGTTTGACGCCGTCGTCGCCGCAGGGTTTGAAGAATATGTTGCGGGCGAAAGGGACTTCGCCCCCTCCGGACAGCCGCTCGAGGATATCCGGAGAATGTGGGACAACCACGTGCAGTTCGGGCTCAACCAGCCGGAGCTGTACCTGGTGATGTTCGGCAATATCCGCCCGGAAAGCCGCCCCGCCATCGTTGCCGATGCCGAGGCGCTGATGGAGGAGATGCTGAACAAGGCAGCGGTGGCGGGCCAGCTGAACGTCCAGCCCAGGGAGGCGGCCAGGTCCATCCTGGCGGCGAACGTGGGCGTGACGCTGATGCTGATTGCGGAACCCGCCTCCGACCGGAACCTAGAACTGTCCACCATGACCCGGGACGCCATGATCTTCGCGGTGTCCGCGGAGCCCGCCAACGGCGCGGCCCCGGGCAGCGCCGGAAAATCTTCGGTGGTGGTGGCAGCGATCGCCCTGAACGCCGCACTTCAGGCCTCGCACTCAGACCAGCTCTCCAGCTCGGAACTCAAACTCTTCCTCGAATGGCTTCACCGGATCTCCACCAGCCCGGCCGGCTGAAAAGCGCCACACAGTTCCACCAGTACGTCGTTGTAAGTATCGGACCATCCTGCGGAGCAGCGGGAATGACGGTTAGGAAATCACATGGCAACAGAGACAGTTGCGAAACCCCGTACCAGCATGCGGGTTGGCGTCCAGAAATTCGGGACGTTCCTGTCCGGAATGATCATGCCCAACATCGGCGCGTTCATCGCCTGGGGCCTCATCACGGCTCTCTTCATTGAGAAGGGCTGGCTGCCTGTTCCGCAGCTGGGCGGATTCGGCGAGACAAACGGCGTGCCGAACACAGGCCTCGTAGGGCCGATGATCACGTACCTGCTGCCCCTCCTGATCGGCTACACCGGCGGCAAGATGGTCTACGACGTCCGCGGCGGCGTGGTGGGCGCCATCGGCACCATGGGCGTGATTGTGGGTGCAGGCATCCCCATGTTCATCGGCGCCATGATCATGGGCCCGCTGGGCGGCTGGACCATGAAGAAGATCGATTCGATCTGGGACGGCAAGATCCGCCCCGGCTTCGAGATGCTGGTCAACAACTTCTCGGCAGGCATCTGGGGTGCACTGCTCGCCATGCTCGGCTTCTATGCGATCGCTCCGGTGGTCTCGGCGTTCAGCGCCGGTGCCGGCAATGTGGTCCAGTTCCTGGTCAACAACGGCCTGCTGCCGCTGACCAGCATTTTTATCGAACCTGCAAAGGTCCTCTTCCTCAACAACGCCATCAACCACGGCGTGCTGACCCCACTGGGCGTCCAGCAGTCACTGGAGCAGGGCAAGTCGATCCTGTTCCTGCTTGAGGCCAACCCGGGCCCGGGCCTTGGCATCCTGCTGGCTTACATGTTCTTCGGCCGCGGCGCCGCCAAGGCGTCCGCCCCCGGTGCCGCCATCATCCACTTCCTGGGCGGCATCCACGAGATCTACTTCCCGTACGTGCTGATGCGCCCACTGCTGATCCTGGCTGCCATCGCCGGCGGCATGACCGGCATCGCCACCCTTGCCATCACCAACTCCGGCCTGGTTGCACCGGCAGCCCCGGGTTCCATTTTCGCTGTTCTTGCCCAGACCTCACGTGACAGCTACATCGGCGTCATCCTCGCGGTCCTGCTGGCCACGGCGGTGTCCTTCCTGGTGGCCTCGGTCATCATGAAGACCACCCGCCACAGCGATGAGGGCGACCTGAACGCTGCCACCTCCAGGATGGAGCAGATGAAGGGCAAGAAGAGCTCCGTTTCGTCCACCCTCACTGGCGCAGGCGCCGCTGCCGGTGGCGGCGGGGTTGGCGTACTGGCGGGACCGGTGCGGAACATTGTTTTCGCTTGCGACGCCGGCATGGGCTCGAGTGCCATGGGAGCCTCCGTGCTGCGCAACAAGATCAAGGCTGCCGGCTTCCCGGACGTGAAGGTCACCAACGCCTCCATCGCCAACCTCAAGGACGACTATGACGTTGTGGTCACCCACCAGGACCTGACCGAACGCGCCAAGCCGGCCACGTCCAGCGCGGTCCACTACTCCGTTGACAATTTCATGAGCAGTCCGGAATACGACGAGATCGTGGAGCTGGTCAGGGATAGCAACACCGAAGGTTCCGTGGCAACGGAAGGCCCGGACGCCGGTGCGGGAACGCCGGGCGGAGCCTCCGCCTCCGGACCCGCGACGGTCGTAGCCGGCGGAGCTGCCGCAGGCACCGCCGTCGGAACATCCGAAACCGAAGCGTCAGCAACTGGAACCGCCGAAATCCTGGCCCGGGAAAGCGTAGTGCTCCGCGGAACGGCCACTACCCGTGACGCCGCCATCGACGAAGCCGGCCGACTCCTGCTGGCCCGCGGCGCCGTGGACGAGGATTACGTCCGGGCCATGCACGAGCGCGAGCAGTCAGTGTCCACGTACATGGGCAGCTTCCTGGCCATCCCGCACGGAACCAACGCGGCGAAGGACCACATCCGGAAGTCCGCAGTGTCCGTGATCCGCTATCCGGAAGGCATCGACTGGAACGGCAAGCAGGTCAAGTTCGTCGTGGGCGTGGCCGGCATCAACAACGAACACCTGCACATCCTGTCCTCCATCGCGAAGGTCTTCACCAACAAGGAACAGGTGGCCCGGCTGGAGGCCGCAACGTCCGAGGACGAGGTCCTGGAGCTCTTCGGAAAGGTCAACGCATAGTGAAGGCAGTACATTTCGGCGCCGGAAACATTGGGCGGGGCTTCGTGGGCCTGCTCCTGCACAACGCAGGCTACGAGGTGGTGTTCGCCGACGTCGCCGAGGAGCTCATCAACCAGCTCGCCACAGCGGACAGCTACGCCGTACACGAAGTGGGGGAGAACCCCGCGGTGCGGACCGTGAACAACTTCCGGGCGTTGAATTCCAACACGCAGGAGGAAGAGCTCATCGCGGAAATCGCGACGGCGGACATCGTCACCACCGCAGTGGGGCCGCACATCCTCAAGTTCGTGGCTCCGGCCATCGCCAGGGGCATCGTGGCAAGGGGGACCGGGCTGGCCCCGCTGCAGGTGATGGCCTGCGAGAACGCCATTAACGCCACGGACATCCTGGCCAAGGAGGTGGCCTCCCAGCCGGGTGCCACCGCCGGGGTGCTGGACGGCAAAGCGGTGTTCGCCAACACCGCCGTGGACCGCATCGTCCCCAACCAGGAAGCCGGCCAGGGCCTGGACGTCACGGTGGAGACGTTCTACGAATGGGTCATCGACCGCACCGCCTTTGCCGGTGCCGCCCCGGAAATTCCAGGCGCCACCTTTGTGGACGAGCTCTCGCCCTACATCGAGCGGAAGCTGTTCACCGTCAACACCGGCCACGCTTCGGCTGCCTACTTCGGATACGAGGCGGGTTTGGAGAAAATTTCCGACGCCATGGCGGACCAGGACGTTGCCGAGGACGTCCGGGCGGTGCTGGAGGAAACCAAGCAGCTCCTGGTGGCAAAACACGGCTTCAGCAATGACGAGCAGGAGGCCTACGTCCAGAAGATCCTGGTCCGGTTCTCCAACCCGTACCTGCCCGATACCGTGAACCGGGTGGGGCGCGCTCCGCTCCGCAAGCTGAGCCGGCACGAGCGGTTTATCGGACCGGCCGCAGAACTGGCCGAACGCGGTGTGGTGCCGGAGGCGCTCCTCGGCGCCATCGCCGGCGCCCTGCGGTTTACCGATCCCGCTGATGCCGAGGCAACAGAGCTGGCCGGCATCCTGGCGTCGACCGGCCCGGAAGAGGCCACTGCCCGGATCACCGGCCTGGAGCCCGGGCACCCGCTTTTCAACGCCGTCTCCACACTTGTGGAGGAGCGGCAAGCGGAGGTCACCCGCACCCCCGCCTAAGCCGAGCCGGGCCCCGACGCGCGCTCACTTACTGCAGCTATTAAGGCGACGCGCGCTCAGATCCTGCGGGCATCCAGCCAACGCTCGCTCACATCACGACGCCGGCACTCACCTGGGTGCCGGCGTCGTTTTGTGTGACCTCTCCCACTTATGGGGAATTACGGCCGCTCCCGTTTTGAAGTTAGCCTTCCCTTACTTATAGGCTCTGTTTCATTAGGCAACAAAGTTGTGACGTATTAGCCGAGCGGAGATAAACGTGAAGAAGAAGCTGTCGAGCTACGTGGGGGCACTTGCGGCGGGAGCGGCACTTTTGACCGTCACCGCCTGTGGAGGAAGCGCGACGGCGACGCCCGCCGAGGAGCCGGCCACCATCACCGTGGAGCACGCCCAGGGCAGCACCGCCAACGTCCCCGTCAACCCGGAGAAGGTCTTCACGTTCGATCTCGGCGTACTGGACACCCTGGAGGCGCTGGGCGTCGAGCCCGCGGGCGTGCCCGAAGCCGCCTACCCGGAGGCGCTCAGCAAGTTCGCCGACGCGAAGTACACCAAGATCGGTTCCCTGAAGGAGCCTGACTTCGAAGCCGTCAGCGCCGGCGACCCGGACCTCATCATCATCTCCGGCCGCACAGCCGGCGCCTATGAGGAACTGAGCAAGATCGCCCCCACCATCGACCTGTCCATTGATGCGAAACAGCCGCTGGACAGCTTCAGGGCCCAGACCGAAAAGCTCGGGACCATCTTCGATAAGTCAGCAGAAGTGGAAGAGAAGCTCGCCGCCGTGGACACCACCATCGCCGAGACCAAGGCCAAGGCTGCCAATGCCGGCAATGGCCTCATCGTCCTGACCTCCGGCGGCGAAGTGACCGCTTACGGCGCGGGCTCACGCTTCGGCATCATCCACGACGTCCTGGGCGTTCCCACGGCCGCCGACGTCAAGGTTGACGGCAGCCACGGTGAAGCAATTTCCTTCGAATACATCAAGCAGGCCAACCCGGACATCCTTTACGTGATCAACCGCGACACCGCGGTAGGCACCGAAGCTTCCGCCGCCAACCCCATCCTCGACAACGAACTCGTCCAGTCCACCAACGCCGCCAAGAACAACAAAGTCATCAACCTCGACCCCGCCGGCTGGTACATCGTGGGCTACGGCCTGAACAACGTCAAGGCCATGGTGGACGCCGTCGCCGACTCCGTGGCCTGACGCTGCCAACCTGGTTCGACGCCCATGACCGCCACCGCCGTGCGCCCGCTTGCGCCGGCAACCCGCAGCCAGGCCCGCCACACTGCAGGCCTGGCTGCGGCCGCAGGTGCAATCCTTGTCCTCGCGGCCGCCAGCATGTTTGTGGGCGTCAGCGACGTCTCGCTTCCAGTCCTCCTGGCGGGGGACCCGGCCACGGTGGAGGTCTTCTGGATATCCCGTGTTCCCCGGACCCTCGCCGTGCTGCTCGCCGGGATGGCGGTGGCCGTTGCCGGCCTGATCATGCAGCTCATGGCTCGGAACCGCTTCGTGGAGCCCTCCACGGTGGGAACGGTTGAATCCGCCACCCTGGGGATCCTGGTGGTCACCGTCTTCGCCCCGCAGGCCCCGGTGCTGATGAAAATGCTCGTGGCCAGCGCCTTTGCATTGCTGGGTACCGCCCTCTTTTTGGCCATCCTGCGGCGGCTGCCTGCCCGCAACACCCTGCTTATCCCGCTGGTGGGAATCATGCTGGGCGGCGTCATCGCCGCCGTCACCACGTTTTTCGCCTACCGCTACGACCTGCTGCAGACCCTGAGCAACTGGATGATCGGCGACTTCTCCGGCGTCCTGCGCGGCCGGTACGAGCTGCTCTGGATCGTCGCCGTCCTGATGCTGCTGGGACTGCTCGCCGCCGACCGGTTCACCGTTGCCGGCATGGGCCAGGACTTCACCACCAACCTCGGCCTGAACTACGGCCGGACCATGCGCCTGGGACTGATCATCGTCTCGCTGATCTCGGCCGTGGTGGTCACCACCGTGGGCGCCGTTCCCTTCCTGGGACTGGTGGTGCCGAACATCGTGTCCCTCATCTTCGGCGACAACCTCCGCCGCGCCGTGCCCTGGACGGCCCTCTTCGGAGCCGCGTTCGTGCTGATGTGCGACATCATCGGCCGGACCATCCGTTACCCCTATGAGGTCCCCGTGGGAATGGTGATGTCCGTGCTGGGCGCCATTCTCTTCCTCGCCCTGATCCTGAGGAAGCGCAATGCCTGAAAGCACAACGCTGCTGCCGCCCGTGAAGAAGCCAGCCGCAAAAGGTCCGACGGCGGGGATGCCACGGAAGCTCAAAGCCGCCATCCGCAACGCCTCGCCCCGGCTGGTGGTGGGCGTCCTGCTCGCGGCCACAGCCGCCGTCGTACTCTTCTTCCTGTTCTTCGAACTCAAGGGCAACGTGGGCTATATCCTGCCGCGCCGCGCCATCAAGGTGGCCGCCATGCTCCTGGTGGCCGTTGCTGTGGGCGTGTCCACGCTGCTGTTCCAGACCGTCACCGCCAACCGCATCCTCACGCCGTCCATCATGGGCTTCGATTCGCTGTACATCCTGGTGCAGACGTCCATGGCCTTCACGCTGGGGGCCGCCGCGGTGGTGGCCGCGGCACCCACGCTGCAGTTCGGCGTCGAAGTGCTGCTGATGGTGGCGTTCAGTGCGCTGCTGTACCGCTGGATGTTCACGGGTGCCACCCGGTCCCTCCATCTGCTCCTGCTGGTGGGTGTCATCCTGGGGAGTCTGTTCCGCGGACTGTCCTCGCTGCTGCAGCGGCTGATGGAGCCAAGCGAGTTCATCATCCTCCAGGACCTGTTTTTTGCCAGTTTCAACAACGTGGACCCCGCGCTGCTGGGTGTCTCGGCGGTCCTGGTTGCCGTTGTTTGTACCCTTGTGTGGCGGGCCCGGCACACGTTGGATGTCTTGGCATTGGGCCGGGATGTTGCCATCAACGTGGGCGTGGACCACCGCAAAGTGGTGATGCGCGTGCTGCTCGGGTGCTCGCTGCTGGTGGCGGTGTCCACCGCGCTGGTGGGGCCTGTGACGTTCTTCGGGTTGCTGGTGGTGAGCCTGGGCTACCAGCTGTGCCGCGGCTTCAGCCATGCCTGGCTGCTGCCCATCGTGGTGCTGATCGGCGCTGTCGCCCTGGTGGGTGGGCAGCTGCTGCTGGAGAAGGTGTTCGGTTTCGGCACGGCCCTGAGCGTGGTCATCGAATTCGCCGGCGGCATCCTGTTCCTTTACCTCCTCCTGAAGGGGTCCTTGAAATGACCTGTCCTCTGCCCGGCGCCCGAAGCCTGGCCGTAACCCGGGGAGCCCGGCCATGATCGACGTCCGGAACGTCTCCAAGAGCTACAGCGGCCAGGCAGTCCTCGATGACGTGAGCTGCGTGATCCCGCAGGGCGGCATCACCTCCATCATCGGTCCCAACGGGGCGGGAAAGTCCACCCTGCTCTCACTGATCAGCAGGCTCCAGCCGCTTGAGGCCGGCGCTGTCTCCGTGGCCGGGCTCGACATCGCCTCCACGGACAGCCGGGAACTGGCCAAGACCATGGCCATCCTGCGGCAGGAGAACCACCTGACCATGCGGCTGACCGTGCGGGACCTCGTGGCTTTTGGCCGCTTTCCCCACTCCGGCGGCCGGCCCACGGTGGAGGACCTGGCCAAGGTCCAGGAGGCCATCGCCCACCTGGACCTGACGCCCATGGCGGACAAATTCGTAGACGAGCTCTCCGGCGGCCAGCGCCAGCGGGCGTTCATCGCCATGGTTCTGGCGCAGGACACCCAGTACCTGCTGCTGGATGAGCCGTTGAACAACCTGGACATGAAGCACTCGGTGGAGATGATGCGGCTCCTGCGCCGGCTGGCCGACGAGTTCGGGAAAACCATCGTCCTGGTGGTCCATGACATCAACTTCGCGTCCTGCTACTCGGACACCATCCTGGCCATGAAGGACGGGCGGCTGGTCCACCAGGGCAGCCCCCGGCAGATCATGCAGCAGGCAATGCTCCGCGACGTATACGACATCGACATCCGGATTGAAGACATCGACGGCAACCGGATCGGCGTCTACTTCGCCTGACCGCGGGCTTCGCTCCTACCGCAGGGCACCCTTAAACAGACATTGCACCCTGGAATTCCATGGTGCAATGTCTGTTGGAAGGTGCCTCACTGCGCCGGGTAGGGGTGCAGGTTGCTAGTCCTTCTTAGAGCCCTTGGCCACAAACAGCGTCTCGGCCTGCTCCAGGGACATGCCGTTGGTCTCCGGCACCTTGAACATCACAAAGAAGAACGACGCCGCCGCGAACAGCGCGTACATGGCGTACGTCAGCGGCAGCGAACCCGCGGCCATGACCGGGAAGCTCAGCGTGATGGCAAAGTTCGCCACCCACTGCGCGGCGGCGGCCAGGCCAAGTGCGCGGGCGCGGATCCGGGACGGGAAGATCTCACCCAGGAGGACCCACACCAGCGGACCCCAGGACGCGCCGAAGCTGACCACAAAAACGTTCGCCGCCACCAGTGCCACCGGTCCCCACGCTCCCGGCAGGGAAATCTCCGAGCCGGAGCCGACAGCCGAGGAGAACGCCAGGGCCATGGCAGCCAAAGACACGGCCATACCCACCGAACCCGCCAGCAGGATGGGGCGGCGGCCGATGCGGTCCACCAGCGCGATGGCCACAAGGGTGACCAGGATGTTGGTGACGGAGGTGGCCACCGAGATGGTGAGCGAGTCCTTCTCCTGGAAGCCCACCGCCTTCCACAGCGTGGTGGAGTAATAGAAAATCACATTGATTCCCACGAACTGCTGCAGGACGGACAGGATGATACCCACCCAGACAACCGCCTGCAGGCCGAAGGTCTTGCCGCGCAGCGAACCCTTCTGGCCGGCCAGTTTGTCCTCTTCGATCGCTTCACGGATCTCGCGGATGTGCCGGTCTGTGTCCTCGGCAGGAGCGATCGAGTCAAAGACCTCGCGGGCTTCGTCCTCCTTGCCCAGGAACACCAGGAAACGCGGGGATTCGGGCAGGGTGTAGGCCACCCAGCCGTACACCACTGCGGGCAGGGCGGCGGCCAGGAACATCCAGCGCCAGGCCTCGATCCCCAGCCAGAACGCCTGGTCGGCGCCGCCGGCGCTGGTGGCGAACAGCGCGTCAGACAGCAGGGCGGCGAAGATGCCCGTGGTGATGGCAAGCTGCTGCAGCGAGGCGAGACGGCCCCGGACCTTGCGCGGCGAAATCTCTGAGATGTACGCCGGGGCAATCACCGAGGCCAGGCCGATGCCCAGCCCACCCACCAGGCGCCAGAAAATCAGGTCCCAGACGCTGAAGGCGAAGCCGGTGCCGAGGGCGCTGACCAGGAAGAGCAGCGCACCCAGCTTCATGGCGGGAATGCGGCCATAGCGGTCGGCGACCTTGCCGGCCAGGTACGCACCGGCGGCGCAGCCCAGCAGGGCGATGGCCACGGCGAAACCAGTGACAGCCTCCGACAACGCGAACTCATCCTTCATGGCATCCACGGCGCCGTTCACCACGGACGAATCAAAGCCGAACAGGAACCCGCCCACCGCACCTGCAAGCGCCAGCCAGATCACCCGCCGCGGTATCTGGGCGGTTGTCTGCTCCTGGGCAGTGGGCATGGTTCTCCCTTGGTCTGGGGTTCGGTGGATGCGGTGCGGACGTCGTCGGCTGCGGAACCGGCCACCCGGCCGGCGCACACGCGTTACACAGTGTTCCACGCCACCGCCCGAGGTTCCACTTGGCGACCTTCGCCCCCTTAGGCAGAAGACGACGACGGCCGGAGGCGCCGCCGTCGTACGCTGACCGTGCTCACCACTTACCGGGGGAAAAGGGGGAACCCTCCCGCACTTGACGTGGGGGAGGGTTCCGTTTAGCAGCTGAGATATGAGCGCGCGTCTGTAAAATTCGTGCCAAAAGTGAGCGCGCGTTTCAGTGGGCCATGGCCGCTGCGCTGTCCTCGGTGGATGCCTTCTGGTCCGTGAGCTTTTTGTTCGGCAGCGCGAAGCTGATCAGGAACGCGACGCCGGTGAGCACGGCAGCCGTGAGCATCACGGTGTCGATCGCGTACGCGAAGCCCTCGGTGATGGGGCGGGTCAGCGTGCTGTTGGCGGTGTGGAGCCAGCTCGTGTCGTTAAGGGACTCGTTGGAGGCCCCGTTCCGGAAGAACTCGTAAAGCTTTGCGTTGGCGGGGTCCGCGGCTACCGCGGGATCCTGAAGGACCGCCTGGTAGTCGGCATTTCCCATGGCGGTCTTCATGGTGTCTGCAATCCGCCCGGCGGCCAGGCTGAACAGCATGGAGATGAACACGGCAGTTCCTACTGCGCCCCCCATGGAGCGGAAGAACGCGGCGGAGGAGGTGCCCACGCCCATGTCCCGGCGCGGCACGGACACCTGCATGGCCAGGGTGAGCGGCTGCATGCAGAAGCCCAGGCCCATGCCGAAGAACACCGCGATCAGTCCCGGAACCCACAGGTCGGTGTCCACGCCCAGCGACAGCCCCATCGCCACGGCGGCGGCAGTGAGGATGGCCGTGCCCATGATGGGGAAGATGCGGTAGGTGCCGGACGATGAAATGGTGCGGCCGGCCGTGATTGAGCCGCTGAGGATGCCGATGGTGAAGGTGATCATCATCAGGCCGGCCTCGGTGGGGGTGAGGCCCTTGACCAGCTGCAGGTACATCGGGAGCATGGCGATGGCCCCGAACATGCCGATGCCGATGATGAAGTTCAGCAGCGAGGACAGGCCGAACGTGGCGTTCCGGAACAGCCGAAGCGGGATCAGTGCGTAGTCCCCGGCTCGCTTTTCGGCCAGCAGGAACCAGGCGATGCCCACTACGCCGAGGCCGTAGCAGAGGAAGGAGTTCAGGGACGCCCAGCCCCAGCTGCGGCCCTGTTCGGCCACCAGCAGGAGGGGCACGATGGCCAGGGTGATGGCGGCCGCACCCCAGTAGTCGATTTTCTGCTTCACGTGCTTGGCGGGCAGGTGCAGGAACAGGAAGACCACAGTCAGCGCGGCCAGGCCGATGGGCAGGTTGATAAAGAACACCCAGCGCCAGCCCTCGAAGCCGAGGATGTTGGTGGAACCGGCAAACGCGCCGCCCACTACGGGTCCCAGCACCGAGGAGATGCCGAACACGGACATGAAGTAGCCCTGGTATTTGGAGCGGTCCTTCAAGGACACGATGTCGCCGATGATGGTCAGGGCCAGTGCCAGCAGGCCGCCGGCACCCAGGCCCTGGACGCCGCGGGCCACGGCCAGTTCGGTCATGGAGTGGACCGAGCCTGCGTACAGGGATCCCGCCAGGAAGATCACGATGGCGGTCAAGTACAGCGGGCGGCGGCCAAAGATGTCGCTCAGCTTGCCGTACAGCGGGGTGCTGACGGTGGAGGTAATGAGGTACGCGGTGGTGGCCCAAGCCTGGAGCGAGAGCCCGCCCAGGTCGTTGGCGATGGTGTAGATGGACGTGGACACGATGGTCTGGTCAAGCGATGCCAGAAACATGCCCAGCATCAGGCCCACCATCACGGTGACAATTTGGCGCTGCGTCAGGGCTTCTCCGGCGGCGCGCGCGGCAGTGGGTTTGGACATGGGTGCTCCAAGGAAGGGTGACAAGCGATAGTTGCTTTCAGTAACTATCCTACGCCCCGGCCTATTCCCTCGAAGCGGAAAGTTCCCGGTCTTTGCCCCGGGAGGCGATCAGCGCTCCACGAGAATCCCGTCCGGGTCGCACCAGATCATCACGCCGGTCCGGATGGTCACGCCGTCAATCTCCACGTCCACGTCGACTTCGCCGGCGCCGGCCTTGGCACTCTTGCACGGGTTGCTGCCCAGTGCCTTGACGCCGAGGTCCAGCCGGGCAATCGCTTCTCGGTCCCGGATCGCTCCGTTGATGACGACGCCGGCCCAGCCGTTCGCCACGGCGCTTTCGGCGATCATGTCACCCATCAGAGCCGTCCCCAGCGAGCCGCCGCCGTCCACCACGAGGACGTTGCCGCTGCCCGGGGTTGCCAGGGTGGACTTCACCAGGGCGTTGTCCTGGAAGCAGCGGATGGTCCGGGCCTGCCCGGAGAAGTGCGTTCGGCCGCCCAGGGACTGGAACTGCAGCGCAACGGATGCCAGCTCATCGCCGCGCTCGTCGTAGAGGTCCGCCGTGTTGATGGCAGGGGTAGAAGCAGCGTTCATGTGGTTCTCCTTTGAGCCTCGGGTGCCGCGGGCTCGCAACTGCCCCGGCGTGCGGCACAGACGTCGGGAAAGGCCCACGATAGTCTGAATTCCAGCATCAGCACCTGCCCTGGGGGGAACCAGCAATGAGCCTGTCCAACACACCGGTCCCGCCGGACGTTCCGCGGACCACGACGGCGGCGCTCGCCGAGCCGACGCAGAAGGTCACCGCGCGCTGGGTCACCGGGCTGGTGCTGGTCAATGTTGGCATAAACGCCGCGTTCTTCGGACCCATCAACATCTTTATCGCCCAGCAGGCCACTGGCATCGACGAAGCCAACAAGGAAGCCATCGCCTCCCTCGTACTTGGGTGCGGGGCCGCCGTATCCCTGGTTGCCAATCCGCTCTTCGGTGCGCTGTCCGACCGGACGGTCTCAGGTTTCGGCCGGCGTTCCCCCTGGGTCCTGGCGGGTGCCATCCTGGCCACGGCAGCGTTGCTGGCATTGTCCGGGGCCACGGCTGTCGCCCTGCTGGTTCTGTTCTGGTGCCTGGTCCAACTGGGCGCCAACGCGGCCTACGCGGCCATCACCGCCGCCATTCCGGACCGCGTGCCGGTGCTGCAGCGCGGCGGCGTGGGGGGACTGGCCGCCCTGGGCCAGACGGCGGGGATCCTCCTCGGTGCGGTCTTCGGGGCGGTGGTTTCCGGCAACTTCATGGTGGGTTATTGGCTGTGTGCGGCCGCCCTGCTGTTTTCCGTGCTGCCCTACTTGTTCCACCGGAATGACCCGACGCTGCCCAGAGAGCTCCGCCCGCCGTTCTCGTGGGGCAATTTCCTCCGCGGCTTCTGGATCAGCCCGGCCCGTCACCCGGACTTCGCGTGGGCGTGGCTCACCCGCTTCCTGGTCAACGTCT
The DNA here is from genome assembly GCF_059383655.1 of Pseudarthrobacter sp. Hb11. Taxonomy (NCBI): domain Bacteria; kingdom Bacillati; phylum Actinomycetota; class Actinomycetes; order Micrococcales; family Micrococcaceae; genus Pseudarthrobacter; species Pseudarthrobacter sp. Hb11. The sequence continues at coordinate 202,761 of NZ_JBWZCM010000004.1, forward strand.
GCAACCAGCTGACCATTGTGTACCTGATCTTTTTCCTCACGGACGTCATCAAGCATGAGAACCCGGCGCTGGGGGTCCTGACCCTTACCGGCATTTATGCGGTGTTGGTGATGATTACTGCGGTGATCGCGGGCCCGTGGAGCGACCGGGTGGGCAAGCGCAAGCCATTCGTGATCGCTTCCTCCGTCATGATCGCCATGGCAGGCCTCACCATGGCGATCTTCCCCGTGTGGACCGGCGCCCTGATTGGGGCCGGTATCCTGGGCATCGGCTTCGGCGCCTACCAGGCCGTTGACTTCGCCCTGCTGACGCAGGTGCTCCCGCAGGCCTCGGACCGTGGCAAGGATATGGGGGTCATTAACGTGGCCGCCTCGCTGCCGCAAGTATTCGCGACAGGCCTCGCTTTCCTCGCGGTGACGCAGTTCGGCGGGTACGGAACCCTCTTCACCACGGCGGCCGTTATCGGGCTGCTGGGCGCTGTTTTCGTCGTCAAAATCAAGGGCGTGCGCTGACCCTGCCCGGGGGCCGGAACTAAGGCAACTGACTAATTACGGCACATCGCTGTGCCGTATAGTTGAACCGGATTGCGGGCGGTCCGGGATGGGGACGCTCCTGCCTGCTGCACCGTCAAACACAACCCCGGAATACAGATGCCTGAGACCTTTCCAGACCATCCGCCCATGGCTGCCATGCCCTCAGCTCCGCGCCAGAGGCTGCGCTATTCGCGCATCCTCGAGGCTGCCGGGGGTTTTGCCCGGAAGGGCCTGGACGCGGTGGAGCTGCCCGAGGTGGCCGGCAAGGCAGACGTACCCTTGGGCACGCTGTACCGCTACTTCCCCACGAGCACCCACCTGATGCTTGCGCTCTACCGCCATCAGCTTGAGGAGCTGCAGGGTGCCGGCCGGACCACCGCCTCGCGGTTCCGCGGCAGGGCGTTGGGCGGATTGGTGATGGAGATCTTCCATATGAGGGTCATGCAGCCGGCGGTGGAGCAGTGCTTGAGCCGCGGCGTCTACCTTCCGGAGCGGGACACGACAGTCCTGCTGCGCGAAATCGACGCGCTGAGTGAAAAGGTGGTGGCCAATGCCTGCGGTGACGCCACTGCGGCCAGGGTGCTCCTGCTGACCGTCACTGGTCTGGTCCAGTCGGTCCGGAACCGCCGCCTGTCACTCTTCGAGGCCGAGGAAGACCTCAAAAAGGCCTGCGCGCGGCTCGCCCCGGCCACCGGGGGCAGCTACACACTCCAGCGAAGCGCGTAACCGGTCTAGACCAACCGCTCGTTGAATCCGCCTTATTGCCGTGACGTGAGTCACGATCAGCCGTGAGAAACCGTTTTGGCACGCGCGGCCGCCGTCATATCGCCCGCAAGCGCCTCGCCCCGGTGCCTACCATTGTCGAAATGGAGCAGCAGGGCACATCCCTGCAGCTCCTGTGGACCCGCCACCCTTGGGTTTTCCGCCGCACCACTTTCGCCTCAGGCCCGTCCGGGCCCGAGCCCCACGTGCCGTGTGCCCACGGCGAGCACCAGGAGACAACGACGTGTCCATTGACGCAATTGCAGCCACTGACAATTCCGCAGCCACACCGCTGAGCGAAACCGAGATCTTCGACGCACACCAGGGCGGCAAGCTCTCCATCGCCAGCACCGTCCCGCTGTCCAACAAGCGCGACCTGTCCATCGCCTACACCCCTGGAGTGGCCGAGGTCAGCCGGGCCATCCACGCCAAACCTGAACTTGCCCGCACCCTTACCTGGGCCGAACGCCTGGTGGTTGTGGTCAGCGACGGCACCGCCGTCCTGGGCCTGGGCAACATCGGAGCCAGCGCCTCCCTGCCCGTGATGGAGGGCAAGTCTTCCCTGTTCAAAACCTTCGGCGACCTGGACTCCATTCCGCTGGTGCTCAACACCACGGACGTGGACGAAATCGTGGAAACCCTGGTCCGACTGCGTCCCAGCTTCGGCGCAGTTAACCTCGAGGACATCTCCGCACCCCGCTGCTTCGAGCTGGAGGAGAAGCTTATCGAGGCCCTCGACTGCCCCGTGATGCACGATGACCAGCACGGCACCGCCGTCGTTGCCCTCGCTGCGCTGACCAACGCCGCAAAGGTGACCGGCCGCCAGCTGGGCAGCCTGCGCGTGGTGGTCTCCGGCGCAGGTGCCGCGGGCATCGCCGTCGCCGAAATCCTGCTGGCCGCCGGCATCACCGATGTGGTCCTGCTGGACTCCCGCGGCGTCATCAACAGCGCACGGACGGATCTCGTCGCGGACCAGGGCAGCAAGAAGTCCGACATCGCCGGCCGCAGCAACCCCCGCGCCATCGAAGGCGGCCCCGCCGAGGCCCTCACCGGAGCCGACGTCTTCATCGGCGTCTCCTCCTCGAAGCTGGACGAAGCGCACCTGGCCCTGATGAACCAGGACGCCATCGTGTTCGCCCTCTCCAACCCGGACCCCGAGGTCCTGCCCGAGGTCGCCGTGAAGTACGCCGCCGTGGTGGCCACCGGCCGCAGCGACTTCCCCAACCAGATCAACAACGTGCTCGCCTTCCCGGGCATCTTCCGCGGGGCACTGGACGCCGGGGCCCGCCGCATCACCCCCGCCATGAAGCTCGCAGCCGCCTACGCCATCGCCGAACTCGCGGCAGAGGACCTCGCGGCCGACTACATCGTGCCCAGCCCGCTGGACCCGCGCGTCGCACCGGCCGTCACCGCGGCCGTCGCCGCAGCGGTGGAAGCGGAGTAACAGCCCCAACCCTGACGGGAATGACGACGGCGGTGCCTCCTCAGCGAGGGAGGAACCGCCGTCGGGGGTTAAGCGGGCTCAACCATAGACTGGGGATCATGAACTCGGAAACCGTGGTGACCGTCCTGTGCGGCCTGGCGATTCTTGTAGGCGTGGCAGGCACCGTGATCCCGGTGCTTCCGGGCAGCATCCTTATCGGCGCCAGCCTGCTGGCATGGGCCATTTGGGGCGGCGCCGGCACCGCGGGCTGGGTGGTGCTCGCCATCGCCATGGTGTTTGTGGTTGCGGGCATGGCCGCCAGTGCCGTCCTAACGGGCAGGAAGCTCAAACAACACGCCATACCCAGCCGAAGCATCGCGGCCGCGCTGGTCACGGGCGTGGTGGGAATGTTCATCATTCCCGTGGTGGGGCTCTTCGTCGGTTTCGCCGCGGGCCTGCTGCTCAGCGAATTCCTCCGCACGCGGAACATCGGGACGGCGACGACGTCCAGCTGGGCTGCCCTCAAAGCCACAGGGCTGGGCATGCTCGCTGAGTTCGGGCTGGCCTGCCTCGCGGCCAGCACCTGGGTGATCGGCGTCTGGATCGCCGCCGCCAACGGCTGAAGCGCTTGCGGCCCATACGCTCAAGGGCGTAGAACGGCACCATGACTGAGCAAAGTTCAGCGCGGGAGCACGTGTCCGCGTGGATGGAAAAGTACCAGGCCGCGTGGACCAGCAACCAGCCCGAGGACATCCGCGCCCTTTTCACCGAGGATGCACGGTACGAGACGCGGCCCAATGACCCTCACGCGTGGCAGGGGCAGGACGGCATCGTTAAGGGGTGGACCGCCGCCCGTGATGAACCCGGCGACTGGACCTTCACCTGGGAACTGCTGGGCACGGACGGCGCCACCGCCTTTATCCAGGGCGTCACCACCTACTCCGGCGACAGGCCCACCTACGACAACCTCTGGGTCCTCCAGCTGGACCCCTCGGGGCGGGCTTCCGCCTTCACCGAGTGGTTCATGGAACGAGGCTGAGCTAGAGGCCCAGCCCTCCAAGCTTGTCCCCCAGGCCGCCGGGAAGCTTACCCAGTAAGTCCGCGGGGTTGATGCCCAGTTTGGACAGGAGTCCTGCATGCTGCTCGGTGTCCACCTGGTCCGGCAGCTCGGTCTCGGCCTGGGCAGCCTTGTCGTTGTCTCCCTGGTTTCGAAGGAGCTCGAGGATCTGGGACTTATCGATTTGCACGGCGTTCTCCTTGCTGATCGTGGAACTGCTAAGGGCACTTACCAGCCTTGCGGAAATCTCCTGCCGCAACAAGTGCCGGCTTGCCCGGGGAGTGTGTGGCAGGCATCTGCGGTGATCGGTCCCTGCTGTCGGAGGTCCCGGTTAGCATGGAACGATGACGCACGGGGACCCTGCACCGATCTATTGGGACAGCCGGGACCTCACACCCTTCGGCCAGCCCCAGCTGCGCACGCCCGTCCATGACCTCGCGGGGGGAGTGGGCGACCTGCTCACCGGCGTGCTCGGAGGACGCCACCCTGCGTTGCTCTCCGTGGACGGTGAGATTCCCCGGCTGAAACGGATGCCGCCCAAACCCGCCAAGGCTGTGCACGAGGCGGTCTTTACCAGCCGCCAGCCCGAACAGCTGATCACGCTGGCACGCGCCTATCCCGGATGGGCCGGCCTCTGCTACCTCATGGCCGGACTCCTGGTCTACAAGCAGGGCGGCTACCTGCGCGCATCGGAACTTCTCCAGCGTGGGCTCACCACCAGGAATGAAGACGAAGCCAACCGCTATTCGTCCACCTATCTCACCAGGATCATCACGAACATCGAGCTGGCCGAGCGCGTGGAGATCCCGGTCCTGTTCAGCGAGGAGTCGGTATTCCTGGCACTGGCGCACTCGTTGCGGGAGACGGGACGCACGGAGGCCGCGCTAGACGCCCTCACCGGGCTGCCGCCGTCGCTCCCCATGGCCTTGGCACGTTGCTCGCTGGCGCTGACCCTGGGCCGCAGCCGGACAGTCATCGACTGGACCGACGGCCTGCTCAACGCAGACGATCTCTCGGCCGCCCTGTTAATCGTCCGGGCCCGGGCGCTGCGGCGGGAGGGCCGGCTGGAGGCGGCGAACCGGGCCCTTACAGAGGTCCTGCGCCGGCGGAAGACGCACCTTACCCTGCGGAACGACGCCCTTACGGACCGGGCGCTGCTGCTCCTTGACTCCAGCCGGAGGTCGCTCAACCCGCGGGACTGGGGGCGGCGGCACGAGGACCCGGTGCCGCAACGGGAAATCGCGGCGCCGGTGCCCATCCGCAAGGACGAGGAGATGCGCCGGATCTGGGAACAGGACTGGAAGAAGCTCAGCGACGACTAGGTTCGCTGGCTAGGCGCCGGCAGCGTGGGCCCCGTTGAAGTGCGGCAGGAGCTGCTCGCCGAGGAGAACCGTCCCCAGCGCCACCATGATCACTCCGCTTGCCAGGGTCACCGTCCGGGCGGCACCCGGCCGGCTCTGCAGCAGGGTCCGGGAGAGGAGGGCGACGGCGGTGTACACGAGCCCCGCAAGCAGCACGAACGTCATGCCCAGCAGGCCCGACTGGACCGGGACAGGCAGGGGCGCCTCCGTGCTGACGAACTGGGGAACGAGTGCCACGTAGAAGAGCAGGCCCTTGGGGTTGATGCCGCTGGTTCCCATTCCCTGCAGGAACGTGCGGAGCCGCGTGTTCGCGTCACTGCCGGCTCCTGCCGAGAAGCTCGCCCCGCGCCAGGAACGAAGCGTACTTACGCCGAGCCACATCAGGTACCCGGCACCGGCCAGGGTGATCCAGCCAAGGACCCCGGGCATCCCGGTGAGCAGGGCAGCGAGCCCGGCCACCAGCAGCACCGTGTGGAGGACGTATCCACCGCACAGGCCTGCCACCGCCGGCACAAAGCTGCGCTGCCTCAGGCCTGCAGCGATGGCGTACGCCCAGTCCACACCCGGCGTGCAGGCCAGGGCGGCGGCAACCAGCACAAAGGCCAAAAACAGCTCAGGGTTCATCGTTTTCTCCTGCCAACGGATCCGTCAGGAAAACCCTAGATACTTTCACCGCCGAAGTGCTGTCCTTTTTCGCCCGCTTGACCGCTCTGGCGGTAAGATTTTTGCGTGATTGACCACATTGACAGAAACATCTTGCGCCACCTCAAGGAGGACGGTCGGATGACCGCCACTGCGCTCGCCGGGAAGGTCGGTTTGACTGTGGCTCCCTGCCACCGGCGGCTGCGTGATCTGGAGCAGTCGGGTGTGATTCGGGGCTACCGCGCAGACATTGATCCCGCAGCTGTAGGGCTGGGATTCGAGGCGATTGTGTTTGTCACCCTCCGCCAGGTGGACCGTTCCACCATGGAGGTCTTCGAAAACCGGGTGGCGGACAACCCCAACATCGTGGAGGCCCAGCGGCTCTTCGGATCACCCGATTACCTGCTGAAGGTCATCGCTGAGGACCTGCCTGCCTACCAGCGCTTCTATGACGCCGAACTCACGTCCCTGCCCGGGGTTGAGCGGCTGACCTCCACCCTGGTTATGAAGAACCTGAAGTCCAACGCCGGCCCGCCGGTGTGACTGTCAGTCGTTGAGCAGGCCGGTGGTGCGGTAGGGGATGACTTCGCGGAGGAACATGCTGGTGGAGGTCCGCACGATGCCCGGGCACAGCCTGATTTCCTCCGAGACCCGGTAAAGGTCGTCCGGGCTGGTGGCCACCACGCGGATCAGCAGGTCGGTATCTCCGGCCGGCGCATGGCACTCCAGCACCTCCGGAATTTTGCGGAGGGCGGCAATGGCTTCGTTGAGGTGGCTTTGGTCCAGTTCGGCGCTTACGGAAGCCGCTACCCCGCGTCCCAGCGCGGCGGGAAGCACCCTGCTGCTGTTCGGGCGCAGCGCTCCGGATGCTGTCATCCGTTCCAGCCTGCTCTGCACGGTTCCGCGGGCAAGGCCCAGCCGCTGTGCCAGGACCATGACGGGAACGCGCGGGTCTTCGTCCAGGCCCTTCAGGATGCGCTTGTCGGTGACGTCCAGTTCCTGCAATCTGTTCAGTTCCTGTCGGTGCCGGGGGCGGAGTTTGGTCAGATTGACCAATCGGGGCGCTGCTTGTTGTTCCAACTGTAGGGGTTCTGTTCAAATTATAGCAACGAAGGCAAAGCTACCGCTGAATCCTGAAGGCTTACAGACTCCCCGGCACACCACCCGGCGACTGGACACCGCCTCCCGCAAGGAGGCCGCCGCTGATTGACACTTGTTCACACCATGGTCATTCTGCAAACACGGCAAGAGCCCCTGAGCTACCGACGTCGGATTCCCGAAGTCATCGGTAGCTGAGGGGCTCTTGTGTTGTCCCTGCACACCTTCCCGTCCCGCATAGGGTTGATCCATGACGTCCGCAGGCCGCTTTGCCCCTAGCCCCTCCGGCGAACTCCATGTGGGCAATCTTCGGACCGCGATCCTTGCCTGGCTGTTTGCCCGCTCCACGGGCCGGAAGTTCCTGCTCCGCGTGGAGGACCTGGACCGCGCGCGGGCGGGCGCGGAGGCGGAGCAGTTGCGGGACCTGGAGGCCGTCGGTGTTACCTGGGACGGGGACGTGGTACGCCAGACTGCCCGCGGCCCCCTCTACGCCGAGGCGATCTCGCAGCTGGCGGCTGCCGGACTGACCTACGAATGCTTCTGCACGCGGCGCGAAATCCAGGAGGCTCCATCTGCGCCGCACGCCCCGCTGGGTGCGTATCCGGGGACCTGCCGCAACCTCGACCCTGCTGAACTGGAGTTCAAGCGCTCCAGTCGGCCCGCTGCCATCCGGCTGCGCGCCGACGTGGCCGAGTGCACGGTGCATGACGCGCTGCACGGTGCCTATACGGGGATGGTGGATGACTTTGTGCTGCGCCGCAACGACGGCGTGACAGCGTACAACCTTGCCGTGGTGGTGGACGACGCCGAGCAGGGCATCGACCAGGTGGTCCGGGGTGACGACCTCCTCCCATCCACCCCGCGGCAGGCATTCCTCGCCTCGCTTCTGCATATTCCCATTCCGGAATATGCGCACGTTCCGCTGGTGGTGAATGCCGACGGCGTCCGGCTGGCCAAGCGCGACGGAGCGGTGACGCTGCGGGATCTGGCGGAGGCGGGAAAGTCTGCCGCTGTGGTGCGGGACCGGCTGCTGGCATCGCTGGGCCTGCCGGCTGGGCCGCTTGAACAAGTTGTGCGGGCCTTCGATCCGGCTGCCCTGCCCCGCGGGCCCTGGGTGTGGCCGGCGATGCGGCCCTCCGGACGCTGAGCTCCCGCCCCGCCCTTGCCGCGCGTCCCGGCAGGGTTCGTCAACTTTCGTTGACGGACCGGGTGGCGTCAACTAGTGTTGACGCCATGGAGGTGGACCGCATGAAAACACTTGTGGGATCAATGGATGGAATGGGGCCGGCAGAGGCGCTGCACGCCGTCGCCGAACTGCAGAAGGAAGTGAACCGGACCGAATCTTCGCTGGTCCGGAGCGCAAGGCAGGCCGGATTGTCCTGGGAAGCCATCGCGTTGTGCCTGGGAGTCAGCAAGCAGGCAGTTCATCGGAAGTATGGCAAGCAGTAGCCCGGAATGACTGAGGCCGGTTGAGCCCAGGCGGCCTGTTCAGCCTAGGCTTAGGACATGTCAGACCAGCAGGCCGCGGAGCAGAGCCCGGCGCCCAGATTCACGGTAGAGACCGCAAAAGTCCTTGCCGAGGTGGCCCACAACCGGCAGAAGGACAAGCTGAAGCGCCCTTACCGTGAGCATGTCCTCGCCGTTGGTGACGCCCTTGCCGATTTCGACGCCGATATCCGGATCGCCGGATACCTGCACGACATTGCCGAGGACACCCCGATTACCCGCCAGGCCCTGCTGGACATGGGCGTTTCGGAGCGTGCGGTGGAAATTATCGAACGCGTCACCAACCGGCTGCACAGCAACCCGGACGACTACCAGGCCGGGATCCGCGAGATCGCCGAGGACCATGATGCCGCCCTGGTCAAAATTGCGGACAACGCCCACAACTCGCTGCCGGAGAGGGTCAAGGCGCTGGCTGAGAAATGGCCGGACAAGCCGCCGGCCACCAAGTACCGCGATGCGCGTCCGGTGCTGTACGCCGCCGTGGAGGTGGAGGAGGTCCGGAAAATCCTTGCCCGGGTGAATCCGTGGCTGCTGGAGGAGCTGGACAACCAGCTGGACGAGGAAGACACCACGGATTACGAGAACCTGTCCTATGAGGAGCCGGATGCCGCGGGTGAGGCGGCGTCGGACGCTAGGACGGGCGGGGAGCGGTAGTCTCCGCCTCCAGCTTCTCCAGGGCGTGATGCAGCCGCTCGGAGCCGCGGCGCTCATCAACCACGATTGAAAGGCCGAGTGCCAGCACAATCACCAGCAGGCACACCGGGACCGAAACCCCTGCAGCAGCCAGGCCAACTGCTGCAGCCAGCGCCACCAGGACTATGCCGGCCACGGTGATGACGGTGCGGTCCGGGCCGACCATGGCGCTGTACAGCCAGGTCAACGAGCCCTTGAACAGTGCCACCGGAATCGCAATGCTGGCTACGGCCACCGCCGCGCTGATGTGCGCCTCGTGGTCGATGTAGTAAGCGGCGACGTGCAGCCCGGCGCCGGTGGCCGCGATCGCGGCGAAGATGGGGATATGCCCGTACCCGAACAGGAACGACCGGTGCCTGCGCAGGTGCAGTGCCCGTCCGGCGGGGAGCATGAAGTAGATCCACCACATGGCGAACGCCAAGGCGGTTCCGCCGAAGCCGACCAGCGCCGCGTCGACGCTCCAGCCGTGGTTGGCAACGATGGCGCGGAGGGTTTCGATGGCGCCGATGAGGCATTCGCCCAGGGCGATGATGGCCAGCAGCCCGTACCGCTCGGCGATATGGTGTGCGTGCCACGGCGTCCTGGCCTTTCGCTCCGCGGCATAGGGGGTGGCCATCTCCAGCACGATCAAGGGCAGAATCATGAGGAATGTGGTGAGGACGTCGGCCTCAATAATCAGGACCGCAATCCAGCCGAGCTGCACCAGCGCGAGGTACCTGGCATAGCGCAGGCATGTTTCGCGGCGCGCCGGATCCTGCCTGGCCGCCCTCAGCCACTGGGCCACCAGTGCGAGCCGCATGATCACGTAACCGCCCACGATTACCGCATTGTTTACATGATCGCCCTCCACCAGCGAGCGGAACATGGGCTCGATTCCCATGGCAAGGATCAGGACCCCCACGATCTGGATCATGGTGACTACCCGGAAGATCCAGTCATCAGTGTCGTAGGCGCTGGCGAACCAGGTGAAATTGATCCAGGCCCAGATCACGGCGAACATCGAGAAGGAGAAGCCCATCAGGCCGGGAATAAAGTGCGCTTCCGCGACCTGATGCGCGAACTGGCTGCCCGCGACGCCGAAGGCAATCACAAAGGTCAGGTCGAAGAAGAGTTCAAGCGGCGTGGCTGCGCGGTGCTTTTCGTGCGGATCGCGGCCGCCCATGCGCGCCATGGCATGCCGGAGGGGATTGGAGGACATGGTTCAAAACTACACGCGGCCCAGGGCGTCGATGTCCTCCAGAAAGTCCTGGTGCACTTCGGCGCTGACGGTGGTCCGGGTATCGCCGATGGCGTCGAGGTAATCCTGGGTGGAGGGGCCCTTCCGCACCGCCTCGCGAACGGAAAGCGTGCCGCCGGAAGCGAGCCCGCCGTCGCTGTCCCTTCCGTATACAACGTTCTCCAGCGCACGCTGGGAGGCGCTGCGGGCGGCGTACTCGATGTCCGCGGGCGAGAAGCCCTCCGTTTTTTCCACGAGCAGTTCCACGTCCACGGCGTCCACCACGGGTGCCGGGATGAAGCGCTGCCACATGGCTTCGCGGGCCTGCCGGTCGGGGAGCCCGATGGGGATGACGTAGTCGAAGCGGCCGTGGCGCAGGAAGGCGGTGTCCAGGGCACGGATGAAGTTGGTGGCGCAGACCAGCAGGCGGCCGGGCTGTTCACGGAACGCGGGGATGATCTTGAGCAGCTCGTTGGTGACGCCCTGCAGCGGCGACGGTGGCTCCCCGGATCGCTGGGACGCGATCTCTTCCACTTCGTCGATGAACACCACGGCGTGCTCCAGCTCCGCGATCTCGAGGAACGTCTCGCGCAGCGCGCCGGCCAGGCCCTGCGGATCGGAGGCGAGCCTGGACGGGAACACTTCGACGAAGGGCCATTCCAGCCTGGAGGCGATGGCTTTGGCGAAGGTGGTTTTGCCGGTGCCGGGCGGGCCGAAGAGGACGACTGCACGCGGCGGCACTACACCGAATTCGTCGGCGAGGTCGGCTTCGGCCAGGGGCAGGACCAGCCGGCGTTCGAGCAGTTCCTTCTCCTTGCGCATGCCGGCGACGTTCTCCCACAGGTCCCTGGCCAGGACGCGGCCGCCGAGCTGGCCCAGAGCGCCGAGTTCCTGCCGCTGGACGGGGATGGTCCGCTCGAAGTAGCGCAAATTCTTCTTCAACGCGAAGCCGCGGCCCAGGAACGCTTCCACCCGGGTTTCTGATTCCGGCATGAGAGCCGAGAGCTTGTTCAGGCCGTGCGGGGCCATGCGGTTTTCGACGGCGGCGAGCAGTGAGGTGCCGATGCCGCGGCCGCGGTATTCAGGGAGGGTGGCGAGGAAGACGATCCAGCCCTGGTCGTGGGCAGCGCGTCCGACGGCGGCGCCCACCACCTGGTCACCCTGCACCGCCACCACGGCGTGGTCCTTTTCGCAGGACGCGAGGACCTCGGAAAGTGCGTACACGGGTTCAACGTTGTGCGACTTGAGGGTCTCCCAGAGATGCAGGATCCCGTCTAGGTCTGCTGAGTGGAAGTCCCTGATCCGCCAGTTGGTCATGCCGTCTCCCGCTTTGGTTCGTCGTTGAACTGCTCCCTGAACACCACCCCTACGGGCGCCGGCGCCCGAAAGGCGCTCTGCTGAGCATAGGGGATCGGCTCGCAGCCGGGAGTTGCGGGAGCGTTGCGTTACGCCCGGACGGATGGGGACTACAGCTTCGCGGCGTCCTTGCCTTTGGAGCCTCTCCACAGATGGTGTGGGCGGTGGCTGCCGTCGGTGTGCACCACCAGGACCGGGCAGGCAGCGTGCGAAACACAGGCTGAGCTCACGGAACCAAGGTGCATGCCAATGAACCCTCCGTGCCCGCGGCGGCCAACCACCAGCATCGCCGCATCCGCGCCGGCTTCGACCAACTTGGCGGGCGCAGGGCCGCGGACTAATTCCTGACTGATGTGCGCCGGGACGTCCGGTCCGAACGCTTTGCCGAGGGCCTCGGCCAGGGTCTGTGTTATGGCTGATTCAAAGGCATCAAAGTCCGGCGGAACGTAGCCGGCGTAGATCTGCGGGAAATCCCAGCAAGCCACGGCGTGGATCCGCGCATTGAGTGCGGGCGCCAGCCGGGCTGCCAGACGCAGGGCCTGCACTGAGGAATCGGAGCCGTCCACCCCTACAACAATTTTTGCTTCCGGGTTGTTCACCAAGGTCCTCCTGACTGACGAAAACGAACGACGGCGGCACCCGGGCTCCGTATCGACGGAACCTGGCGGGCCGCCGTCGGACTCTGCTGCCTGTTCAGACCTTGATCGGAACCGGGTGGACCTCGTCCGCCGGGTGGCCCGCGCGCTCATGGATACGGCGTACGGCATCCGCTGACGGAGCCTCGGACAGGCAGTAAACGAGGCCTGAGTCGGGATCAGCCCAAGCCGACTTGAACTCAACCATTTCCTCGCTTTGAATGGCGACATCGGCGTCGTGGGCCGCTTGTAATGCCTCCTTGGTGATTCCGGTCATGTTGCGGTGAACATCCATAAATTCCGGCATGAAACTGATGCTCCTTAACCTGGCCCCACCGCTGAAGCGGCGAGATGGGGCTGATGATAGACCTGAGCCTGTCACGGGTCAAGGAAAAAACCCATGACGCGTATCCACCCCGCACCAGCGCCGATCCTCGTACTTAGAGAAGAGCGGGATTGGCGCCACCGAGGCAGCCAGAGCTCTTCTGAAGGGCGGCGACAAGGGGTAGCAGCAGCCGTTGAGAGTGCCCTGCCCGAGGAGTAGCGTGACCTCCATCACTCAAACCGGTTCAGGAGCAATCATGCCAAATCTGGGACGCCGGCTTGCAGCCATGACGGCGGCGCTGGCAATGAGCGTAACCACAGGAGCGTTGGCCAGCCCGGCCTCTGCCCACTCCGGGCCTGCCGAGGAGACCAAAAAGACCCCTACCGCCACGGGCTATGGCGGCGCCGTGAGTACCGTGGACCTGGACGCCTCCGCCGCGGCCATTGAAGTCCTCCGCAAGGGCGGCAACGCCGTCGACGCTGCTGTTGCCGCAGCAGCCACCCTCGGTGTCACCGAGCCCTACAGTGCCGGCATCGGAGGCGGCGGCTACTTCGTGTATTACGACGCGCGGAAGGGCAAGGTCAGCACGATTGACGGCCGCGAAACTGCGCCGGCCGCGATGCCCCGGGATGCCTTTGTTAAGCCTGGCACCACCGAGGCGTATCCCTTTATCAAGCAGGCAACCAGCGGCATGTCGGTTGGTGTTCCGGGTACGCCAGCCACCTGGGAGCGGGCGCTGGACCGGTGGGGAAGCCTGAGCCTTGCTGAAGCCCTGAGGCCTGCCATTGACGTGGCAACGGAGGGGTTTGTAGTGGACCAGACATTCCGCCAGCAAACCGATGAAAACGATGAGCGCTTCAGGCCATTCGCCGCAACCACTGAGCTGTTCCTCCCGGGAGGGCAGCTTCCAGTTGTCGGTTCTGTCCTGAAGAACCCGGACCTGGCGGAGACGTACCGGCTGCTGGCCGAGAAGGGCATCGATGAGTTTTACGAAGGTCCGATCGCCGACGAGATCGTCACCACAGTCCGGAACGCGCCTACTAACCCGGATCCCAATACGCTGCCCGGGCCGGCAGGCGTTATGACAACCGAAGACCTTGATGCATACAGGGCTTTGGACCAGGATCCCACCCACGTCAACTACCGCGGCTACGACGTCTACGGCATGGCGCCCTCCAGCAGCGGCGGCACCACCGTGGGGGAGGCATTGAACATCCTCGAGGTGTTCGATCTTCCCGCCTTGGCGAAGGACAAGCCAAAGGTCCTGCACCACTACCTTGAGGCAAGCGCACTGGCATTCGCGGACCGCGGCAAGTACGTGGGTGACCCGGCATTCGTTGATGTTCCCACCGAGGAGCTGCTGGACCCGGTCTTTGGCAAGGAACGGGCCTGCGAGATTGACCCGGCGAAGGCGGCCCCGAAACCGGTGGCCGCGGGTGACGTCAACGCTTACGACGGCGCCTGCCCCGTTGAACCGGCAGCGCTTTCCGGCAATTCGGACACCGAGAACATCAACACCACCAACCTCACCGTTTCAGACAAGTGGGGCAACGTGGTGGAGTACACCCTCACCATCGAGCAAACCGGCGGGTCCGGCATTGTGGTTCCAGGCCGGGGCTTCATCCTGAACAACGAGCTGACGGACTTCTCGCCGGTGTACAGCGCAACCGACCCGAACCGCATTGAGCCGGGCAAGCGTCCCCGTTCGTCCATGTCGCCCACCATCGTCCTGAAGGACGGCGAACCGTTCGTGGCGCTCGGTTCTCCAGGCGGCGCAACCATCATCACCACTGTGCTGCAGACACTTATCAACAGGATTGACCTCGGCATGGATATCCCGGACGCGCTTGCCGCGCCGCGCGCCTCCCAGCGGAATTCGGCGACCCCGCAGGCAGAGCCGGCGTTCATCGCGGCCTACGGGAGGCAGCTTAGGGAGTACGGACACCCGGCTTTCAGCTCCATTGCCGAACTCGGCGCAGCCACAGCCATTGAGTTCCTCCCTGACGGAAGGGCAGTGGCGGCGGCCGAGCCGGCGCGGCGTGGCGGCGGATCGGCGCTGGTGGTCAAGCCCTCGCCGTAGCCCCGCAACTGATCAGATAACAACGACGCGGCACCCCAGGTTCTGGACTTCCAAAACCTGGGGTGCCGCCGTCGTACTCCCTGAGGCGGGACTACTTCTTGAAGGTGTCCGCCGGCGGGTTGGCGACCACGGGGGAGATCCCGGTGAAGCCTTCGCGGGTCTCAGCGATCTCATGGATGCGTTTGCGGCAGGCATACCAGCCGGCGACCATCAGGACCGAGGCGATGGCGGTGACAAGCATGGTGAGCGGGGATTCGATGAACACCATCACCAGCACGCCTACCAGGAAGAGCAGAGAGAGGTAGCCGGTGTATGGGGCACCGAACATCCGGAACGAGGGGCGCTTGAGCCAGCCCTTTTTTGCCCAGCGCTGAAGCTGGATCTGGCACAGCACGATGGTTGCCCAGGTCATGATGATGCCCACGGAGGCGACGTTGAGGACGATTTCGAAGGCGTCGGCTGGCACGAGGTAGTTCAGCGGGACGCCCAGCAACGACACGCCGGCGGTGATGGCGATGCCGCCGTAGGGCACGCCTGCCTTGTTCATGCGGGACGCGAACTTGGGGGCGGAACCGTTGACGGACATGGAGCGCAGGATCCGGCCGGTGGAGTACAGGCCGGCGTTGAGGGACGACAGCGCGGCGGTGAGGACCACGAGGTTCATGATGACGTCCACGCCCTGGATGCCGATGGAGCCGAAGAACGTCACGAAGGGGCTGACGCCCTTTTCGTAGGAGGTGTACGGCAGGAGCAGGGCCAGCAGGATGACGGAGCCAACGTAGAACACGGCGATGCGGAAGACCACGGAGTTGATGGCCTTGGGCATGATCTTTTCCGGGTTTTCAGTTTCACCGGCAGCGGTGCCCACGAGTTCAATGGAGGCGTAGGCGAACAGCACGCCCTGCATGAGGATGATCATGGGGAGCAGGCCGTTGGGGAAAATGCCGCCGTTGTCCGAGATGAGGCTGAAGCCCACCTGCTGGCCGTCCACCGGGGTGCCGAAGATGACGAAGTAGGTGCCGACGATAAGGAAGACCACCAGGGCGGCGACCTTGATCAGGGCGAACCAGAATTCCATCTCGCCGAAGACCTTCACCGAGACCAGGTTCAGTGCCAGGACCACGATGAGGGCAATCAGGGCCCAGGCCCACTGCGGCACGGCTGCCATCCAGGGGATGTAGTTGCCGAAGAAGTTCATGTAAAGCGCGGCGGCGGTGATGTCCACGATGGTGGTGGTGGCCCAGTTGATCCAGTAGAACCAGCCGGAAACGAACGCGGCCTTTTCGCCGAAGAATTCTCGGGCGTAGGAAACGAACGAGCCCGAGGACGGGCGGTGCAGCACCAGTTCGCCCAGGGCGCGGAGGATCAGGAACGCGAAGAAGCCGCACACGGCGTAGGCGATGACCAGGGACGGGCCCGCGGCGTTGAGGCGGCCGCCGGCGCCGAGGAACAGTCCGGTGCCGATCGCGCCGCCGATGGCGATCATCTGGATCTGCCGCGGCTTGAGGTTCTTGTGGTAACCCTTGTCCTCGGCGTGCAGGGCAGCCTCAGAGGCGTGCGCCTGGGGCGGAACCGTGTGGTCCGTGATGGGGGAGTTTGTCATGGGGAGTCCTATTTGCTGAGGTTGGCGAGGCGTTCGGGGCTGAGGAGTTCCTGGAGTTGGGTGCTCGTTAGGAGTCCGTGTTCGAGCACGAGTTCGGCCACGCCCTTGCCGGTGGCGAGGGCTTCCTGCGCGATGGCGGTGGCGGTCGCATAGCCCAAATGGGGATTCAGGGCGGTGACGAGGCCGATCGATTGCTCCACCGTGCGGCGGAGGTGGTCCGTGTTGGCGGTGATGCCACGGATGCAGCGCGCCGTCAGTGTGCGGCAGGCCGCTTCCAGGTGGGAGATGCTTTTGTGGAGGCTGTGGACAATGACGGGCTCGAAGGCGTTGAGCTGGAGTTGCCCGGCTTCGGCGGCCATGGTGATGGTGACGTCGTTGCCGATCACCTCGTAGGCCACCTGGGAGACTACTTCCGGGATCACCGGGTTGATCTTGCCGGGCATGATGGAGGAGCCGGACTGGACGGCCGGCAGGTTGATCTCGCCGAACCCGGCGCGCGGGCCGGAGGAGAGCAGGCGGAGGTCGTTGCAGATTTTGGACAGCTTCACGGCGACGCGCTTCAGCACTCCCGAGAGGTGGACGAAGGCGCCCACGTCCTGGGTGGCTTCGATCAGGTCCGGGGCCGTGACCAGAGGCAGGCCGGTGATCTCGGCGAGGTGCCGGCAGGCGGCTTCGGCATAGCCGGCCGGGGCGTTGAGCCCGGTGCCGATGGCGGTGGCGCCGAGATTAATTTCGTGGATCAGCAGGTCGGCTTCGGCGAGGCGGAGCCGGTCCTCGCCGATGGTGATGGCGTAGGTGCCGAATTCCTGGCCCAGCGTCATGGGGACGGCGTCCTGCAGCTGGGTGCGGCCCATCTTGACCACCGTGCGGAACTCCAGCGCCTTTGCCGCGCAGGCTTCCTCAAGTTCGGCCAGGGCGTCGAGCAGTTCCCGGGCGGCGAAGATGGTGCCCAGCTTTACGGCCGTGGGGTAGACGTCGTTGGTGGACTGGGACAGGTTTACGTGGTCGTTGGGGTGCAGGCGGGGGTAGTCGCCCTTGGGGTGGCCGAGGATTTCCAGCGCACGGTTGGCGATGACCTCGTTGGCGTTCATGTTCGACGACGTCCCGGCGCCGCCCTGGATCACGTCCACCACGAACTGGTCGGCAAGCTGGCCGTCCAGGATGTCCTGGCAGGCCTGCTCGATGGCGTCCGACCGTTCGGCGTCCAGCAGGCCGAGTTCGCGGTTGGTACGGGCTGAGGCAAGTTTTACTGCCGCGAGGCCGCGGACCAGGTGCATGTTCGAGGACAGCTTCTGGCCGGTGATGGGGAAGTTTTCCACGGCCCGGAGGGTGTGCACACCCCAGTAGGCGCCGGCTGGCACGTCACGGTCACCGAGCAGGTCGTGTTCGGACCGGACATCTTTTTCAGAGAGGGTGGTGGTGTCGATGGTGGTCATGGGGTCCTTACAGGGCTTCGCTGGCGGGTGCGGACAGGGAATGTTGGGGCAGGAAGTCTGTGGCTTGCAGCAGGCCAACCTGGTGGCCGCCGCCCAGCACGGGGGCGGTGGCGATGCCGGAGAGCGGAACGGTGTCCACGCCCAGCGCCTCAAGCAGTTTGACGGTGGCGGACATCCTGGCGCGGTCGCCGCCGTCGGAAATCTTCACGGCAACGGCACTGCCGTCGGCAAGGCCCACCAGCTGCACGCCTTCAAAGCCGTCCTTGGCCACGGAGCCCGGGAGCAGGCGCATCAGTTCCGTGACGTCGCGGCCTTCCCCGGCCACCATGTCCGGGTGCTGCTGCATGGCGAGCCCGACGGCGGCTTCCGCACTCTGGGGAGCGGGCCCGCCGTCGTCGTTTGTGGCAACGGAGGCTGCCGCGGCACCCGCGATAAGGCCGAAGGCACGGGCCATGCCCCGCAGGGTGAGGGCAAACAGGGGCGTGCCGCAGCCGTCGGTGCTGACGGTGAACGGTTCCTCGTCGGTCAGGTCCCTGACGGTTGTGGCCACGAGCTGCTGCAGCGGGTGGGAAGGATCCAGGTAGCCGCGGACCGGCCAGCCGTTGATCACGCAGGTGGCGGCCATGGCTGCGTGCTTGCCGGAGCAGTTCTGGGTGAGCTGGGTGGCCGCACCGCCGTCGCGCAGCCATTCCTCGCGCTCACGGGTGCCGTAGGGGAGGTCGGTGCTGTTATCGAAGTCAGTGACGCTGAGCCCGTGCCGGTCGAGGATGCGCAGGGCTCCTTCGCGGTGCTTGGCTGCGCCGGAGTGGCTTGCCGCTGCCAGGGCAAGGAGATCCGCCGGCAGCTCGAGGCCGGCCCGGACCATGGCGACTGCCTGGAGCGGCTTCAGCGAGGACCGCGGATAGAACGGCGCCGAGGGATCGCCCGTGGACGCCACTGTTGAGCCATCTTCTGCAATGGCAACGGCCGAGCCGTAGTGCACGCTTTCGACGAGGCCGTCGCGGATGGCGGTCACCAGGGGTGCGTGCTGCGGAAGCATCGCGGCAGTGTGGGCAGCAGTAAGCGCAGGGGATGGCATGGGGTCCTTGTGGGTGTCTCGTTTTAGTTGTTCAGGATGGAGTCGAGGGCGATGCCGACGGCGCGCAGGTGGTGGGCCATGGCTGCACTTGCGGCCTCCGCCGAGCCTGCCTCGATGGCAGCCAGGATCTCCTGGTGTTCCAGGTCTGAGGCATGCTGCCGGTCCGCTACCATGTTCAAAGTTTCGGACTGGTGGGCCAAAGCCCCGCGGATGTCAGCCACCACGCTGGCGAACACCTTGTTGCCGCTGGCGCGGGCGATGGCGGCATGGAAGCTGGAGTCCAGGGCCACCCAGGACTCGGGATCGGATTCGGTGGTCATCGCGGCAACGATGTGGCGGAGGGTCTCCAGCTCTTCGTCGCTGCGGCGTTCTGCAGCCAGTCCGGCTGCCGGAACCTCGATGTGCGGGCGGGCTTCGGTGAGGTCCCGCGCTGAGTACTGGCCGAGGGTGAGGTCGTTGGCCACTTTATTGGCGACGACGAACGTCCCCTTGCCCGTTTTGGTCACCGTAAGGCCAAGGGCGGTGCAGGAGCGGAGCGCTTCGCGGATGACTGACCGGCTGACCCCGTACTGCTGGGAAAGGGTTGCCTCCGAGCTGAGTTTGCTTCCAACCGACAGCCGCTCGGTCTCGATGTCCTGGCGGATAGCGTTGAATACCGCCTCGGCTGCACTGAGTCGTGCGAGCGGGGACGCAGCAGGCTGTCCTGCTGTCCGGCTGTCTGACAGGTTCACGCCTTAAATATGGCAGGGGTCACAGCTGCTGTCAATGCGGGGTGGCTAGCTGACCCGGGCGCGGTCTTCAATGCTTCGCAGGATGCCAAACAGTTTCACCACGCCGTCATCACCGAACAGCACATCGCGGCCGGACGGCGCGAGTTCGTTGTAAGGGGAGTCGAACAGTGCCGCCGGGTTGACCTTGCCTTTCTCCACCAGGTGTCCCGTCAGGACCTGGAGGAAGTTGATCTGCTGGGCTGTCAGCGGGAACCGACGCCTCTTTCGGGCAGGATGCGTTCCAGTTCGGAGAGGTCAAGGGCAGTCGCACTGACGAACATGGTTCGGATGGACTCATTGGAAATAATCCATGGAGCCGCCGCAGACGCAAGAGGGACACACGCCCGGCACGTTGAGCAGGCCCGGGAACGCCGGCTTGAGCTAACACGGTCAAAGGTCCAAAAACTGGCCGACGCAGCGGTGAAAGCTTCCAAGGTTGACACCTTCACCCGGGTTACAAACCCCTTCGAAATGCCCAAACTCTATGATGCCGTATCTGAAATCCAACGGCTTCTCACCGTGTTCTCGGAAAGCTACGGTATGCCAGCGACGGAGGCCTTCGAGCGCAAGGAATGGCATACTTCCCTTCTCGATCTGGGCCACTCAGCCGGAAGCGCCGTGGCCGGAGCTGTTGGTGCTGCGGCTGGCACTGTTGCGGCGGCGCCAAAGGCCATCGCCGGAGGTGTGGAGGACGGCATTCTGCAGGTCGCCCAGAGCATCGAGGAACGCCGCAAGAGCGCCAACTCGGACGATCAACCGACCTCCTGATTCGGCACATACGACAGCGGGTCCGAAGAGCACTCAAGCTCTCGGACCCGATGTTCAGGGGTGTTTAGCAGGGGGTCCAGCTCTTCCCGCCAGGTGCGTAACATCTTGGACCTGTGTACTTGGAGGGTGCCGGCGGTACGTAGGGCGCTGGTGCCGGTGGGACATAGGGCTGGGGAGCTGGGGGTACGTATGGCGCTGGTGCTGGCAACCTACGAAGCCGCTCTGCTTCTATGGCGGCCTGCCGGGCTGCTTCCTCTGCGGCCTTCTTCTCCGCAACTGCACGTTCTTCAGCGGCCTTTTTCTCGGCCGCCGCGCGCTGCTTAGCAGCCTTCACTTCCGCGGCTGCTCGTTCTTTGGCAGCCTTCTTCTTCGCCGCAGCATGTGCTTGCGCGGCTCGTCTTTCCTCTTCCGCCTTCTTTTCAGCAGCTACCAATGATGTGTGCAGAGACCTGATCTGGGCTTGCTTCATTTCAGCTGAATAGATCTTTTTGTCCAAGGTGGTGAGGGCCGCCGCAGTGGCGACGGCGGAAAGCCCGGCCCAGTAGATGGCCCTGTTGGCGTCCTTGGTGGCAGCATAAACTGCCCTGAGAGATTTAGCGGCGGCAAGGTCGGTAACTAGCAGAGCTGCAGCAGCCCCGGCGGCTGCAGAAGTTGATGCCGGCGCTGCTGCCGCTGCCGCATCCAGCGTCGCTGTAGTCTGCGCCAGCTGCGCGGGCAGGGTGCAGTCAATCCCCTCGGAAAAGAGGCCGGTCTTCTCGGTTCCCGCTTCCTCATAGGCTGCTTGAACTGGCGGTAGGAATTTTACGTTCTTGCCATACTGTACGGGGATACCAAGCCCCTCCCGTGCAATCTCCGCATTCACAAGGGACCCGTCCGGAGCGAAGACACCAGCGAGAGTCCTGCCGTATTTGTCGTGGCGATCGACGTCGAATTCCAGCCTAATTTGGGCGCCTTTTGGCAGCCGGTCTTCCAGGTATTCGGTGGCCTGGGGGCCGAGGCATTCCACCGGCTGATGGGGGTCCTTGGTTTCCGGCGTATCCACGTTGAGAAGCCGAATAGTGTGATCCCCGTTGTTTATCGACGCGATCAAAGTGTCGCCGTCAATGACCCGCACCACCGTCCCGGAGTCTTCATTCGCAGCTGCCCCGACTGCCACGGAGCCGGCCACCAAGGCTGTGGTAGCCAATGTGGTGATTATCAGATTCTTCATCTACTGCCTTCAATAGGACCTTGCGCCAGGTCTTCATAGCTGAAGGGGATCGAACCGTGAAGGAACCTGAATGCTTGCCATATAGATGGTCCCTATAGAAGCACAAGGCTTCCTCAAGAAAAGCTCATGATCGCAGCAGTTCTAGGCCTTCCTCATCCGATGGCGCTAGCTATGCCGGGTGGGCAGGAGCGCGTCGGGGGCTCGCAAGTGTAGCCACACCTCCGGCATGATCGTACCGCTAAGGCCTTGGGCTGCGCCCTTTCCCGGTACTAAACTTGGCGCAAGTACACGAACGGCACGATCGTACCTATCGGAGAGCCATGTCGAAGGGTATTACCAAAATCTTAGGGGCTGAAGTTAGAGCACGCCGTGCGTCTCTGAAGCTGACTCAGCACGACCTCGCCCAGCTGGCGGGCGTATCCGAGCGGTTTGTCCGCTTCGTCGAGCAGGGAAAGCCGAGCGTCCAGCTGGATTCCTTGGTCGCGGTGCTCGAAACGCTCGGCCTCGAACTGAAGATCACCACGCGACCTGGCTCTGCGGCCCATACGCTGGTGAAGCTGCCTTCGGACGGGGGCTCCGAGAGATGAGGCACCGCATCGCCGACATCTACAAGGCAGGTGCGCTGGCCGCTCGGCTTGAACGTCAAGACGGCGGCACCAAGTTCAGCTATGTGCCGGCGTACCTCGCATCAGGGGGACCCGCCGTCGCCACTTCCCTGCCGCTCATTACAGAACCTGTGCTGTCCAGCGCGGGAGCCGCACCGCCCTATTTCACCGGGCTGCTGCCGGAGGGCCGCCGGCTCAACGCCCTGCGCCGCTCGATCAAGACCAGTGCCGACGACGACCTGTCCCTGCTCATCGCAGCAGGTGGAAATCCTGTTGGAGACGTCCAGATTGTGGGCCACGGCGAGCCCTTGAACCCGGACGGGCATGCAGTGCAACTGGACCCAAAACAGCCGGTGGACTTCGACCAGTTGCTAGGTGACCCGGACCTGATTGACCCTGTGGCCCTGGCCGGGGTGCAGGATAAGTTGTCCGCCGGAATGATTTCGGTGCCAGTTACCAGCACAGGGCGTCAGTTCATCTTGAAACTCAACGCACCCGAGTTCCCGCACGTAGTGGAAAACGAGTTCGTGATGTTCCGCTACGCCGCCAAACTTCGGATTCCCCTGAGCCCCGTCCAGCTGATCCGCGATGTCGCGGGCAGGCCTGGACTGCTGGTGGAGCGCTTCGACCGTGTGCCAGGCGCGGAAGCCGGGCCCGACGGCGTACAGCGTCTGGCCGTGGAAGACGGCGCCCAGGTGCTGAAGCTCTACCCGGCGGACAAGTACAACGTAGGGTACGGCCAGGTTTGCCGTGCGCTCGCAGACTACTGTTCGGCGCCGCTTCCCGCTCTTCGAAACTTGGCGATACAAGCGGTATACGCATGGCTGACGGGGAACGGCGATCTCCATGCCAAAAACGTCTCCATGGTCCAGCAGCCCTCCGGTGAGTGGGTGATCGCGCCGGTGTACGACATTCCCTCCACAGTGGTTTACGGCGATAAGACTCTTGCCCTAACCATGAACGGGAAGCGGACTGGGATTTCGCGCCGCCACTTCCTTGGCTGGGCCACAGGGCTGGGTCTTACCGACCGGGCGGCTGTCCAGGTTGTGGAGATCGGGCTAAAGGCAGCGGGCCCTTTGATCTCGGACTTGGAGTCCGGGACCGCCTTCAATGGGCTGAGCGGGGCAAAGCAAAAGCGTAACGTCGACGCCGGCTCACCGTTTCCTGACATGGTCACCAGAGCGTTGGTCAAGGAGTTGAAGCATCGCCGAAGACTGATGGAAGGCTGAGCCGGCGCTGGGAGCAGTTACGCGCCCTCGTACCATCCCAGCACCCGCAGGGCGCGGAGGGTGTTCCACCGGCTTGGTTGTCCGTCACCGTCTTCCAGCTCGAAGTGGACCTTGCCTGGGTGGGTGTTGTCCAGCAACCACCTGCCGTCGGGCTGCTCCTTTGATCGCACCACCTGCACTGCCTCTTCGAGGCGTTCGTCAGGTGTGCCCCCGACGGTCCGGAAGTAGTCCAGACCACGCAGTACGTCGTAGTACCAGCGCGTGGGATAGGAGAACTGCAACCAGTCCCTGCTGATGAGCTCGCCGGTCGAACTCCGCCTGAGAAGGCCGCGGTCCAGGAGATACTCTTCCCCGCGATGCCGCGCCTCACGCCCTTCAGCCGTTCCGCCGGTCGCATTTTCGTGCTCGAGGAGTCCTTCCAGGACGCAGATGGTGGTGTGAAACGAAGAGCGGGTGGAGCCTCTCTCTGCCTCGCAGTTCCATCCACCGTCAGCGAGCTGTTCCCGAATCAGCCGCTGCACTACGGGCTCCACTTTTTCCCCGAAGTACGACCCAAGTGCAACGGTCATCCCGTTAATACAGGGTTCCACTTCGCCTTCGAAGAAGGGCTGGTTGCCCTCCTCCCAGCGGCTGTTGTCGCGGACCAGCCCGATCGCTTGCCTCGCTTCCCGGCTGCCGGGTTCCAGGCCGAAGTCGCGCAGGAGCAGGAGGCTGTACGTGGTCGCCGTCCACGGCTGGTTGTCCGGATCATCGTCGTCCTCCGGCCAATAGGTGGCCCCGGCCCATTGTCCGTCCGTGCCCTGGAGGGCGAGGAGTTTGGCAGCCCAGCCGTGGTTCGCAACCCGCTCCCGCTCTGACCGAATATCCTCAGGTGAACCGTCCGTGAGGTCGCGGAGGACCTGCCAACGGATTGCGGGATCGGAGCCCAGCAGCCAGTCGAGCACATGCATTGGCATTACCAATTCAGAGGTGCTGGATACCTGCCCGCTGCATCGCGTCCTTGTAAATGTCCACGCTCTTGGCCAGAAGCTCTTCCTGTTTAGCGTCCGAGACGGCGAACGCGCGGCCGCCAAGTGCGGTGGCCTTGTACACCTTGATGCCGCTGTTCTTCAGTGAGGAGTGGTAGGTCTTCTCGAACAGGGTGAGGAAGGTTGAGGCGTCCGTGCCGTGGGCAATGATCGCGGAAACACGGGAGTTGATCTTGAGGAACTGGCGGAAGGGGCGCAGGCCGTCGGTCTTTTCCTGCACGCTCAATGCCGACGGCATACCTGGATCGCGGACCCACGGGTAGGCATTCCACGGCATTACGTAGCGGGGGTCAAGCTCGGCGAGCTCGTAGATCTGGGTGGCGCGGCGTGCGGCTTCGTCGTCGTTGTAGTGCGAGACGAACCCGGATTCGGTGCCCTTTCCCGGGCTGACCTGCAGGCTTACGATCCGGCATTCATCTTCGTCATGTACCGGGTCGATATAGGGGACAGTGGAGCCCGGCTTCTTTTCCATCAGTTCGTCGCAAAGCTGGGTTACCTTCGCGATGTTCGGTTCCTGTAGCAGGGCCTTTTTTTCGTCCCAGTCAATCGTCACGATTTCTCCCTCAGCAGCTAGGCGTCCAGAATCAGGCGTCTTAGGCCACTCTACGCTTTTGGGCGGAGGGGTGGGCAGGGAAAGTTCCGTATCCCTTGTGCGGCGCGGCATTCATCAACAGGGAACCGTATTGTGAACCATGGGTTCGTGAAGCAACCACCTTGCTACGAGGTGGGGCCGGCGTCGTCTTTGACTCGGGCCTGAAGCAGCTACATCACCCGAATTGGGTGAGCAACTCTGAGGCCAGCGGCCAAGCCGCATTTGTCAGCGCCGGTCTCCGTACCTTGGCGCGCTTGACAGCCTTTGCTCGGTGCCTCAGTTTCCGCCGACGGCGGGAGGTTGCCTTCGCAGCCGCAGTCACGGCAGTGCCCGGCAGGGGCGGAGCGATGGAGCGATAGGTATGGCCCGTGGGAGTGCGGAGTTCCACCGAATGCCGTGGCCCTGCGACGGGTCTGGATGACCACCCAGATGCTTCTTCGGTGTGGTTGCAGGCTTCGCAGAGGCCTTGGCCGTTGTTGCTGGTGGTAGGCCCATCGTTGTGCCAGGGGACGATGTGGTCGTCATGGCGGATGGGCGCGTCGCAGTAGGGGGTGCGGCAGGTGTCGTCCCGTACTTGCAGGAAGCGTTTTAGTCCAGGCGGGAAGAGCCGGGCTTTGGAGTCCATTCCGACCAGTTCGCCGTCCGCGGGAGCCGTGTAGAGCCGGCGAAGCCAGATATCTAGCTCGGACTTCGTTTCATCGGCCCCGCGCCGTATGGCTGTCCTTGCCCACTCGCCGGGGACCACTCCGTAGCCGGTGAGCCTGGCGGGTTCGCTGGCACCCTGGAAGAGGGTGCGGTCGGTCATGACGAGCTGGATGTCGATGCCCGTGTAGCCGGCCGGGATGCCTGTGATGCGGTCGATGAGGGAGTCCGCCATAATGGCGCCCCTGGGACGCTCGTCACTGGAGGACTTCAGCGTATCTGCCTGCTGGGTGAGGGCTGCGTAGGCGGCGACCCCTTGGGCCACCGGAACCAGGGCGGTCAGGTACGCCATGGTGTCCGGCGCCGGGCGCATGCTGACGGTACGTTCGATGACGGCACGAGAAGCCCGCTTCACCACCGACTGCGGATCGCGCCGGTACGAGGCCGCTCGGACTGCTGCGATGATGGCGCGGTCACCGACGCCGGACAGGGTGCCGGTGTCCGCGGCGATCTCCTCGTCCACCTCGCACCGGTCCTCCACGGACAGACACGCTGTTTCCTTCACTACCAGGGTGGCCCGCCACTCGTTCAGCTGCCCGGATTCGAGGGCTGCGAGGGTGTGGGGCATCTCGGTGACCAGGGCTTTCCCCAATCCAAGCACCCTGCCGCCGCGGGCGGGGGACTCGCGCCGGGCCAGGGCAATTTCGGCTCCCACTCCGGCGCCGAGTTCGCCGGCAGGGACGCCTGCAGCAGCCTGCTCCTGCCTCCTTGCGAGGTCGTAGGCGACGGCGATCCGCGCCTGCTTAGCTGCGGCCGCGGACTTCACATCCTCAAAATCCCGCAGCTGATCAATCATCCCCGGGCGATCGACAGAGACAGGAACGGAAGCCAGCAACTCAAGGACATCAGCAATGGAAGGAGCAGCACGGTTCTCCGCCCCAACTGCTCCCGCCGACCCCTGATCCGCTTCCATAACCAAAGTCTTCCAGCAGGGTCTGACAAAAACCGGCGCCTCAAAGCCTATGTGGATAAGCAAGCAACAGCTTCGAACCATGCTGTTCAATGTAGGGATGCAGTTCACCAGGAAGGGCCTGAAAGATGACGGCTTTGCGGGCTTCAGGCCTTTCAAGGACCTTGAGGTAATGCGGGTTCCGCAGGGAACGGGCGTCTTTGCGGTCCTGCGGCAGGAGGAGTTCCAGCCGGTCTTCCTAAAGAAAAGCACCGCCGGGGTCTTCAAGAAGAAGGACCCATCGCTGCCAGAGCCGGCCCTGGCAGCGGAGTGGGTGGATGCCGCCGCGGTCCTTTACCTGGGCAAAGCGGGACCAGGCAGCAAGGGAAACCGCGGCCTGCGGCGACAGATCCAGGAGTTCCTGGACTTCGGGCAAGGCAAGCCGCCAGGGCATTGGGACGGCCGCTTGGTCTGGCAACTCAGGGATGCCGGGCAGTTGCTGATCGCCTGGAAGGAACTGCCCGCCGAAGCCCTGAACAAGGCCGAGGCCGAGTATCACACAGCTTTCGTCGAGGAGTACGGGAAGCTGCCCTTTGCCAACCTCGTCCGGGCGCGGGTCAGAAACTAGGCGAGGCAAGGCCCGTCATCCAGAAGCGCCAGTCGAGCCCGGGTCAAGCGCCGCGGAGGCGTTCCATCTCGCGGCGGTCCTTTTTCGTGGGCCGGCCTGCGCCGCGGTCCCGCTGCGGCAGGCCCAGTGCAGGGGCAACAGGCCGCGGGGGCGTGTGATCGGTGAAGCAGTGAGATGCAGCTTCCGCACCCACGCGCTTGTTGATCAGACGGCGCACTTCGAGGATTCGCTCGTAACCGGACATCCGGACTGTCACCGTGTCGCCGCTGACCAGTGTTGCCGACGCCTTTGCCGGGCTGCCGTTCAGCCGCACATGGCCCGCGCGGCACGCCGCCGTAGCCGCAGAGCGTGTCTTGTAGGCCCGGATGGCCCACAGCCACGCATCAATGCGGACGCTGGCGGGGGAGGAAGGAAGACTGGTCATGGCTGGCACCGAGTATAGCCCTGGTCCCCCGGCTCGGAGGCCGCGGCCGCAAGAGGGCAGCGGGGCCCGCCCATCTGCGCCTTAGATGAAACGCCTATTCCACCCGGACACTGATCCGCTGCACTACGTTGTTGCCCAGTCCTTGGTAGTTCCAGTTTTGCTCCATGGGCTGAGTGGCGCCGCTGGCATCCGTGGCGCGGCAGGCCAGCTCATGCTCGCCCGCGTCGGCCACCCACGGCAGTGTCCACTTCCGCCAGGCGAACCCTCCAGCAGATTCCTCCAGGTGCGCCGGCAGCCAGGTCCCGTCAATGCCCACTTCTACGGCAGTCACTGCCGCGTGCCCGGACCATGCCCGGCCCTGCAGCATCACGGGACCGTGCGGCAGCACCCGCTTGCGGGTGAAAAAGTCCGGGATGCCCGGCGGGACCATCAGTGAACGCACCCTGATCCGCGAAACCGGCGTCCCGGCGTCGTCCGCTGAATCCTGATAGCGGTACGCGACTGCCTGCTGGTAGCCGGTGAAGGGGGCAGTGACCACCTCGATGGATTCCAGCCACTTCACGCTCGTCATGCCATACCAGCCGGGAACCACCAGCCGGAGCGGGTAACCGTGCTGGGGCGGCAGTTCGTTGCCGTTCATCTTGTAGGCAAGTACGACGTCGGCACGCATCGCTTCATGGACCGGCAGGCTGCGGGCGTACCGCTGCGTGACACCGCCCTGGACGCCGGCATCGGCGCCGGTGAAGACCACCTCGGCAGCGTTCGGCAGAACCCCGGCCTTCCCCAGAAGATATGCGAGCGGGACCCCTGTCCAGGCGGCCGTGCCCACTCCTTCCAGGACCCAGGGCTGGCTGAGCGGCCGCGGTTTCAGGAGGGACCGGCCGTTGCCCGCGCACTCCAGAGTGACCGGCACGGTGATGGCCGGGTCCTTCCGCAGCGCCGGCATGCTCAGCTCCAGGGCACGCTCTACTGCCCCGTTGATCCGGAGGTGCCAGTGGGCGGGGTCAATAAAGGGGATGTCGAAGTGCGTGAGGACGTAGTGGAGCCCGGGGGGAGTCAGGTCGCGGCGGAGCGCCTCCAGGGGCATGGAGTGGTTGCGGGCGCCGAGCTGGAGTTCCTCCGGGGTGAGTGGCCCTGTTGTCGGTCCTGCTGCAGGGTCTGCGGGGGCTTGCGCGTGCTCGTCGCGCACTGCGGGTTGGCGGGTAGACGACGGGTTCGGCTGGATCTGGGTCATGGCGCTGCGATTCTGACGTGGGATCTGCTTGGCGGGCTGGACGCTCCCCTGCCTCAGGTTTACGCCCGACCGCCAAACCCGTCAACGCCCAAAACTGCGGCAAGCCGCCGCTACAGCTGCGGCTGCTTCAGGAACTCGGCGAGGCTCAGTGGATCCCGGCCCGTCAGCCCATGGATGTCGGGTGAAATCCCTGCCAGGTCCCCGGCTGACATCGCAGTGTAGGTGCTGACCCACGCGTCCACCTGCCAGGGCGGCGCCCCGTAGGATGCCCGGGATGCATAGGCCTCCTCCACCGTTTCCGGGTGGTAGCTGATGCTGCGCCCGGTACCTTCGGTTAGGATCCGGGCAGCGTCCGCCAGGCTGACTTCCTCCGGCCCTGTCAGGTTGTACGTTCTGACTTTGTGGATGGCGGGATCGCGCAGCACTGCTACGGCGCAGCGCGCTATATCCTCCCGGGCAACGCCGGAAAACACTCCCTTTCCGGCGGGCCCGCGGATCACGCCGTCCTCGCCCGCCAGAAGCGGCAGGAAATCAAGGTAGAAGTTGTTCCGAAGGAACGTGTAGTCCATCCCGGAGTCCCGGATATGCTGCTCGGTGCCGTAGTGGTCCCGGGCAAGGGTGAAGGTGGCATCCGGCGCCGCGCCATAGAACGACGTGTACACCACGTGCTGCACGCCGGCGTCCGCTGCGGCGTCCACAAAAGCGCGGTGCTGCTGCAGCCGGTCCTCCGTCTCCGCCGCCGACACCATGAACAGGACCTTGACGCCTTCCAGTGCCGTCCTGGCAGCAGGGGCATCGAAGTAGCTGCACACCACTGCCGGAGCGTTCTCCAGTTCAGGTGCACGTCCGGCGTCACGGACAAGCAGGCGTTGGACTGACCCGGCCGCGGCGAGCTGCCGTGCCACCATTCCACCCAGGCCGCCTGTGGAACCAGTGACGGCAAGATCGGGCAGTTCCGGGGTGGAGCCCGCCACCTAGTGTTCCCGCTCGGCCGGGGACTTGGTCTGCTGGGGATCACGTTCGGCGAGGGAGCCGACGGCGTCGTCGATCTTCTTCAGCACCTCGGGTTCCAGCGTTACCCCTGCCGCCGCAACACTGTCCGCGATCTGCTCCGGCCGGGAAGCGCCAATGATCGCCGAGGCCACGTTGGGATTCTGCAGCACCCAGGCCACGGCCAGTTGCGGCATGGAAAGTCCGGCTTCCTCGGCGATGGGCTTGAGCTCCTGGACCGCGGCCAGGACGTCGTCGCGCATCCAGCGCTCGATCATCTTGGCGCCGCCCTTCTCGTCCGTGGCCCGGCTGCCTTCCGGCGCGGGCTGGCCGGGCAGGTACTTGCCGCTGAGGACGCCCTGGGCCATGGGGGACCAGACGATCTGGGACACACCCAGTTCCTCCGACGCCGGAACAACCTCAGCCTCTATGACACGCCACAGCATGGAGTACTGCGGCTGGTTGGAGATGAGCTGGAAACCGAGCTCCTTGGACAGCGCGTGCCCGGCACGGAGTTGGTCGGCCGACCACTCGCTGACGCCGATGTACAGGGCTTTGCCCTGCCGGACGATGTCCGCGAACGCCTGCATCGTCTCTTCGAGCGGGGTTTCAAAGTCGTAGCGGTGGGCCTGGTACAGGTCCACGTAGTCCGTCTGCAGCCTGCGCAGCGAACCGTTGATGGATTCCATGATGTGCTTGCGGGACAGGCCCAGATCATTCTTGCCCTTGGGGCCGGTGGCGCCGAAAACCTTAGTGAAAATCTCTATGGACTCGCGGCGCTCGCCCTTCAGGGCTTCGCCGAGGACGGTTTCGGCAGCCGTGTTGGCATAGACGTCCGCCGTGTCAAAGGTGCTGATGCCTGCATCGAGGGCAGCCCTGACACACTGGGAGGCGACGTCGTTCTCCACCTGGGAGCCGTGCGTGAGCCAATTGCCGAAGGTGATTTCCGAGACTTTGAAGCCACTGTTTCCGAGGTATCTGAATTCCATGGGTTTCACGCTAACCCAGATGGTTGCTCAGGGTAAGGGCTGTTTGCCCTTCTGTGGATTGCCCTTGGACGGAGAGCCCTTGGACGGAGAGCCCTTGGGAGCAGGTCCCTTGGTGGCAGTGTCTTTGCGAGGGGTGCCTTTGAGCGCCTGCACCTGCGCTCGGCCAGACAAAGACACCAGCGATCCCGTGTCCAGGGGCGCCAGCGGACGGGGAGCCTGCGCCTTCTTAAACGACCGCGGCACCCCGCCGGGGCCGTGGGTGTCCAGTGCCGACTCCACGAGCGGGGCGACCTCCACCACCTTGTCAGCAGGCACACGGGGATCCGGCAAGTCCCGAACGGAAAGCTTGATTTCCGGTGCCGCCGCCCGCGCCCGTGCCATTGCCCTTGCGTCCGCCTCAGCAACAGCTGAAGCCCAGTCATCGGCAAGGACGGGAGGCACGGGCCGTGCGGCCGTCACGGCGGGGTGATGTACAACCGCGGTGCGCAGCGCCGTACGCAGGTGCGCCGGCTTCAGCGCGCCCCGCCAATCCCGGGGCTGACGTTTGGGTTTAGGGGTTTTGGCAACGGACGGTCCTGCATGAGGGGCGCCTGCAACAGAAGCCGGAGCGCCGTCGTCGTGCGCAGTCCTGAACGGTACGCCCAGGCGGACGAGGGGGATGCTTTCCCTGCTGGTTCGCCGGCCGAACAAAGCCATCAGCGTGACGGCTGCGAGCCTGCCCATACCCGCAAGCACAAGCGTGATGACGCCCAGTAAGAAGAGGACCAGGAACATCAGGAAAGCCACACCCACAGTGCCCAAAAAGGTCAGGTTGAGGATGAGCGTATCCGGATTATCCACGTCATCTCTCCTCTCTGCCGGCCACGGGCCCGCACCTGCACCCCTCTGCCAAGGCAACAGCTCCTTCTCCACCATACGGAGTTTTGCGGAGCTGTGCCGACGGGCGGAGGGGCGCGTCCGGGGTTGTTTCAAAGCTGTTACCCGAATATGACAGCATCAGGTCATGGCTGAAGACCCGGGACCCGAAAACTGCATGTGCCTGTCCGGCGAGCAATACCGCCTGTGCTGCGGGCGGTTCCACTCCGGCGGGGCAGAGGCAGCCACTGCAGAACAGCTGATGCGCTCCCGCTACAGTGCGTTCGTGCTGCTGGACGGGTCCTACCTGCTGCGCACCTGGCATCCAAAGGAGGCTCCCGCGAACCTGGACCTTGATCCAGACCTGCAATGGCGGCGCCTGGATATTGTCTCCACCAGCCGCGGCGGCCCCCTGGACGTCCAGGGGACGGTGGAGTTCAAGGCGTGGTTCCGGCACGGCAGCGAGCGCGGCACCCACCATGAGGTGAGCCGTTTCGTCCGTGAGGACGGCCGCTGGTATTACGTGGACGGAAGGATCCTGGCCTGACTACTCGTCGTCGTAATCCTCATCCGGAGTGAAGCCCGCTTTGTCCACCTTGCGGTGGAACCGCATGCCGGCCAGCCCGCCGAGTACTGCACCAGCCAGTGCCACCAGAGCCACCACAACGGCCGCGATAATGCTCGTGGTGGTCAGCTGCCCTTCATTGACAGGGATTCGCGGGAAGCTGTTGAGGTTGGCCAGCACGTTGAACTGCTGTCCGGCCACAAGGCCCAGGATGGAGACCAGGACAGCCACGATCAGCGCCCAGATCCACACCATAAGGCCCTGCTTGGCCCCGTTGAAGCGAGCCATGCGTCCTGCCACGTAACCGCCGCAGTAATAGGAGAGAAGCAGGATGACCAGCAGGACGATGATGCCCACCAGGCCAACGGTGCCGGTGTTCGAGGCTGCCTGGTTCACCGCCTCATT
Organism: Pseudarthrobacter sp. Hb11; assembly: GCF_059383655.1. Taxonomy (NCBI): domain Bacteria; kingdom Bacillati; phylum Actinomycetota; class Actinomycetes; order Micrococcales; family Micrococcaceae; genus Pseudarthrobacter; species Pseudarthrobacter sp. Hb11. Next base: position 235,448 of record NZ_JBWZCM010000004.1, read on the forward strand.
GACGTCAGTGTTGGTCGCGAGGCCCACAGCCGTCCCGGCAGCTGCCACTAAGGCGGTGAGCAGCACAGCCATGCCCGTGGCGGTCAGCCAGCCGAAGAACGCCGAGCCTACCTTGATGCCGCCGAACCGTTCCTTTTCCCGGGCGACGGCGGTCTGCCGGTCTGTCAGGTTCGGACCCGCAGCAGGTGCAGAGGCTGCCGGGACGTAGTCCCGTTCTGCGGAGGCGCCGGATGGCCCGCTCCGGGAGTCAGGCACCTGCTCGTAGGTGGAGGTCGGCGCGGCGTCGGCTATCGGCGCCTGGTCATAGGTGCGCGTGGCATCATCGTCGGCCGCGGCGGCACGGTAGCTTCCGCTGCCGTCCGCGTCCTCGCGGGCGCGTCGTGGGGGCAGGTTCTCTGGGTCCGTTGAGCTGCTCATGGCTCCACTCAACCATCCACCCATTGAGATAGCAAGGATGCTTACTATTTTTTGACCAGTGGCATCAGCGGTAGTTGCGGTGCAGGTTTTCCCTGTGGGAGGGTCCCGGGGAGGCGTCCGCGATCCATGGACCCGTGCCTTCCGACTGGTCCAGAACGCCGGCCTCCAGCCACGTGTAATTCCCGGCGAGCACCTTCCGGGTCAGGAGGTGGTCGCCGTCGTCTGTATTCCGCCACAGCTGGTCAAAGTACTCGTCCACCCGCACGCGGGCCTGCTGGCAGTAAGCCTCCGCGAGTTCGTAGGCGCTCGCGGCCTTTTCCGGAGCGGTGTGCAGCAGCATCTCGGCCCGTGAACAGCAGGCCGTCATGGCGAACAGTTCCGCGCCGATGTCCACCACGCGGCCCAGGAATGCCTGCTTGCGTTCCAGCTTCGCCTGCCACCGGCCCATTCCGTAGAAGGTCTGCCGGGCCAGGCGCCGCGACGAGCGCTCCACGAACCGCAGGTGCTTGGCCAGCCGCCCGAACTCGCTGTACGAGCGCGGATCCATGCCCGCGCCGGCCACCAGCTTGGGCAGCCAGCGGGCGTAAAAGCCGGAAGCGCCGACGGCGGCCCTCGCCTTGTCGGACAGGCTCGCGTCCAAGGACGCAAGGTCGCCCGCGGCGGCCAGATGGGCATCCACCGCTTCCCGCGCGATCAGCAGGCGCATGATCTCCGAGGAACCCTCAAAAATCCTGTTGATCCGCAGGTCCCTTAGCTGCTGCTCGGCCGGTACCGCGCGCTCTCCGCGCGCAGCCAGCGACTCGGCGGTCTCAAAACCCCGCCCGCCGCGGATCTGCACCAGTTCGTCGGCTATCCGGCAACTGATCTCCGTGGACCAGAGCTTTGCAAGGGCCGCTTCGATCCGAACGTCCTTCTGACCGGCGTCGGCAAGCTCAGCGGAGAGCTCGAAGACTGCGTCCAGCGCAAAGGCGGAAGCGGCGATGAAAGCGATCTTCTTGCCCACGGCTTCGTGCTCTCCCACCGGCCTGCCCCATTGCGTGCGGGCGTTGGACCATTCGCGGGCGATCTTGAGGCTCCAGCGGCCTGAGCCGACACACAGGCCCGGTATGGAAAGCCGGCCGGTGTTGAGGGTGGTGAGCGCAATTTTCAGGCCCTGGCCCTCCCGTCCCAACCGGTTGGCTGCCGGGACGCGCACCTGGTGGAATCGGGTGACGCCGTTCTCGATGCCGCGCAGGCCCATAAACGAGTTCCGGTTTTCCACCGTGATGCCGGGTGAGTCCATCTCCACCACGAATGCACTGATGCCGCCCTTGTGCCTGGAGCCGTCCGGGTCCGTGCGGGCGGGCACCACGGCCATCACCACCACCAGTTCGGCGATCACTCCGTTGGTGGTCCAGAGCTTGACGCCGTCCAGGAGGTAGGCCTCGCCGTCGTCCGTGGGCGTTGCGGTGCTGCCCATCCGGGCGGGATCGCTGCCCACGTCAGGTTCCGTGAGGAGGAATGCGGTGACTGCGCCGGCGGCACAGCGCGGCAGGTACTCCCGCTTCTGCTCAGGCGTGCCAAAAACCTTGACCGGCTCGGGAACGCCGATGGACTGATGTGCCGAAAGGAGGGCCCCGAGGCTGGGGTGCACGCTGCCCAGCAGGGCCAGCGCCCGGCCGTAGTACACCAGCGACAGGCCCAGGCCGCCATACTCTTCCGGGATCTTCGTGCCGAAAACGCCGAGGTCTGCCAAGCCCCGCAGGTATTCGTCAGGGACCTTGGCCTCGCGCTCGATGACCCGCCCATCCATGGTGCGGGCATATTCCGTCAGGCGGGCCATAAAGGCCTCGCCCCGTTCCACGTCTGCGGGGTCCGGGGCGGGCCAGGGGTGGACAAGGCTCAGGTCGAAACTGCCCAGGTAGAGCCCTTTGGCAAAGCTGGGGCGTTCCCAACCGGTTTCGCGGGCGGCCTCTGCAACCGCCCTTGCCTCATCAGCCGTGACGCCGGCGCCGATCTTTCCGGCGGGAACCGGGGTTTCCTCCGGGAGTGCGTCTGTTGCCGGGCTGTTCGTGGAACTGGCGGCGGTGGTTTTTGAGGGGCTGTCAGTGGCGGAGCTCATGGGTTATCTCCTTGGCCGGATAGCTTTCTTAGCCAGGATCCGCCGGGTTGGAGAACCCTTCAGCTGTCTCTCAATATTACCCGCGGGTAGGTTCCCGTGCTAGGGGAGGACTGCCCCTGAAAGTCCCCGGCGGGGTCAAATGTGGCGGCGTGGTGCACCAGCCGGTCCCAGCCGGCGTTAATGCCGTGGACCACGGCCAGGAGCGACTTGGAAACCAATGTCCAGCCAAGCTTTCCCGTGCCCAGCAGCACCAGCGCCACCAGTCCTGCGGTGAGAACGAAAGCGGCCAGGATAAACGCGAACACGAGTGTGCCCGCGAATACCAAGGTAGCGGTTTCCACTGCGCTTAAATCGAACTGCATAAGTCCCCCTGCTGCTGCGATGTTGCTTTGATTAAAGTCAGTAGCATGAGCGTAGGGGCAGGCGGGCTGGCCAGCCAGAGCCGCAGCGGGCTTAAAGAGCTCTTGATATTGGATCGAGATATTACGGCGAAGTAGGTCACGGAGCGGTCGCGGCCGCCTGCGTTAACCTTGTTGTTGGCAGTTTTCCGTTTGGAGCTCCTGCCCCAGCCCCCTCAATAGTCCAAGGAGAGTGTGTGCCCCGCTCCGCCAGGTCATCGGCTGACGCCATCGGCGCCCGGCTCCGGGACCTCGAACTCCTGACCAAAGGACCGGCGTGGGCCCTGACACGCTCGGCCCCCTGGGTGATTGCGGTGCTTCAGGCATCCTTTACGCGCACCCGGCCGCAGCTTCCGCTCGAGGAGTTCCACGCCGACGTCGACTCCTTCCTTGAGGAGCTCCGCCGGCAGGAGCCAGGGCTGGGAGGCGGCGCCAACGGGAAGGCCTTTGGTGACGAGTGGACGCGCCGGCAGTTCCTGACACGTCGGAACCAGTCGGGCCAGATCGTTTACGAGGTCACCGAACCGGCAGCCCGCGTGCTCGCGTTCCTCGACAGCCTGTCCAGCGAGCGGTCCACCCTGAATGGATCGCGCCTCGGCACACTGCTGGGCGACGTCGAGAAGCTCGCCAACGAGACCAACCCGGACCAGAGCGCCCGCCTGGAGTCCCTGGAAGACGAGATCGAAGAGCGCCAGCAACTGATCCAGGACATCAGCTCCGGCGAGTTCGACGGCCTGCTGGATGACGACGACGCCGTGGAAGCTGCGGGAAACATCCTTGACCTCGCCGCGAGCCTGCCCGCCGACTACAAAAAGATGCGCGACCGGATCGAGGAGCTGGTGGGCGGGCTGCGCAACCAGATTATTGAGGAGTCGCTGACCAAGGGCGCTACCATGGCGCAGGTGCTGGAGGCGGACAAGCGCCTCCGCCAGAGCCCCGAGGGCAGGACTTTCCGTTCTTTTACCGCGTTCCTTGAGGACCCGCAGCAGCAGTTGAGGTTCCGGTCGGCGATTGGCGAGGTCCTCAGCCGGCAGTTCGCAGACGACCTCTCACCGGATGACCGGGAAACCCTGAAGAACCTGGTGGCAGAACTCCGGCAGCAGCACAGCCAGATCCAGCGTATTTACGGCAAGCTCAGCGAAAGCCTCAACACCTACGTCCAAAGCGATGACTTCCGCCAGTCAGTCCGGCTCCGGCAGGTCCTGCGGGAAGCCGAGCAGGCCATCCGGTCCCTTCCGTACGAACGGGAACGTCCGGGCCTGGTCCGCGGACCTGTCCTCTTTAACGCAGGGTTCGAATCGCTGTCCATGGTGAAGCTCTTCGATCCCGATGAGTTCGCCGCACCGCCCAAGCTCGCCGACCCCATCGCCTTCAGCGACTCGGACCGCGTGCGCTCGCCGAGGACCGGCAAGGCCAAACCGGAGGTCATCCGCTCCGCCATCGCCGGGGCGTCCACCCTTTCCGAGGCGTGGCAGCAGCTGCCGCCGGAGGAACAGCACATCAACACCATCCGGGCGCTCCTCTCGCACGCCCTGCACGAAGGCGCGGCCTTCAACACCCAGGCTGTGGATGCCTTGGACTTCGAACAGATAGACGGCACCACGCGCAGGGCCTACCTGCCGCTGGTCACGCTCAAGAAAGATCCTGATGACTGAGGTAACAAACGCTACGAGCTCAGCGCCCGATGAGCGACCACTCACCGGTGGCGTCACGCCCCGGGACACCTTCATCGACGGGGCCGCCCTCTTTCCCGGCGACACGGGAGTGCTGTCGATGAAGGTGCGGCAGGCGCTGGTAAAGCTGCTCAAGGGTCCGTACGTGGACGGCGGCCGGGACGAGAAGCTCTGGACCGTCCTGCTGGACAACCAGGTGATTCTGCGCAGCCGCCTGTCCGAGTTGTTCCTCTCGATGCAGCTGGACCACGAACGGAAAATCGCCGTCCTGCGCCCGGTGGATCCGGACGCTATCGGCGGCAGCACCCGCTCCAGCATCCTGAGGCAGCAGCGTGCCCTCAGCAGGGTGGAAACCATCGTCCTGCTGAGGATGCGCCTGCTGCTCGACCGGCACGCCACCGCCCAGACGGATCCCACTATCACCCGTGAGGAAATCGCCGACCTGGTAACGCACTACCAGCCCGCAGGCCAGCAGGACGCGCTCCGTGACTCGGACGTGGTCAACCGGGCCATCACGAAGCTCCTGGCCCGCCAACTCCTCCTCCCCACCGGCCTGGACGACGTCTACACCATCTCCAACGCCCTGCCCCTGGCGCTCCCCTTCGACAACATCGGCGACATCCCAGCCCAAATAGAAGCCCTGGCAGCAGCCATCACAGACCCCGCCGGAACCGAGGCAATGCTGGAGCTCGATGCCGAGACGAATGAGGAACCTGACGACGCCGAAGGCGAGTTACCTCTAGGCGCGGCATCGGCTGCGGAGCCGAACGGAACCACAACTGAGGAGGAAGCCCAGTGAGCATCGCAACCATGCTGCCGATGGGCGACCTGGCGAACCCGGGCCAAATGCGCCTTGCCCTGGTGCAGGTGGTCAACTGGGGCACGTTCCATGGGGCGCACACGATGCATGTGGACCGCAACGGCACGCTGCTCACGGGTAACTCGGGCGTGGGCAAGTCCACGCTGTTCGACGCCATGCTGCGGGTTTTCGATGCAAGGCCGAGGTCGAACGAAGCCGCTGCCCAGCGCTCCGGCGGGGCCGTCGAGGACAAGCGGACCACCTTCACGTACATGCGCGGAAAGGTGGGCGACAAGGCCGTGGGGGAGGGCTCGGCGAGTGCCTTCCAGCGCCCGGGTGCCACCTGGTCCGCCGTCGCGCTCACGTTTGATAACGCTGCCGGCACGCGGGTGACGGTGTCGGCGCTGTTTGACTTGCCGAAGAACGGCACGGAGTCGAGCGTCGGACGTTTTTATCTGATCGATCACGAGCCGCTGGACCTGGAGGCGCTCGAGGGCATCGCCGACAAACGGTTCACGAAGGCCGCCCTGGAAACGATCTTTCCGGACGCCCAGGTCTTCGACGTGCACAAGGCCTTCGCGGAACGCTTCCGCCGTCTTCTGGGCATCAACTCGGATCAGGCCCTGCCGCTCCTGCGCGTCATCCAGGCGGGCAAGGGCCTGGGCGGCAGCGTCAACACCTTTTTCCGGGACCAGGTTTTGGACGCCCCGGCCACGCTCGCTGCGGCGGACGACGTCGTGGAAGAGTTCAGCAACCTGATGTCCATCAGGCAGCGTCTGGAGGACGTCCGGCAGCAGAGGGACCAGCTGGCCCCGGTGCCCGGGCTGAACAGGGAGTACGCGCAGGCGCTGCTGGACGCGAACCGGCTGCGTGACCTTGCCGGCGAGGAGTTCGAGGCCTACCAACAGCAGCTGGCCGTCACGGTCCACGAGAAAATGCTGGCCCGCTTCAAGGAGCTCGCCCAGGCAAAGGCAAAGGAGCTTGGGGCCGAGCGATCGGTCCGGGACGGCCTGGCCAAGGAGCTGCGCCAGCTAGAGACGGATTACAACAACCAGGGCGGCAACGCCATCTCCGCCATCGAGCAGTCGCTGGAAAACGCCCGGGTGGGACTGAAGCTCCGCCAGCAGGTGGAGGAAGCGGCGCGCAAGGCCCTAAGCGACGCCGGCCTCCAGCTGGAGTGGACCGCTGAAGGCTGGGAGCAGGCTCACGAGCAGGCGGCACTGAGATCGGCCGAGCTCAAGGACGATTCCCAGGCCTTGCAGGAACTCCGCTTTGAAGCCTTCGACGCTCATGCAACGAAGAAGCGCGAGTTGGCGGCGGCTGAGCAGGAGCTCGTGTCACTGAAGACGCGCAAATCGCTGCTGCCGCCGTCGAGCATTGAAAACCGGGCAGCCATCGCGGCTGCGACAGGCATTCCGGAGGAGCGGATGCCGTTCGCCGGCGAACTGATGGACCTCGCCGAGGGGGAGGAGAAGTGGCGCCCCGCCGCCGAACGCGCGCTCCGCAACCTCGCCACCACCCTGCTGGTACCCGGCGAACATTTCGCGTCAGTGACACGCTATCTCAACGACCACAACGTGCGGGGCGCCTTGCGCGCAGTGGACGTGTCCAAGCCACTCTCCGGCGGCGCGCTGGCGCTGGAGGACGTGCACGACGGCGACCTGCTCACCAAGCTGGACATCCTCACCACGGGCGTTGCCGCCGAGGCCGGGGCCTGGATCCGCGAACGCATCGCACTTGACTTTGCCTACCCGTGCGTGGAGGAGCCGGATGAGCTGGCACGGCTGGACCGCGGCCTCAGCCTTGGCGGCGTGGTCAAGCGCAACCGCCACACAGTGGAGAAGGATGACCGCTTCACCAGCCGGCAGGATTACGTCCTCGGGTTCGACAATGCCGCCAAGCTGGAACTCGTGGCCGGCCAGGTGGAGGACCTGCGGCAGGAGGTCGCCAAAGCGGCGGAGTTGGCGCAGGCCCGCGAGGATTCGCACCAGGGAATGAGCCGGCAGCTCGACGCCCTGCGCCGCATTGCCGAGGACCACCGCTCCTGGCAACAGGTGTCAGCGGCAGTTGCGGCCGAGGAGTTGGCTCGGATCGAACAGCGGCTCAAGGATGCCCTGGCCGCGCAGGCGGACCTGGAGCCCCTCCGCGCCACCATTGAGGAGGTGCGGCAGAAGCACCAGTCCAGTACCGAGGCCGCTGCTGTGCTGCAGAGCGAGTACAAGGCCCTGGACCGGCAACTGACCGCTGGAGATTCCCTGCTGGAAGCCGCACGCGGGCGCCTTTCCCAGGCGCCGCCGTCGGACGCTACCGTGGCTGCGTTGGAACCGTACTTTGCTGATTTCGGCGACGTGACGGAGATGCATGAGCTGGACAACCTCGCCAACCGCGTGCGGACCGCGCTGCTGGGCGAACTGCACACCGCGGAGTCCCGCGGCCAAACCACAGCCGAGCGCCTCACAAGGATTTTTGAGGGCTTCGTCCGCGAGTGGGGCAGCGCAATCTCTGCCGACCATGGCACCACCATCGGGGCTGCCGGCGAGTTCGAGACGCGGTACCACGCGATTGTGAGCGACGGCCTGCCCGCCCAGGAGGCGGAGTTCCGGCAGTTCTTTAATCAGCGCACGCACGAATCCTTCAGCACGCTGCTGCATCTCCTCGACGAGGAGCGCCGGTCCATCACCAGCCGCATCCTGCCGCTGAACGGGATCCTCTCGCAGGTTAACTTCCACGAGGGCAGCTTCCTGGAACTGGACATCAAACAGACCCTGCCCCCTACGGCCAAGCAGTTCAAAGACGCCATCCAGAACGCCCTGAAGGCGAGGCACACGCGGCCGGCAAGGTCCGAAGGTTCCCGCGCCGAAGGTGCCAGCGGGGAAAGGGACGACGACGCCGAACTCACCGCCCGCTATAAGTCCCTGGAAACCCTGGTGAAGCGGCTGGGCTCGCAGGCGCCGGAGGACCGGCGGTGGCGGGCCGAGGTGCTGGATGTACGCGGGCACCTGTTCATCCAGTGCAAGGAGCACCGGGAAGTTGCCGGGCCCGCGCCGGGCAAAAAGGGCGGGGCGAAGAAGACCGAGGTCTTTATGCACGCGGACACAGGTTCCATGTCCGGCGGTGAGCGCCAGCGATTCACTGCATTCATCATGGCCGCGGCGCTGAGCTACCAGCTGGGCATCGCCGAGCAGGGCTTCACCACTTACGGCACCGTGATGATGGACGAGGCCTTTGTGCTGGCGTCCGAGGAATTCGCAGGGGCCGGAATCAAAGCGCTGCACGAATTCGGGTTCCAGCTGCTGCTAGCCGCCCCCGAAAACGTCATTGACCTGTCCCGGCACCTTGGTTCCGTCACCGAAATCCTGCGTGACAAGCGCACCAACCGGTCAGGAGTGCTGGCGGCGCCGGTCATCCGGCCGCGGTCGGGCCAAGACGGCGCGTGGCGGTCAGAGGCCAACCCCGTGGACATCATCCTGCGCTAGCTGTAACCCTAGGGAAACCTGCTATAACAAATCGATGGATATATTTGCCCACCGCTAGTGGATGCGTTTTGCCGGTGCCATGCTGATGGGCATCAAACACTCGCCATCATCCTCCCGATGGGCGGACGTGGAACGCTGGGACCTGCGTCTGACGCCCGACGGGCGTGACGGCCTTCTCTCGAAAGGCACCCCTATGCGCCCAGCACATCGCCCTACGTACTTTCTCGCAGCAGCCACCGCGGCGGTGCTGTCCCTCGGCGGTTGCACGGCAGGCACCTCGGCGGGGAACGGCGGCCCGTCCACAGAGTCTGCCGTTCAGCCGGCAGCCAGCGCTTCCTCCGCAGGTGCTGCTCCTGCGCGCGCTTCCGCCACGACCGTTCCCGCCGCCACCACAACCACACCCCCTCCGGCGCCCGCCGGCTTGGTGACCTTCACCTTCCCGGATGGCCGGCTCTCCTTCGACCATCCGGCGGACTGGCGGGTAGAGGTTTATGAGCCATCAAAGTCCCCATACGTTGGGACGGCGACCATATACAACGCCAGCGGTAATGATGTGATCAACATCTATTATGGGACGATCGCCGACATCGTGGCGGGCTCTGCCAACAGGACCGTACTCGAGACGGACCCGGTACCAGGATTGGTGGGGCACTTTGTCCCCACGCCCCACTCGTCATTCTTTGTTGATCGCAGTGACGGCGCGGCCCACTACCGGATGGGGCTGACTGCAGGACTGCCCGTCTCGCCTGACGGGAAGGTGCAGGACGGGCTCATTATGCTCGGGGACCGCGTTCTGACTGCAGATGTGCTGTTCACCGATTCGCCGTTTGCTAATGATGAGGCGGCTAAAGATTGGTACTGGGGGGTTGAAGGCCGAACCCTGAAGGCGATACTGATGAGCGTCTCCTACCGTTGACCCGGCAATTGGGGAGGCCCTCCCCTTGTGTCCTTCGTCACGGACGAGCATTAAGTTACGGAACTCTTGCGTAATGGCAATATGGGTAGGCTAGCCTTACTTGAGTTCGCTTCATTCACTTAAGGAGTTCCGTGACTTCCCCCCTCTTCTCCGGGCCCGGCGCCACCCGTCGGACGCTGTTCAAATCAGCAGGCAAGGCAACGGCCGTTCTGGCCGCCGCTGCGCTCACCCTTTCGGCTTGTGCCACGGGCCCCGCGTCCTCCAACACCGAGGCCAGTGCTCCCGGTTCCAGCAGCCCGCAGTTCCCGGTGACCATCGAGCACGTATTCGGCGAAACCACCATCGAGAAACAGCCCACGAGGGTAGCCACCGTCTCCTGGGTCAATGACGACGTCGCCATTGCCCTTGGTGTTGTACCGGTGGGCGTTCCCAAGGTTGAGTGGGGCGGCAACGACCAAGGCTCCACCCCCTGGAAGGACGCGGCCCTCGAAAGGCTTGGAGCCGGCGCCGGCTCCGACAAGGCCCCGGTTCAGTACTCCGAGGCAGACGGCATCAACTTCACCGAAATTGCCAAGCTCACCCCGGACGTTATCCTCGCGGCATACTCGGGCCTCACCGAAGAGGACTACAAGAAGCTCAGCGAGATTGCTCCCGTGGTTGCCCACCCGGAACTGGCCTACGGCACCCCGTGGCAGGAGTCCACATCCATTATCGGCAAGGCTCTCGGCAAGGACGCGGAAGCCACCAAACTGATCTCGGACACCGAGGCCACCATCAAGGACAAGGTGTCCAAATACCCGCAGATCGAGGGCAAGAGCTTCATCTACGGCAACCTGGAGCCCGCCAAGGGTGACGGCGTCAACGTCTACACCGCCAACGACAACCGTCCCCGCTTCCTTTCCGGTATTGGCATGAAGCTGGCTCCCGTGGTTGAAGACAGGTCCAAGGGCTCCGAGGAGTTCTTCATCGCGTGGTCCGCGGAAAAGGCCAACGAGCTTGAGTCCGACATCTTCGTGACCTGGGTTCCGGACGCTTCCACCGCTGCCGCCATCAAGGCTGACCCGCTGCTCAGCCAGATCCCGGCCATCAAGAACGGCGCACTGGTTGCCGATTCGGACAACACCCTGACGCTGTCCATCTCCGCCGCCTCCCCGCTGAGCCTGCCGTGGTCGCTGGACACGTTCCTGCCGCAGCTTGCGGGCGCAGCGGATAAAGTCACCGGCGCAGCGAAGTAAGCACCTTTCCATGACGCACAGTACGACGACGGCGGCGTCCGGGCAGGGGGTTGCCGGCACCACGGTGCCGGCAAAGGAACCTGTTGGTCCTTCCCGCGGCCGCGCTTTCGGGGGGAAGCGCGCCGCCTGGCTGCTGGCCGCCGTCGGTGTACTTGCGCTCTTGGCCGGGGTATCCCTTGCCATCGGGGCCCGGGGCCTTCCTTTGGGCACCGTGTGGGACGCACTCACGCAGTTTGATCCGGCCAACGGTGACCATGCTGTGGTCCACGCCCGCATCCCGCGCACCGTCCTTGGCCTCCTGGCCGGCGGTGCGCTGGGCCTTGCGGGCGCAGCCATGCAGGGAGTGGCCCGCAATCCGCTGGCCGATCCCGGCATCATGGGCGTCAACGCCGGTGCTGCGCTGGCCGTGGTCACCGGCATCTATGTCTTCGGCATCGCCACGTTCTCCGGCTACGTCTGGTTCGCCTTCATCGGAGCAGCAGCCGCCGCCGTCGTGGTGTACCTCATCGCGTCCCTGGGCAGGGACGGCGCCACCCCGGTCAAGCTCGCCTTGGCGGGTGCCGCGCTCAACGCGGGCCTGTACTCCCTGATGAACGTCATCCTGGTTTCCAGCCAGGACACCCTTGACCGCTTCCGCTTCTGGCAGGTGGGCGGCATCGCCGGGCGCGACTGGTCCGTGATTCTGTCCGGACTCCCGTTCCTGGCCGCCGGCGCACTCATCGTGCTCCTGACCGGGCGCATCCTCAACAGCCTTGCCTTGGGCGATGACATTGCCCGCGGCCTCGGCCAGCGCGTGGGCCTGGTCCGCGGCATCACCGCCCTCGGAATCGTGCTGCTGTGCGGTTCCGCCACCGCTCTTGCCGGCCCCATCGCTTTTGTGGGCCTGGTCATTCCGCATGCAGTCCGTTTCCTCACCGGCCCCGACTACCGGTGGATCCTGCCCTTCTCCCTGGTCCTGGCGCCGGTGCTGCTCCTCGGCGCAGACATCATCGGCCGCGTGGTGCTCCTTCCCGGCGAAGTCCCGGCCGGCATCATGACGGCCCTGGTCGGGGCACCTGTCTTCGTCTGGCTGATACGCCGGGGCAAGGCGGCCGGGCTGTGACGCTCGCATCGAAAAACCCCGTTGCGCTATCAGATATGGCTGCTAAAACAGGGTCTAAAGGACCAAAAGTGATAGGGCAACGCCGCGGCCTGCACCTGAACCGGACCGCACTCCTTGCCGCCGCCGTCGTGGTCCTGTTCGCCGTGTCTGTCCTGCTGGGCAGCTACACCGTGACCATTCCGGACTTCTTCAAAATCCTCTTTGCGCACCTGACCGGCGGCGAAAAGATACCCGGCGCCAGCTTCATCGTGATGGAGAACAAGCTGCCGCGGGCTGTGATCGGCACCATGATCGGCCTCGCGTTCGGACTGGCGGGTGCCCTGTTCCAGACCATGCTGCGCAACCCGCTGGCCAGCCCGGACGTCATCGGAATCAGTTACGGCGCCAGCGCTGCCGCCGTGGTGGCCATTGTGATCTTCGGTGCCTCGGGCGCGGCGGTCTCCGGAGCTGCCCTCGCCGGCGCGCTCGGTGTGGCAGCCATCATCTACGCCATCTCCAGCGGCGCCATTCGCGGAACCGGCCGCGGCGATGCGGCCGGCAACCGGCTCATCCTGGCCGGGGTTGGAATCGCCGCGGCACTGCATGCGGTGGTCAACTTCCTGATGACCCGGGCGGACATCCGCACCGCGGCCGACGCCCTCGTCTGGCTCAACGGGTCCCTGAACTCCGCCAGCTGGGACCGCGCAGGGGTCCTCGCAGTCGCCCTCGCAGTCCTGCTCCCCGCCGCGGTTGCCATCGCCGGGCCCCTGCGCATCCTGGAACTCGGCCCCGACGCCGCCGCCGGGCTGGGCATCCGGGTGGGTGCCACGCGCCTGGCGCTGGTGATCATCGCCGTGTCCCTGGCAGCAGTCGCGACGGCGGCAGCCGGCCCGGTCTCGTTCGTCGCCTTCCTGGCCGGTCCCATCGCCCGCCGCTTTACCGGCAAAGCCAGCCTCCCGGCGTCGGCCCTGGTTGGTGCCGTTATTGTCCTGGCCGCGGACTACGCCGCCGTCAACCTTGCACCCCTGCTGCTGGACGGCACGGTTTTGCCGGTGGGCGTCATCACCGGCGCCCTCGGTGCCCCGTTCCTGCTGTGGCTCCTGGTCACGGCCAACCGAAAGGATGCCTGACGTGGCAGTTCTCAACGCCAAGGACCTGACGCTGAAATACGATCAGCGCTGCGTGGTGGACGGGCTTACCGCCGAGATCCCCGAAGGCAAGGTGACCATGATCGTGGGCGCCAACGCCTGCGGGAAGTCAACCCTCCTCCGCGGCCTGTCCCGGCTCCTTAAGCCCGCGGCCGGCGTCGTGACCCTGGACGGCAAGGACATCCATGCCATTCCGGCGCGGGAACTGGCCCGCACCCTTGGCCTGCTCCCGCAGCACCCCACCGCTCCTGACGGCATCGTTGTCCGCGACCTCGTGGGCCGCGGCCGCTACCCGCACCAAGGGTTCTTCCGCAGCTGGAGGGAGGGGGACTTGTCCCCACATGATCTCGCCGTGCAGCGCGCGCTGGAAGCCACCGAGACGCTGGACCTTGCCGAGCGGAACGTGGACGAACTCTCGGGCGGGCAGCGGCAGCGTGTCTGGATCGCCATGGCCCTCGCACAGGAAACTGACGTCCTGCTGCTGGACGAGCCAACCACGTATCTTGACCTGGCGCACCAGGTGGAGGTCCTGGACCTCGTGACGGACCTGAACCGCCAACGCGGCACCACCGTGGCCATCGTCCTGCACGACCTGAACCTCGCCGCCCGCTACGCGGACAACGTGATCGCCATGAAGGGCGGCGCCGTGGTTGCAGTCGGCGCGCCGCAGGAGGTAGTCACCGTGGAGCTGGTCCGCAACGTCTTCGGCCTCGAGTCCCGCGTCATCCCGGATCCCGTTTCCGGAACCCCATTGATCATTCCCATCGGCCGACACCACGTCCCCGCCAACGAACTGGAGCTCGTTTCATGAAGACACGCGATATTGCCGCAGCCTCCACCGAGCCGATGACCCTCGCGTTTGAGGTCACCGTCTCCTCGGTGCAGGAACTTAGCCCCAACTTCCGCAGGATCACCTTCGGCGGGTACTCGCTGCGGGACTTCGGCGTCAACGGGGACACCCTCGACCTTCGGATCAAACTCATGATCCCGTCCCTCGCTGCAGACGGCACCCCGCTGCCGCTGCCCGTCTTCGAAATGAGCACGTCCGGCTGGTACCGGGAATGGCTGGCCATGGACCCGGCGGTGCGCGGATCCATGCGGACCTACACCGTCCGCCAGGCCCGTTTGGACACCGTCTACCCTGAATTCGACGTCGACTTCGTGATGCACTTCGACAGCCAGGGCCACGGCGGTCCCGCCGCCAACTGGGCCCTCAACGCCAAGCCCGGGGACGCGCTTACCCTGATCGGCCCCAACAACCGCGCCGCGCAATGCGCCACCGCGGAGGCCTACGGCGGCGTCGAATGGCGGCCCGGACTGGCGCAGCGTGTCCTGCTGGCCGGCGACGAGACCGCCATCCCCGCCATCTCCGCCATCCTTGAAAGCCTGCCCGGGTACATGACCGGCCACGCGTTCCTGGAAGTCCCCGAAGCAGGCGACTTCCTGGAACTCTCCTCACCTGCGGACATCGAGATCACCTGGCTGGCTCGGGGCGCCGCAATCGGACGGTCCCGGCCGCACGGGGAACTGCTCCAGGATGCCGTACGGAAGGCAGTCCCGGTGCCCGGCTGGGTGGGAATCAAAACGGCCGACGGCGGCGCGGGCCCCGAGCCGGAGGACGTCAACGTGGACGTGGACATCCTCTGGGAGACTCCCCAGCGGATGGAGACGGCCGAAATCCAGGCCACCAAAAACCCCGGTATGCCCGCCGGAGCCATGCCCTTCTACGCCTGGATTGCCGGCGAGGCCGCCGTCATCAAGGACATGCGGCGGTACCTTGTCCGGGACGTTGGGATTGACCGGAAACAGGTTGCTTTTATGGGGTACTGGAGGCGGGGCAAAGCCGAGGGCTAAGCCTCTCCTTGTGGCTGGGTGCCTCGTTGCTGCGTGCGCCGCAACTGCCGGCTTGCCGTCGCTTAGACACCTTCTTTCGCTTCGTTCCGGCCGCGCGCGGCCTTCTCTGCGCTTCAGTCGGCGATGCGCTCCTACGCAAGCCGCCGGCCGCGGCTGATTGTCTCCGTAACCTGCTCTTCACCTCCGCTTTCCCTGAGCTTTTTCTGTTAGGGCTAGTTTGGGCTGGTGCGTCCTGAACCTTTGCTTCCTGAGTCTGGGCGGCGGGTGTTTGTTGCTCTGGGGGACTCTTTCACTGAGGGGGTCGGGGACCGTGACGAGCGTTTGCCTAATGGGGTTCGGGGCTGGGCGGACCGGGTGGCGGAAAAACTTGCCAAGGCGCAGCCGGGATGGCGGTACGCGAACCTTGCGATCAGGAGCAAACGGCTCCGGCACGTTATCGGCGAGCAGCTGGAACCAGCGCTGGGCATTCGTCCCACCCTGGTCACGCTCTACGCAGGCGGCAATGACATCCTTGACGTGAAGACGGACATGGCCGTGCTTATGGCCGACTACGAGGGGCTCGTGGCGCAGCTCGCGGAAACAGGTGCCACCCTGGTGCTTTTCACCGGCTTTGATGTGAAAGTTTCAGCGCTCCTGGAGCCGTTGAAGAGGCGCAACAACTTCTACAACGAACAGGTCCGGGCCATTGCGGCCAAGTACGGCGCAGTGCTGGTGGACTACTGGTGCCTGGACGCGTTCCACGACCGCCGGATGTGGGATGCGGACCGCCTCCACATGTCCAAGGCCGGCCACAAGTACCTGGCAGGCCAGGTGCTGGACCAGCTGGGAGTGCCGCACAAGATCCGGCTCAAAGACTGGGAACCGCCGGCGAAGCTCAGCCTGCGGGAGTGGGAACAGGACCAGCGCCGCTGGATCCACGACTGGGTCCTGCCGCTGTTCAGCCGAAAACTGCGCGGCGTCACGTTGGGTGACCAGCTCACCCCGCGGTGGCCGGAACCGGTCAAGGTGCCGCGAAAAGGCGGCTTGAAAAAGGTTGCCGCAAAGCAGCCGGCGGGAAGTACCGGGTCCTAGCTGTCCAGCAGGTTCTCAAAACCCGGTGCAACCCTCGCAGCGTGGAACTCCACAACCTCAAAGTCGGCAACACCATTCGAGTAGAACGGGTCCTGGGCCAAACTGGCGTCAAGGGTCGCGCGGTCGGCACGGGAGAGCAACATGCCGCCCGTCCGCGGAACCTTGCGCCCCGCGGCGATGAACACGCCGTCGTCAAACGCCTTCTTCAGCCAGGCGATATGCGCATCGTTGTGGAAGTCCACGATGTCCTGGGGAACCCGGTAGCTCAGGGAGACAACATACATGCGCCCAGCCTACCGGCGGCACCGCTGCTACTTGAAGGATCAACCGCCCCCTTCTCGTAGAATGGGCATATGACCGAACCCCGCTGGCTCTCCGCTGACGAACGCCGTGCCTGGCTGGCACTGGTAAGCATCAATACGCTCCTGCCGGCGGCCCTCGACACCAAGCTCCACGCAGCGGGGAAACTGTCCCTTTTCGACTACACCGTCCTGGCCATGCTGTCCGAGGCGGAAGAGCGGTTCCTGCCGATGAGCGAGCTTGCCGCGCGCAGCAGCGCATCCTTGTCGCGGCTTTCGCATGTGGTGACCAAACTGCAGAAGCGCGGATGGGTGGAACGCCGCCCACACCCCCATGATGCCCGCGTCACCACTGCCCACCTCACCGAGGAAGGCATGGCAACCATTGTGGGACTGGCACCGGGTCACGTTGAGACCGTTCGGGACCTGTTCCTGGACGCCCTGACTGAGCAGGACGTGTTGGATTTGGCGCGCATCGGCGAAAAGGTTGTGGGCCGATTGGACTCCGACCATTGGATCCTGCGGGAAAGCTAGGCACCGTCGCGGTTGGTTTGCTCCCGGCAACTGATGGCAAACTGGCCGAATGGATTTCACTACCCGGTTCGTGGCCCTTGGTGACTCTTTCACCGAAGGCGTGGGCGACGACGATCCCACCCGTCCCAACGGTGTCCGCGGCTGGGCGGACCGCGTGGCCGAACAGCTGGGCGCCGTTGACCCCGGCTTTGGGTACGCGAACCTCGCCATCCGCGGAAGGAAACTCCGCCAGATCCTGGCTGAGCAGGTAGACGCCGCCGTCGAACTTCAACCCACCTTGGTGAGCATTTACGCGGGCGCCAACGATATCCTCCGCCCGAGGATCGACATTGACGAGCTTCTGGTGGAGTACGACGGCGCCATCGCCAAACTGCGCGCCACCGGCGCCACTGTGGTCATGTTCACCGGCTTCGACTCCAGGGGATCGAAGGTCTTCAGCACCACCCGCGGGCGCACGGCCATTTACAACGAACTGGTCCGCGGGATCGCCGGCGATCATGGCGCTTTGCTGGTGGACTACTGGCGCTTCAGCGAGTACTACGACTGGGGCATGTGGGCGCAGGACAGGATGCACATGTCCGCCGCGGGGCACGCCAACATGGCCAACCGTGTGCTGGACGTCCTGGAACATGACCACTCCCTTGAGGTTCCGCCGATGACGCCTGTACCTGAGCTCAGCCGGATGGAGGCCCTCCGCGCGAACGCCCGTTGGGTGCGGGAGTTCGCGGGCCCGTGGGTTGTCCGCCGTGTTACGGGGAAGTCCTCTGGCGACGGCCTGAAGCCGAAGTACTCCCAGTTCACCAAGCTCTAATTGCGGGTCGTCTTATACACCCTCGGAGGCCGGATTGGTCTTTAATTGCGTCAACTCGTAGACTTGGTAGGCGCTAAGTGCGCGGAGCGTGCGCAATTGCTCCGGTTGCCCGGTAAATTCTCCAGGGCGGCCGGTAGTTAGGGGCTCAAGTTGCGTGACTAACCGTTGCCCTTCTCTTATTTTTGGGTCGCCCTTAGCAGCATGGTCCAGCAGCAGATATGCGGATCATTACTTTCAATTCTTGAGGAGAAGTCATGGCAGCACACTGCCAAGTGACCGGAGCCGAGCCGGGCTTTGGGCACAGCATTTCGCACTCGCACCGCCGCAACAAGCGTCGGTTCGATCCGAACATTCAAAAGAAGCGCTACTGGGTTCCGTCCCTGCGGCGTAATGTCACGCTGCAGGTTTCTGCAAAGGGCATCAAGACCATCGACGTACGCGGCATCGACGTTGTCGTCGCCAGCATTCTCGCTCGTGGGGTGAAGCTCTAGTGGCTAAGGACAAGGACGTACGTCCGATCATCAAGCTCAAGTCGACTGCGGGCACGGGTTACACCTACGTAACCCGCAAGAACCGTCGTAACGATCCGGACCGCATGGTCCTGAAGAAGTACGACCCCAAGATCCGCCAGCACGTCGAATTCCGAGAGGAGCGCTAAACATGGCTAAGAAGTCCAAGATTGCTCGCAACGAGCAGCGCAAGGTCATCGTTGAGCGTTACGCTGCAAAGCGCCTCGAGCTGAAGAAGACCCTGGTTGACGAAAACGCAACCGACGAAGCACGCGAAGCAGCCCGTTTGGGCCTGCAGAAGCTGCCCCGCAACGCGTCGCCGATCCGTGTCCGCAACCGCGACATCATCGACGGCCGTCCCCGCGGTACCTTCCAGAAGTTCGGCATCTCCCGTGTCCGCCTCCGCGACATGGCCCACCGGGGCGAACTTCCGGGCATCACCAAGTCTTCCTGGTAATCCAGCCTTGCTGATACCAGCTGCTTGAGAAAGGGCCGGCAACCTCACGGTTGCCGGCCCTTTCTGCGTTTAAGGCTCATGCCTGCCCGATGATGGAGCCTGCTTGGTGACTAAGCCCTTCGAAATTCGGGT
Organism: Pseudarthrobacter sp. Hb11; assembly: GCF_059383655.1. Taxonomy (NCBI): domain Bacteria; kingdom Bacillati; phylum Actinomycetota; class Actinomycetes; order Micrococcales; family Micrococcaceae; genus Pseudarthrobacter; species Pseudarthrobacter sp. Hb11. The sequence goes on from NZ_JBWZCM010000004.1 coordinate 254,359, forward strand.
GTCGCACGGCACAATAGGAAAGTTCGACGGCGGATGGCAGGTTTGGATGCCCATGGCCGCTCTTGCCGCGGGATGGCGCGGAACGGGACCAAGCGAAAGGGGATTTGCGGAGGGGCCCGAGGGGGTGTATTGTTTTCTAAGTCGCCGCGAGGGAGACAGCGAAGAGCTGGTTACCCCGGGCGGCCAAAACCCCCAAATCAATACCAAATTCTGGTAGGGCTTCCGAGCGCTTCCTGACGAGGTGGGGACGAACTCCCGCCGATGAAAATCCTGGAACACGGATTTGATTCGGAGCGGGGGTTCGGGTAAGTTTGAAAAGTTGCTCCGGAGCGATCCTGAACCGTTTGGTTGGGTGGTGCCGGGTGTGTCTGTTGTTTGAGAACTCAATAGTGTGCCAAGTTTGTTGATACCAATTTTTTATTGATTGGTTGAATTGACTGGATCGTCCGCCCCTGTGGGTGGTCTGGTTTTTAC
>NZ_JBWZCM010000005.1:0-218097 GCF_059383655.1 Pseudarthrobacter sp. Hb11
AATCAATAAAAAATTGGTATCAACAAACTTGGCACACTATTGAGTTCTCAAACAACAGACACACCCGGCACCACCCAACCAAACGGTTCAGGATCGCTCCGGAGCAACTTTCCAAACTTACCCGCTGACTTCTCACTTGTCAAACCGGCGTCCGCGACGATCTGCACCGTGAGGCTTGATTGTCGGTTTTTCCGTCTGACTCCGTGGAGCAGCGCGGAAATAAACTCTACCACCACTCTTCCCAGATGGCCAACCCGGCTTCGAGACTCACACGGGGCAACCGGTGCCGGCCGCGAGAAGGCCCGGAACCACAAGGATTCCGGGCCTTCACGAAAAGGACTACCGCAGCAATCAGCCCGCGGCTGATGGTCCCGGCTTGAAGTACGCGGCGCCGAGCGGCGGCAGCGTAACGCTCAGGGTGGCCGGCTGTCCGTCCTGTCCCTCATCCGTCGCCTTCAGCTCGCCGTTGTTCAGCACGCCGGAGCCGCCGTAGGTCGTGGCGTCGGTGTTGAGCACTTCCGTCCAGGCACCTGCCTCCGGCACTCCCAGGGTGTAGCCGGCATGCGGCGCCCCGGAAAAGTTGATGGCGCAGACCAGGGGGTTGCCTTCCTTGTCCCAGCGGATGAACGACAGCACGTTGTTGTCTGCGTCTCCCCCGTTGATCCACTGGAAGCCGCCGGGCTCGTTATCGCGGGCGTACAGAGCCGGCGTGGATGCGTAGAGCTCGTTGAGGTCCTTGGTCAGCAACTGCAATCCCTTGTGCGCGGGGATGTCGGCGAGCCACCAGTCGAGCCCGTGCTGTTCGGACCATTCCGCTTCCTGGCCGAACTCCGTACCCATAAAGATGAGCTGCTTGCCCGGGTGGGCCCACTGGTAGGCGAAGAAGGCACGCAGGTTGGCAAGCTGCTGCCAACGGTCGCCAGGCATCTTCCGGAGCATGGAGCCCTTGCCGTGGACTACCTCGTCATGGCTGATGGGTAGCAGGAAGTTCTCAGTGAAGGCGTAGACCAGGGAGAACGTCACGGTGCCGTGGTGCCACTTGCGGTTGATGGGCTCCTCGGAGGCGTACTTCAAGGAGTCGTGCATCCAGCCCATATTCCACTTCAGGCCAAAGCCCAGGCCACCGTGGGCAGTGGGCGCGGTGACGCCGGGGAAGGCCGTTGACTCTTCGGCGATCATCACAGCACCGGGATGCGTCTTGTACACGGTGGCGTTGACTTCCTGGAGGAAGGAGATTGCTTCCAGGTTTTCCCTGCCGCCGAAGCGGTTGGGCCGCCACTGTCCCTCTTCGCGGGAGTAGTCCAAATAGAGCATGGAGGCGACGGCATCCACGCGAAGGCCATCAATGTGGAACTCGTCCAGCCAGTAGAGGGCGTTGGCCACAAGGAAGTTGCGGACTTCGGTACGGCCGAAGTCGAAGATCAGCGTGCCCCAGTCAGGGTGCTCACCAAGGGCCGGATCAGCGTGCTCGTACAGTGGCTCGCCGTCGAACTGGGCCAGGGCCCAGGCGTCCTTGGGGAAGTGCGCGGGCACCCAGTCCAGCAGGACTCCGATGCCGGCCTGGTGGAGTGCGTCCACCAGGTACCGGAATTCGTCCGGGTGCCCGAACCGGGAGGTGGGGGCGAAGTACGAGGTGACCTGATAGCCCCACGATCCGCCGAAGGGGTGTTCAGCCACCGGCATGAATTCCACGTGGGTGAAGCCAAGCCACTTGACGTAGTCCACCAGTTCCTTGGCGAGTTCCCGGTAGCCGAGCCCCAGCTTCCATGAACCGAGGTGGACTTCGTAGACGCTCATGGCCGAGTTGTGCGGATCCCGCTTGGCCCGGGCTTCCATCCATTCGTCGTCCTTGAACGCGTAGGAGGGCTCAACGACCCGTGAGGCCGTCAGCGGCGGAACCTCGGTTCCGAAGGCGAGCGGGTCGGCCTTCTCCACCCAGTGGCCGGACTTGGTGCGGATTTCGAATTTGTAGCACGCCCCTGCTACAACCCCGGGAATGAAGACTTCCCATACGCCGGAGGAGCCGAGGGAGCGGAGCGAGTTTTCGCGCCCGTCCCAGGCGTTGAAGTCACCGATGACGCGTACAGCCTGGGCGTTGGGCGCCCAGACGGCAAAGGACACGCCGTCCACGTCCCCCAGGGACGACTTGTAGTGCTGGACATGGGCGCCCAGCACTTCCCAAAGTTTTTCGTGCCGGCCTTCACCGATGAGGTGCAGGTCAACTTCGCCGACGGTGGGCAGGTAGCGGTAGGGCTCGTCCACGGTGACCGGTTCAGCATCAGGGTAGGTAACGGCCAGACGGTAGTCCGGGACGTGCCCCTGCTGCAGCGGCTCCAGAACGGCCACCCATACGCCGTGGGCTTCATGTTCCATGGGGAATTCGCCGGCCGCGGTGATGACGGTGACGGCTTCGGCCAAATGCTTCACGGTACGGATGGTGACGTGCCCGTAGTCGTCCAGGTGCGCGCCCAGGATGGAATGGGGTGCGTGGTGTTCACCGTTCGCGATCTTGCCCAGGGTGCCTGCATCCACGTGCAGCGGCACCCCCGGACGATCCGTTCGTGCTGAGCCTGTCATTTCATTACCTTCCGATGCTGCCCCGGCTTGGTCGCCGGCGCCGTTACCGCTGAGGAGCCGCCTGGAGGCGTTCACAGGGATCGCCAGCCAGTCCGGCCTGTTCCGCATTTCATAAACTACTTCGTACAGGGCCTTGTCCAGCCACAATGCCACAAACAGGGGCGATTCCCTGTGGACCGTACCCGGAGTGACCTCCGCATAACCGGCGAGGAACGCCTCGGCGCAGTCATCGACCCAGGAGGCCGGCACCTGGGCGCCTTCCTGCTCGCGCTGGGCGGCTCCTGCCGCGTAATCGAAGGACCGCAGCATGCCCACGACGTCCCGCAGGGGAACATCGGGAACGTTCCGCTCCGCGATGGGGCGCAGCGGTTCGCCTTCAAAGTCGAGGATCGCCCACCGCGGCGGGCTTCCTGCCTGTCCGGGGACCTGAAGGATCTGGCCAAGGTGAAGGTCGCCGTGGATCCGCTGGAGCGGACCGGTCGGCACGGCGTCGAGCCCTTGCAGCAGATCGTCCAGCGCTGCGTCATAGGGGCCGACGGCGGAGGCGGCTTCTGCCCAGGCCTGCCGGACGCGCTGGGCTACTGCAGGGGCAATCGCCTTTCCGGGTTCTGCTTCCGCGGTTTGCCCGAGCGCTTCAGCAAGCCGGCGGTGGACCGTGGCCGTGGCGGCGCCGAGGGCCCGGGCCTCGGCCGTAAAGTCCGTTCCGGACCTGGCCGCGTCAACAGCCAGGCGCCAGGCATCCCGTCCGCCGGCCAGAAACTCGTGCGCTACCGCCAGCTCCCCCTGGACGTACCGCGAGCCGGAGCCCGGGCCGTCGGAGGAAGGCCCGCCCTGCTTCAGCCATTCGCCCCGTACCCAGCCCAGGGTGGCCGGCACTTCGGTGGTTCCCGCTGATGTAAGGGCGGCACCTACTTCGACCTCGGGGTTGGTCCCATCCGAGAGCACGCGGAAGAATTTCACAATGGCGGCCGACTCGCCGTCGTCCACAATCACTGAACTGTTGGACTGCTCACCCGAAAGGACCTTGACCACTCCGCGGGCGGTGGGAAGGCGGTGGTTTCCCGGGGTGCGGAACCCGGTGGCGGTGCCGCTGGGCGCCTTTTCCTCGCCGCGCATGAGGTCGAGCCAGCCGCCAACAAAGTCCGGATCGTGCACGGCGTCGTAGACCCATGGCCTGGAGGGATCCATGCCCGCGGCCTCCCCCACCAACGCGCGTTCCATGCCCGCCGCCGGCGCGGGCCTGAAGCTCAAGGGGACCTGGACCACGTCGGTGCGGCGGCCGCCGTCGGGTCCCTTGGTGGTCACTTTCAGGAGGAACACGGCGAGCCCGGCGTGGCCGGAAGGATCCTCCAGCCCCAGGCTGCCGGCCTGGGACAGCTCGAAAGCGGGCGTCTTTACGGGGAACCAGCGTTGCTTCGGAAGCCATTCCTGGAGCAGCGCGGTCAGGGCGGGGGTAAGGATGGGCTGATTCATGTCAGTTCTCAATCGAGAGGATCGGCATTGCCTGCGTATAGGGGGACGAAGGATTGGAAGCTGTCGACCTGATCCTCAGCCAGAAGAAATCGTGGCTGCCCAGGGTCAGCGTCAGCGTCCCGTCCTCGTTGATGCCAGGAAATGGCTGGCCGCCAAACACGTCACGGAGACCGCGCCCGCTGTAATCGGGGATGCGCAGCCTGGCGGCCACTGGATGCTGCGAGAGGTTGAAAGCACACAGAATGGATTCGCCGTCCACCCCCGCCGAGTTACCGGTGGGCAACTCACGGAGGTAAGCCAGCACGGCGTCATGGTCGGCCTCGACATGCTTGAAGGCACCGAGGCCGAAAGCGGGATGGTTCCTGCGCACGCTGAGGATCTGCCGCGTCCAGCGGAGCAGGGATCCCGAGTGGGCGGCCTCGGCTTCGACGTTTGCCATGTTGTAGCTGTAAACCAGCGACTGAATGACCGGCAGGTAGAGCTTTCCGGGGTCCGCATTGGAAAAGCCCGCGTTCCGGTCGGGGTTCCACTGCATGGGGGTCCGGACCGCGTCCCGGTCCTCAAGCCAGATGTTGTCCCCCATGCCGATCTCGTCCCCGTAGTACAGGAACGGGCTGCCCGGTAGCGACAGCAGCAGGGCATTGATGAGTTCAATCTCAGCCCGCGAGTTATCCAGCAGGGGCGCGAGCCGGCGTCGGATGCCGATGTTCGCACGCATGCGGGGATCCGGCGCATACCAGCCCAGCATCGCTGCGCGCTCGTCAGCGGTCACCATTTCAAGGGTGAGCTCGTCATGGTTGCGCAGGAACGTGCCCCACTGGGCGCCGTCGGGAATGTCAGGGGTGTCCTGCATCGTCTCGATGATGGGCGCGGCCTTTTGGTCCCGGAGCGCGTAGTACAACCGGGGCATGATCGGGAAGTGGAAGGCCATGTGGCACTCAGGTGCCTCGTCCGTCCCGAAGTACTCCACCACCTCATTGGGCGGCTGGTTGGCCTCGGCAATGATCACGCGGCCGGGGTAGCTTTCGTCCACCATGGCGCGGAGCTTCCGAAGGAAGTCATGCGTGGCGGGCAGGTTCTCGCAGTTGGTTCCCTCCTCCTCGAAGAGGTAGGGGATGGCATCGGCGCGGAACCCGTCGATGCCCTGGTCCAGCCAAAACCGCACCACGTCGAAGAGGGCGTCGATGACCTTGGGGTTCTCAAAGTTCAGGTCAGGCTGGTGGCTGAAGAACCGGTGCCAGAAAAACTGCCGGCGGATCGGGTCGAAGGTCCAGTTCGATTCCTCGGTGTCCACGAAGATGATGCGGGCGTCCTGGTACTTCTCGTCCGTGTCGCTCCAGACGTAGAAGTCGCCGAAGGGCCCGTCCCGGTCCTTCCGCGACTCCTGGAACCAGGGGTGCTGGTCGGAGGTGTGGTTCAGGGGCAGGTCGATAATGACCCGCACTCCCCTGGCATGCGCCTCGGCAACCAACCGCTTGAAGTCCGTGATGGTACCGAATTCATCCAGGACCGAGTTGTAGTCGGAGATGTCATAACCCCCGTCGCGCAGCGGCGACTGGAAGAACGGCGGCAGCCAGAGGCAGTCCACCCCCAGCCACTGCAGGTAGTCAAGCCTGTCGATGAGGCCCGAGAAATCTCCCGAGCCGTCACCGTTGGCATCCGCAAAAGCTCTGACGAGGACCTCGTAGAAAACGGCTTTCCGGTACCACAGCGGATCGTGCTGCAGGCCCGGCGCATTCAGTTCGAAGGTGCTCTTCGGTGTGAAATGCTGGCCCGAACTTTGCGGATTAAAACTCACTGATGAGTTCTCCTCACGCTCAGGATGTGTGCGGGCTCAACATGCGGATCGAGGCGGACATAGTTGAACTCGCCCCACTCCCAGCTTTCACCGGAGATGAGGTCGTCAACGTGGAAGCCGCCGTTCGCAGTGAGGTCCTGGGGGTCCAGCTCGAGCGCAGCCAGGTCCAGTGCCACACTGCATTCCTTGGTGACATGCGGATCGACGTTGACCACCACAATGATGGTGTCCTTGGATCCGTCGGCGAGGGTTTTGTGCTTGGAGTACACAACTGTCGAATCGTCAGTGCTGTGGTGCACCGTCAGGTTCTGCAGGTCCTGCAGCGCCGGGTGGGTGTGCCGCAATTCGTTCAGCCTGGTGATGTAGGGGGCGAGGGTCCGCCCGGACTGCGCTGCTGCGTCCCAGTCCCGTGCCTTGTATTCGAACTTCTCGTTGTCGATGTACTCCTCGGCCCCTGGCCGGGCAACGTGTTCGTACAGTTCGTAGCCAGCGTAAACGCCCCATAGCGGGCTTGCCGTGGCGGCCAGGGCTGCCCTGATCTTGAACGCCGCGGGCCCGCCGAACTGAAGGTATTCGGTGAGGATGTCCGGGGTGTTCACAAAGAAGTTGGGCCGGAAGAAGGCCGACGACTCGTGGCTGACCTCGTGGAAGTACTGCTCAATCTCCTTTTTGGTGTTGCGCCACGTGAAGTAGGTGTAGGACTGCTGGAAGCCTGCGCGGCCCAGCGCGTGCATCATGGCCGGGCGGGTGAAGGCCTCGGCGAGGAAGACGACTCCGGGAACTTCCTTGTTAACCTGCGCAATGAGCCATTCCCAGAACCACACGGGTTTGGTATGCGGGTTATCCACGCGGAAAATCTTTACGCCGTGGCTGACCCAGAGCAGGACAATACGGAGAATTTCTTTGGAGAGCCCCTCGGGGTCGTTATCGAAATTGAGCGGATAAATGTCCTGGTACTTCTTGGGTGGGTTTTCCGCATAGGCGATGCTGCCGTCCACCCGGGTAGTGAACCACTCGGGATTCGACTGGACCCAGGGATGGTCCGGGGCAGCCTGCAGGGCCAGGTCCAAAGCCACTTCCAGGCCCAGTTCATTGGTCCGTGCCACAAAGGCGTCAAAGTCGTCAAAGGTGCCAAGGTCAGGGTGGATGGCGTCGTGGCCGCCCTCCTTGGCGCCGATCGCCCACGGCGAGCCGGGATCGTTCGGGCCGGCGACCAGGGTGTTGTTGGGTCCCTTGCGGTGCTGGACACCGATGGGGTGGATGGGCGGCATGTAGAGGACGTCGAAGCCCATGGCGGCGACGGCGTCGAGCCGTTGCGCGGCGGTGCGGAAGTTTCCTGAGGTCCAGGTGCCCGTGTTGTGGTCCAGGACTGCACCTTCAGAGCGGGGGAAGAACTCGTACCAGGCGCCGCGGCCGGCCAGGTCCCGCTCCACCAGGAGCGGGTACTGCTGGGAGACGGTGACGAGTTCGCGGATCGGCTGGTGCGCGACAACCCCGGCCACTTCGTGGCTGAATCCGGCCCCGAGGCGCTCCTCGGTGCTGAGGGACGTGTCGGCCAGCCTGTCCGCGGCGCCGCGGAGGACGCCCCTGTCCCACTCACTGCGGGAGCCGTCGTCGGACGCTTCACGGAGCAACGCGGCACCCTCGGAGAGCATCAGCTCGACGTCGATGCCGGCCTCCACCTTCACCTCGGCGTTGTGGTGCCAGGTGCCGTAGCGGTCGTGCCAGGCTTCAATGACGAAGGACCAGTTGCCAGTGTCCGACGGCGTGAGGACGCCTTCCCAGCGGTCCGTTCCCATACCGCGTTCCCCGCGGGGCGGGGCGAGCCTAACGCGCTGGCGTTCGTTACCTTCCGGATCCAGGAGCACGGCACTGACCCCAAGCTGGTCATGCCCTTCCCGGAACGCGGTGGCACCCACCACGATTCCCTCGCCAGGCAGGGCCTTGGCGGGAAACTTTCCACCCTCCACCACCGGCTGCACGGCCGTGATGGGGAAACGTCCAAACCGGAGGCCGTCCGTGATGGGGCCCTGCGGCTTTTTCTCTGATGCGGCAATGGTTCCTGAGTTAGTCGTCACAGGCTCGACGTTAGCGAGAAATGAGCAGGATTGCTAAGCCTGCGCACTAATTTCGCTGTGACCCGTGTCATTTCCTTGACGCCGAGGGTCATTTACCCAAAAGACACGCAATCCTGGTTCCAGCTGCCGATGTTGTCCGTTAGTGTGACGCAGGTGAAGGCAATCCGCAGGTTTACGGTCCGTACAGTCCTCCCCGAACCCATCCGGCCGCTGGTCCGGCTGGCGAGTAATTTGCGCTGGTCCTGGCACCGCCCAACGCGCGAGCTCTTCGCCGGGCTGAACCCGCGGCTCTGGGTGGAGAGCGGTGAGGACCCTGTCGGTTTCCTGGGTTTGGTAAGCCGGGAAGAATTCCAGCAGCTTGCCTCGAACCAATCGGTGGTGGAACGGGTCCGCGCCGCCGAGGAGGACCTTGACCGGTACCTCGAGGAGCCCCGCTGGTACCAAAGCCTGGGCTCGGACGCGCCGGCGTCGATTGCCTACTTCTCCCCCGAATTCGGTATCACCGAGGTCCTCCCCCAGTACTCCGGCGGCCTGGGCATCCTGGCCGGCGACCACCTCAAGGCTGCCTCGGACCTGGGCGTGCCCCTGATCGGCGTCGGATTGCTCTACCAGGCCGGATACTTCAAGCAGTCATTGTCCCGGGACGCCTGGCAGCAGGAAACCTACCCGGTCCTGGATCCGGACGGCCTGCCGCTCACCCTGCTCCGCGAGCCTTCCGGGGACGGCAACGGCCGGCCGCTGCAGATCTCCCTGCCTCTCCCCAACAACCGCCGGCTGCTGGCCCACATCTGGCGTGCCGACGTCGGACGCGTCCCGCTGCTGCTCCTGGACTCGAACGTCCCGGGCAACGACGAAGCCGCGCGCAGCATCACGGACCGTCTTTACGGCGGCGGCGGAGATCACCGGCTGCAGCAGGAACTGCTGCTCGGTATGGGCGGGGTCAAGGCGCTGCGTGCTTTCCAGAAGCTCACCGGGACAGGCGCTCCGGAGGTGTTCCACACCAATGAAGGCCACGCAGGTTTCCTGGGCATCGAACGCATCCAGGAGCTGATGTCCGGGGTTGAGGCCTTGACGTTCGACGAGGCTTTGGCCGCAGGCCGCGCCTCCACCGTTTTCACCACGCACACCCCGGTGCCTGCCGGCATCGACAGGTTTGAGATCTCACAGATCCACCATTTCTTCCAGGCGGGGCTCGCCCCGGCTGTGCCCGTGGACCGGATCCTGGAGCTGGGCCGCGAGAATTACGCCGCCGGCAACCCCTCCGTGTTCAACATGGCCGTGATGGGCCTGCGGCTGGCGCAGCGGGCAAACGGCGTGGCCAAGCTGCACGGCGAAGTGTCCCGCGGGATGTTCTCCGCGCTGTGGCCCGGCTTCGACCACTCGGAAGTGCCCATCACCTCCGTGACCAACGGTGTGCACGTGCCCACCTGGGTGGACAGCCGCATCTCCCGGCTCGCCCGGGAGCAGTTCGGCAGCGAAGCTGAAGCGAACGGCCGCTGGGACCTTGCCTATAACGTCAGCGATGCCGATGTTTGGGAACTTCGCCGCGAGATGAGGAGCGCCCTGGTTGACGACGTCCGCCGCAGGCTGCGGGCGGCGTGGAAGAAACGCGGCGCGGCCGATGCCGAGCTGCGCTGGACGGACAAGGTGCTGGACCCGGACGTGCTCACCATCGGGTTCGCCCGCCGCGTGCCCACCTACAAGCGCCTCACCCTGATGCTGCGCGAGCCGGACAGGCTCAAGGCACTACTCCTGCACAAGGAGCACCCGATCCAGCTGGTGATTGCCGGCAAGTCCCATCCTGCGGACGACGCCGGAAAGAAGATGATCCAGGACCTGGTCCGTTTCACCGACGACCCGGAGGTCCGCCACCGCATCGTCTTCCTGCCCAACTACGACATCGCGATGGCGCGGACGCTGTTCCCGGGCTGCGACGTGTGGCTGAACAACCCGCTCCGGCCGCTTGAGGCCTGCGGAACGTCCGGCATGAAGGCCGCGCTTAACGGTTCGCTGAACCTGTCCGTCCTGGACGGCTGGTGGGATGAGATGTACGACGGCGAGAACGGCTGGGCGATTCCCACGGCCAATAATGACGCATCCCCCGACGAACGCGACGACATCGAGGCCGCCGCGCTCTACGAGCTCCTTGAGACGCAGGTCGCCCCGCGGTTCTATGGCAGCACCGTTTCAGAAGGAGCCGGAGCTGCGGGTCCGTCGACGTCGGGCACGGAGAAGGTGCCCACGCACTGGGTGTCCATGATCAAGCACACCCTTTCGCACCTCGGCCCGGCGGTTTCGGCCGAGCGCATGCTGCGCGACTACGTGAACATCCTCTACCGTCCGGCAGCGGAGGCGGGCCGGAGCGCCGGCGCCAACTCCTACTCCCAGGCCCGGCTGCTTGCAGCGTGGACGGCAAAGGTCCGTTCTGCGTGGCCGCAGGTGCACGTGGAGCATGTGGACTCGGTGGGAGTCTCCGAGGATCCGCAGATCGGCGACACGCTCCAGGTGAACGCCTACGTGGCACTGAACAGCCTCACCCCTGATGACGTCAGCGTGGAGGTGGCCTACGGCCGGGCGGAGGAAAGCGACACCCTCACGGACATCACCGTGGTGGAACTGAAGGTCCAGGAAGACCTGGGCAGCGGCCGCCACCTGTTCAGCGGCTCCCTGGTGATCGACCGCTCGGGGTCCTTCGGCTACACCGTCCGCGTGCTGCCGAAGCATGATGCGCTGGCGTCGAAGGCCGAGCTGGGCCTGATCGTCAACGCATAACAGGCAGGGCCCGAACCACTGCAGGAGGATTCCATGAACGACCGCACTGTGGCAGACCTGATCGTGGAACGGCTCACAACGTGGGGCGTCAACCGTGTGTTCGGGTACAGCGGCGACGGGATCAACGGGTTTATGGGTGCCCTCCGCCGTGCGGAGGGCCGGGTTGAATTCGTTCAGGCGCGGCACGAGGAGACCGCTGCGTTTATGGCGGTGGGCCATGCGAAGTACACCGGCGGGGTGGGTGTGGTCACGTCCACGCAGGGGCCGGGCGCGGTCCACCTCCTCAATGGCCTCTACGACGCCAAGCTTGACGGCGTGCCTGTGGTGGCCATTGTGGGGCAGCAAAGCAGGACGGTGCTGGGGTCGGCCTACATGCAGGAAATTGAGCTGACCGTCCTGTTCAAGGACGTGGCTGCCCAGTTTGTGCAGCAGGTCAGCGCCCCCGAGCAGCTTCCCATGGTGCTGGACCGCGCCTTCCGCACAGCCAAGGCCACTTCCTCGCCGTGCGTGGTGATCCTGCCGCACGACATCCAGTCCGCGCCCGCACCGGAGCTGGAACAGGAACACGGCGTGGTGGTTACGGCCCCGTCCTGGAGCACGTCGGCCAAGACACCCCGGGAGGAAGACCTGGACGCTGCGGCGGCCATCCTCGACAATGCGCAGCGGGTGGCGCTTCTCGTTGGCCAGGGCGCCAGGCACGCGGCCGCGGAAGTGGTGGCTGTGGCGGAGCAGCTGGGGGCGGGCATCGCCACGAGCCTCCTGGGCAAGCCATATATGGACGAGACATTACCCTTCGCCGTGGGCACCATGGGACACCTCGGCACCACCGCCAGCGCCCATCTGCTGGGCAACTGCGATGCGCTGCTGATCGTCGGCTCGAACGATCCCTGGACCGAGTTCTATCCCCCGCCCGGGGCTGCCAGGGCCGTCCAGATCGATATCGACGAGCGGAAGATCGGCAACCGCTACCCCGTGGAAGTGGGACTGGCAGGAGACGCCGCAAACGCCCTCCAGGCCCTTGGCACGCGGCTCAATCAGCGGCAGCGCGGGCAATGGCGGGAGGACGTCGAACAGGAAGTGACGCGCTGGCGGGCTTTGGCCGAAGAACGCGCCGCGGTCCCTGCCCGGCCCGTGAACCCGGAGCGCGTGGTGCGGGAGCTCAACAGCAGGCTTCCGGCCAACGCCCAGGTGAGTGTCGACGTCGGCAGTTGCGTTTACTGGTACGCCCGCCAGCTGGTCCTTCCGCAGGGGGTGCCGGCCCACCTTTCCGGAACGCTGGCCAGCATGGGCTGCTCCATCCCGTACGGCATTGCGGCCAAGCTTGCCCACCCCGGCCGGCCGCTGGTGGCGCTGTCCGGGGACGGCGCCATGCAGATGTCAGGAATTGCCGAGCTGGTGACGGTGGCGCACCGCTGGCGGCAGTGGGAGGACCCCAGGTTCGTCGTCTGCGTCTTCAACAACCGGGAGCTCACCGAAGTGACGTGGGAGCAGCGCGAGTCCGAGGGCGAGCCGCGGTTCCGGGACAGCCAGGAACTGCCTGACTTCCCGTTCGCGGGTTATGCCGAACTGCTGGGCCTCACGGGCATCCGGGTGGACGATCCCGAGCTTCTCGGCGATGCCTGGGAGCGCGCTTTTGCGGCCGACCGTCCGGTGGTGATCGAAGTGCTCACCGATCCGGAGGTTCCCCTCCTGCCGCCCTTCCCGGGAGGCCGGGAGAAGGCGGAGAGCATGCGCAAAGCCCTGGCGGAGGAACCGGGAGGCAGCCGGGCACAGGACCTGCTGGAGACCTATGCGGGGCATGAAGAACGCCGCTAGGGCTGCTGCGGTGATCGTCAGAGCAGTACTGCGGTAACGGACAGGTCCTTGCCGGCGTAGCGCTCGGCGTCCTGGAGGATTTCGCAGATGACCCCGAAGGACCGGTCAGCGCGGAAAGGCGCTGCGACCTGCCACAGCACCGTGACCGGCGGGTTGCCGTTGTCCGTGATGCTGTCCGCGAAGTCATGCAGGGAATCGTTCAGGGCATCAAGGTTGACGCCGTAGTGTTCGGGGAAGTCCAGGACCTCGCCAAAGGTTTCCAGGACTGCCTTCTTGCTGTCGGCTGCAGGAACCACCAGGCTGCGGCGGCCTGCATCGGCCACCTGCTCCTGCAGTTCTTCCAAAGTCCATGTCTCGCCGGAGTAGATCTTCATTGGCGCCTAGCTGCCTTCTGCTATGAATCGAAACGTCTCGTAGTGGTCATCCGTGTAGTACTTCTCGCCGCCGCCGCCCGCAACAATGCGCCGTGCTCCCCGGTCTGATTCTCCCGGCGTGGGCACCGTGTATTCCCGGTAGTAGCCCCGGTCCCGCCGTGGCAGGATCCGCTCGAAATTCCCGAAGGTCTGGTCGTCCTGGTTGTAGCGGTACGGTCCCCCGGCACGAATGAGGGCGAGGGTCCTGCGGCCTTCAGCCGGCAAGGCAGACTCGCGCACCTCCGGCAGGCCGGACGGGTTGACCTGTGCCGGGGGCTTCGGTGAGGCATCTGCCTTCCCGGGGCCGGCAGCAGCGGGCCCTGTCGCGGGGGAACCCGTTGCGGCGCCCGGTGCAGGCGTGGCACTGGACCCAACCTCCGGCGTCGTACTTTCCGTCAGTTGGCCCAGGATCCCGGTGCCGCCGAAGGCGAGCAGCCCCAGCACCACGAGCGCAGTGAGCAGCAGGGGCAGGATATTGCGGTTGCGCATTAGGTCGTTCCCCGGTGCCTCAGGTGCGGTAGATATTGATGGAGTTGGCTTCCACGAGGTCCTTCTCCCCGGAAGCCACTTTGCTGCCCTGGCGGAGCTCGTGCAGCGGTGTGGTGGTCAGCCGCAGCTCGAACTTCGTGTGCGGGGTGCCCTGGGCGATGATCCGGGGCAGCGTGATGTGAACGTCGGAGGTGCTGCCGTTCACCACCACCAGGCCGGCCAGCGTCCCGTCGTCCGAACCGAGCAGGAGTTGCATCACGCGGTGCTGCGGATCGTTCCAGCGTTCCATGGACATGGGCTGCCCGGCCTGGTCGAACCAGTACAGGTAGGACTGCTCATCACGGACCGGGAACTCATGGGGCTGCGCGGCGAGGAACTCCTTGCGCAGGCGGATGTACCGTTTGGTGGTGCGGAGCATTTCGTGCGACTCGGGGGTCCTGGTCCAGTCCAGCCAGGCGAGACCGTTGTCCTGGCAGTACGCGTTGTTGTTCCCCTGCTGGGTCCGGCCCAATTCGTCTCCGGCCGTGATCATGGGGACGCCGATGGAAATCAACAGCGTGGCCATGAGGTTACGGCGGGACTGCGCACGCTTGGCCAGGATGGCGCCGTCCTCGGTGGGGCCTTCAAACCCGTGGTTATAGCTGCGGTTGTCGCCGTGGCCGTCCCGGTTCTGCTCACCGTTCGCCTCGTTGTGTTTGCGGTCGTAGGAGACGAGGTCATTCAGGGTGAACCCGTCATGGGCCGTGATGTAGTTGACCGAGGCAAGCCGGGAGCGGCCGGACGCCGCAAAGAGGGCGGCGGAGCCGGACATCACGTCCGCAAGCCTGGCCACCGATCCGCCCTGCCCGCCGGATTCAAGGGAAGCACGGTCTGCCAGCCAGAATGAGCGCACGGTGTCACGGAAGTGGTCGTTCCAGTCCGCCCAGCCGGCCGGGAAACGTCCGGTCTGCCAGCCGCCATAGCCAATGTCCCAGGGTTCGGCGATCAGCTTCACGTCGGACAGGACGGGATCGGCCGCAACGGCAACCAGGAACGGGTGCTGGGGGTCGAACTCGTTGGCATCGTTGCGGCAGAGCGTCACGGCAAGGTCGAACCGGAAGCCGTCGATGTGGAACTCGTTTACCCAGTGGCGCAGGGAGTCGACCACCAGTTGGACCACCTGGGGCTCAGCGAAGTTCAAGCTGTTGCCGCAGCCCGTGGTGTCCACGTACTTGCCGTTCCCGTCCGTCCGGTAGTAGGTGTCCTCCCCCAGCCCGCGGAAGCTCAGGGCCTGGCCGTCCGGCCCGCCTTCTGCCGTGTGGTTGTACACAACGTCCAGGATGACTTCCAGCCCTGCGGCATGGAGCGCCTTGACCAATCCCTTGAACTCGTCCTGGACGGCCTGGGGGCCCGCTTCCTGGGCCGCTTTGGTGGCATAGCCGGGGTGCGGGGCGAAAAAGGCCGCCGTGTTGTATCCCCAGTAGTTGGTCAGTCCCAGGTCCTGCAGGTGCGGCTCATCAAGGTGGAAGTGCACGGGCAGCAGCTGGACGGCCGTGATTCCGAGGCTTTTCAGGTGTTCGATGATGGCCGGGTGCGCCATGCCGGCGTAGGTGCCCCGGAGCTCCTGGGGCAGGTCCGGGTGGAGCATGCTCTGGCCGCGGACGTGGGCTTCGTAAATGATGGTGTCGCGCCATTCCAGGCGGAGCCGCGCGTCCTGTCCCCAGTCAAAGTCGCTGGCCATCCGCACACTGGTCAGGAATCCGTCGCGCTGGTCCACTGCCTGGCCGTAGGGGTCCAGCAGCAGCGGCTGGCCGCCGTCGTCGTTAACGTCCCGGGTGGGCACGGCAAGCGGCAACGACTGTTCGGTTGCTGCCGGGCGGAACCCGTACCGCGAGCCGTACGGCAGGTGGTCCACGATGCCGTGATGGACGCCGTGGGTGACGTTGGGCAGCGCCTGTACGCGCCAGTCAGCGCCCGGCGCCCTGTAGACGATTTCCAGGCTTTGCACGCCGGGGGCGTAGCAGGCCACGTTGGCCCGCGCACCCGGCCTCCCGTTTCCGGCCGGACCCGTAGCGGCCATTTCCGCGCGCGGGACAGTCACACCGAGTGGAAGGGCCGTTGAGGCGTCCGTGGTGGAAGCAGTGTCGAAGAGCGGCATAACCATCACCTAAATATTAGCCGCCAAGGGCACATCGCCTGCCTACGCGTCATCGTGGCGCATAGGCAGGCCGGGAAAACGGAACCTTTGTTACTGTGCTGCGTTTACTTGGCCGCGCGCTGGCGGGATACTTCGTACAGCGAGATGCCCACTGCCATGGAGGCGTTGAGGGATTCCATGGCCGAGTCGATGGGGATCGAAACAATCTGGTCGCAGTTCTCCCGGACCAGGCGGCTGAGGCCCTTGCCTTCCGAGCCCACCACGATGCACACCGGTTCGGTGGCCAGCGTGAGGTCGGGAAGCGAAACGTCGCCGTCTCCGTCAAGGCCCAGGACAAAGATGCCCATATTCTTGAACTGCTTCAGCGCACTGTTGAGGTTGGACGCCCGTGCCACCGGCACCCGGACCGCTGCCCCTGCACTAGTTTTCCAGGCCGAGGCG
The DNA here is from genome assembly GCF_059383655.1 of Pseudarthrobacter sp. Hb11. Taxonomy (NCBI): domain Bacteria; kingdom Bacillati; phylum Actinomycetota; class Actinomycetes; order Micrococcales; family Micrococcaceae; genus Pseudarthrobacter; species Pseudarthrobacter sp. Hb11. The sequence continues at coordinate 15,994 of NZ_JBWZCM010000005.1, forward strand.
GTGACCCCCACCGAGCGGCGTTCGGGGACAATTACGCCGTGGCCGCTGAAGGCGGAGACGGAGCGGATGATGGCGCCCAGGTTGCGGGGATCGGTGATGCCGTCCAGCGCTACGAAGAGCGGCGCGTTGGCGACGTGCCCCTTCTTCCACTTATCCACCGTTTCTTCGGCGAGGTCGTAGGCGTCCTGGTACTCGTACGGCGGGATCTGCAGGACCAGGCCCTGGTGGACCGCGTCATCAGTCATCCGGTCCAGTTCCGGTTTGCCGGTTTCCAACAGCGGAATGCCGCGTTCGGCCGCGATCTTCAGGGACTCCTTGACCCGGTCATCCATTTCGATGCGGATGGCGATGTGCAGGGCTTTGGCGGGGATGCCGGCCCGGAGCGCTTCAACCACGGAGTTCCGGCCCGTGACCACTTCCTCCGTGGCCCGTCCCTTGGGGCCGGACTTGGCTGCGCCGGCACTGCGCGCGCCCGTGCCGCGCTTGGCGGCGGAGCGCTCAGCGAGCTGCTTGGACTTGTGCGCTTTATGGTACGGGCGGTCCTCCGCCTTGGGCGTGGGACCCTTGCCTTCGAGGGCCTTGCGGCCATGGCCACCGGTTCCGATGGTTGGGCCCTTCTTCGCTTTAACCGATCGGCGACCATTGTTGGCCATTGTGTTCCACCCTTGATTGTGTTGACTGCGTCTGCTTACCAGTCTACTGAACCAAGTAAAATCGCCTGACCCGGGGTTGCCTGCGGGAGAAATTCCCCGTTCAGTCCCGCTTCAGGCTCCAGGTTGCGCCGTCCGGGCCATCCTCCACGACGACGCCGGCGGCAGCCAATGTGTCCCGGATGGCGTCGGAGGCGGTCCAGTCTTTTTCGGCGCGGGCGGCGGCGCGGGCTTGCAGCTGCGCCTGGACCAGGACCTCCAACGCTGTTGCTTCCTTGCCGCTGCCGGAATCGTTGCCCGCCACGGCATTGAGTCCAAGCACCTCGGTCATCATCACCACGGCGTACATGGCGTGGCGGCCGGCGTCGTCATCCCCTTCGGCGAGGGCGGTGTTCCCGGCACGGACCGTCTCGTGGAGCGCCGCCAGTGCACGCGGGACGTTGAGGTCGTCGTCCATTGCCTCGGTGAAGGTACGGACAGCGTCGCTTGATGAGCCGAAGTTGCCGTCGACAATGCTGACGTCGTTGCCGAAACGGGCTGAGGCTTTGGCGAGGAAACCGTCAATGCGTTCGACGGCGGCGGCAGCCTCCTGCAGTGACGTGGGCCGGTAGTCAAGGATGGAGCGGTAGTGGGCCTGGCCGAGGTAGTAGCGGACCACCCTGGGTGGGGCAAGTTCCAGCATCTCGGCAGGGCTGATGGTGTTTCCGATGGACTTGGACATCTTTTCGCCCTGGTAGGTGACCATGCCGTTGTGCATCCAGAAGTTGGCGAATGGGTGGCCCGCGGCCTGGGACTGGGCCAGCTCGTTTTCATGGTGCGGGAACCTCAGGTCCAGTCCGCCGCCATGGATATCAAACTCGGTGCCGAGGTATTTGGTGACCATGGCGGAGCATTCCAGGTGCCAGCCCGGGCGGCCGGCGCCCCACGGGGAAGACCAGCTGGCGGTTGCCGGTTCGCCGTCCTTGGAACCCTTCCAAAGCGCAAAGTCGCGGGGGTCCCTCTTCCCCCGAGGGTCAGCGTCCGGAGCTGCCTGCATGTCGTCAATGTTCTGCCGGGTCAGGGCGCCGTATTTGCTCCAGGACCGGACGTCGAAGTAGACGTCGCCGGACCCGTCCAGGGCGGGGTAGGCGTGCCCGCGGTCCATCAACTGCTGGATGAGGGCATGCATTTCCGGAATGTGGCCGGTGGCGCGGGGTTCGTAGGTGGGCCGTGATACCCCAAGGGTGTCGTACGCCTTCAGGAATTCCTGTTCGTAGCGGTAAGCCAGGGCCCACCACTCCTCCTGGACCACTTCGCCGGGCTCCGGCGTAAAGTCCGCCGCGAACGACGCTTCCGACTTGGCGAGGATCTTGTCATCGATGTCAGTGACGTTCCGGACTACCGTGACCCGCAGGCCGCGGTAGGTCAGCCAGCGGGTGAGCTGGTCAAAAGCGATGGCGGAGCGGATGTGGCCGACGTGGGGCATGCCCTGCACCGTGGCCCCGCAGTAGTAGAGGCTGGCCTTGCCCTCGACGAGGGGGACGAAGTTCCGGACTTCGGCGGAGGCGGTGTCATAGAAGCGCAGGGTCACCGCTCCAGATTAGCCGATGGCGGCAGTGGGCTTCGGATATACCAAGGCAGTGGCCACCGCGGAGATACCCTCTCCACGCCCCGCGAACCCCAGGCCGTCGCTGGTGGTTGCCGTAACGCTGATGGGCGCCCCGGCCGCTGCGCTGAGAACCTGTTGCGATTCTTCACGGCGGGGACCGAATTTGGGCCGGTTGGCAACGAACTGGACTGCAACGTTGCCGATTTCGAAGCCGGCCGCCCGAACGATCCTGGCTGCTTCCGTGAGGAGGGTTACCCCGGATGCGCCGGCGAACTCAGGACGGCTGGTCCCGAAGTGTGTGCCGAGATCGCCAATTCCGGCGGCCGAGAAGAGGGCGTCCGCAGCCGCATGGGCCACCGGGTCACCGTCCGAGTGCCCGGCGAGGCCGCGCTCGCCTTCCCACAGGAGCCCGCCGAGCCACAGCGGGCGCGGCGCGTCCTCCGGGGCGTACGCATGCACGTCGATGCCGATGCCGGTGCGGGGCAGGACCACGTTGATGCCAGCCACGGTCACCCCTCCACCCAGCGGGCGCCCAGTGGCCCTTCCAAAAGTCCCTCCGCGAGGATCAAATCCAGCGGAGTGGTGATCTTCAAGGACTGGCTGGAGCCGCGGACAGCGTGGACCGGGGTGCCGAGCATTTCCACGAGCATGGCGTCATCGGTGACGGCGGCGGATTGCTGCTCGTCCAGGGTTCCCGCGGCTTCGTGCGCCTTCACGAGGGTGCTGAGCCGGAAGCCCTGCGGCGTCTGGACGGCGCGCAGGTTCTCCCGCGGCGCCGTCCCGGTGACAACCTCCGGCGCCAGGGCGCTGTCCTGGCCGGTAGTCGCGGCCACTGTTTTGACGGTGTCCACGACGGCAACAGCAGGAATAACCGCCTCAGCTCCGGCGGCCAGTGCGTCCACCACCCGGTGGAAGACCGCTTCCGGGGTCAGGGCCCGGGCAGCATCGTGCACCAGTACCGCGTCGATCCCATCCATCAGCGCGGCCATGCCCGCGCGGACGGACTCAGGCCGGGTGGCGCCGCCGTCGACTAGGGAAAGGAGGGGGCCGCCGTCAGCCAGTTCCTCGCGGAAGTCCTCGCACAGCTGCCGGAGGGCCGTGTCGGAGGCCGGGAGCGCGATGCACACCTGGCTGCTGACTCCGGACGCGACAATGCCCCGCAGGGCGTGCATCAGGATAGGTTCGCCGCCCAGCGGCACTGCTGCTTTGGGCATGCCGTAGCCGAGCCGTTGCCCGGAACCGGCGGCCACCAGGATCACTGCCGTGACGGGGCGCGGAGGAGTTTCACTCATGCGGACTAGCCTACGTGCCAGCGGCCGGCCCCGCCCGGACCTGAATCCGGGCAAAAAGAAGCCCCGGCGGCACTTGGGTGCCACCGGGGTTCAATTCTTAGGAAGCCAGGACCTCGTCGAGAACGCTTGCAGCCTTCTCCTCGTCGGTCTTTTCAGCCAGCGCCAGTTCTGAAATCAGAATCTGCCGGGCTTTGGCCAGCATTCGCTTCTCGCCTGCGGAAAGGCCCCGGTCGTGATCCCGGCGCCACAGGTCACGGACGACCTCTGCCACCTTGATGACGTCACCGGAAGCAAGCTTCTCCAGATTTGCCTTGTACCTGCGTGACCAGTTGGTGGGTTCTTCGGTGAACTCGGCACGAAGCACATCAAACACGTGCTCCAGGCCTTCCTTGCCCACTACGTCCCGAACGCCAACAAGATCAACATTCTCTGCTGGAACTTCAATGGTCAGATCACCCTGAGCCACCTTGAGCTTGAGATACATTTTCTCTTCGCCCTTGATGGTGCGCATCTTGATTTCTTCAATCTTCGCAGCACCGTGGTGAGGGTAAACTACTGTCTCGCCGACCTCAAATACCATGTGGACATTTCCCCTTTCCCGCAGACCAGTTTATCACGATTCAGGCATATGCCCGGCCGCGAAAAGGGCCACGAACCGCGAAAATACGCGGAAAATCGGCACAATCGACCCCCTTCACCCCCTTGACGAACGCGGATAATAGTGCATTCCGGAGGTGCTGCCAAGGGCGATATGACGGCGTCGAATCCTCCTTCCAGCAGCTTTCCGGATAGGCTATGGCTGAATAATCTTTCAAGACTCTCGAGGAGTACGTGACGTGCGTTTCACTGCGATGAACCGGGCCCAGCGCGCCAAGCTGGCACTGACGGGTGCCGCCCTTGGCGTCGGACTGCTGGCGTCGGGCTGCGGCTACACCAATTCCCAGCAGACCAGCGTGCAGTACCAGTCGTCGGACGGGATCATCGCCGACCTCGGTCCGCTCCAGCTGCGCAACATCCTCATTGTGTCCTCCGGGAAGGACCAGCCCGGCCGCGTAATCGGCGCGGTCTACAACTCCTCCTCGCAGGACGTGACCCTGAAGCTCAACGGCGCTGCAGGCTCGCAGACGGAAGTGCCGGTTAAGGCCAATTCCTCCACCCTGCTGAACGACACCACCGCCGAAGCGATCCTGAGCACCACGGGTGATATTCCTGGCTCACTCGTTGACGTCAAGATCAGCGAAAGCGGCACCAACATGAGCAACACCGTGAAGGTTCCGGTGCTGGACGCCACGCTGCCCGAGTACAAGGAATACCTGCCGGCAGGCAGCACTCCTTCTCCCAGCCCGTCCGCGACGCCGACGGCCTCCGAACTCGGAGGCGGAAGCGGCCACTAAGGCTGGCCGGAATAAGCAACGCACGTACAAAAGGGAGGGGCCGGCCGGCCCCTCCCTTTTGTATGGGTCGTTGCACGCCTCCTGTCCGGAGCCGGCAGTCCTACGGCTCGAACTTGTAGCCGAGGCCGCGCACGGTCACCAGGAACCGAGGCGCTGAAGGATCCGGTTCGATCTTCCCGCGCAGCCTCTTAACGTGGACATCGAGCGTTTTGGTGTCGCCCACATAGTCCGAGCCCCAGACACGGTCAATGAGCTGGCCGCGGGTGAGCACCCGGCCCGAATTGCGCAGGAGCATCTCCAGGAGTTCGAACTCCTTTAACGGAAGCAGTACCTGTTCACCGCCCACGCTGACCACATGGCGTTCAATGTCCATCCGGACGGGCCCGGCCTGGACGGTGGAGGAGATCAGTTCCTCCGGTTCACCCTGGCGGCGCAGGACGGCCCTGACCCTGGCCACCAGTTCCCTGGAGGAGTAGGGCTTGGTGACGTAGTCGTCGGCGCCGAGTTCCAGGCCCACCACTTTGTCGATCTCGGAGTCCTTGGCCGTCAGCATGATCACCGGGACGCTGGAACGCTGGCGAAGCTGGCGGCACACCTCGGTACCGGAGAGCCCGGGAAGCTGAAGGTCCAGCAGCACCAGGTCCGCCCCGTTCCGGTCGAATTCAGTGATGGCATCCAGGCCGTTGTCCACGACCTCCACCTCGAACCCTTCCTTGCCCAGCAAATAGGACAAGGGATCGCTGAACGATTCCTCGTCCTCAACAATCAAAATCCTGCTCAAGCGTTAGCTCCTCGTTCTTTTGCGCCTGCGGCGCGGGGTACTTGGGTGACGGCTGGCTTCCGGTGGCCATGTCCAGCCAGGCCAGAGGCGGCGGCGTGCGGGACCTCGTCCTCGCCCTCCTGCCCTTCCATTTCCGGGAGGCGGAGCGTGAAGGTGGACCCCTGGCCCGGCTGCGACCAGAGGGTCACTTCCCCGCCGTGGTTGGAGGCCACATGCTTGACGATGCTCAGTCCCAGGCCGGTGCCGCCGGTGTGGCGGGACCGGGCCGAGTCCACACGGTAGAAGCGCTCGAAGACGCGCTCCTGGTCCTCGGGACTGAGCCCCTCACCCTGGTCTGTCACGGAGATGGACACCAGGCCTTCCCGGGAGCGGACGCCGATGCCCACTCTGGTATTGGGGGGCGAGTAGCGAATGGCGTTGTCGATCAGATTCCGCAGTGCGGTGACCAGGAGGTCCTGGTCACCGAAGACCTTGCCCTCTGTCCGGCCGCCCATCACTATGCGGATGTTCTTACTCTCGGCCGGAAGTTGGGACCGGTCCACGGCCTCGGCAATGACCGCGTTGACGTCGACGGGGCGGCCTTCCTGCGCGACGCTTGCGCCCTGCAGCCGGGAGAGTTCGATGATGTCCTGCACCAGGGCGGCCAGGCGCCCGGATTCCTTGTGCATGCGTTTGGCGAAGCGGCGCACTGCCTGTTCGTCGTCGGCCGAGGACTCCAGGGCTTCGGCGAGCAGGGAGATGGCACCGACGGGGGTTTTGAGTTCGTGGGAGACGTTGGCGACAAAGTCGTTCCGGATCTCTTCCGTTCGCGTGATCTCCGTGCGGTCGTCCGCGAGCAGGAGAATGTATTCCTCCCCGAGCATGGCCGCCCGCACCTGGACGATGATGGTGCCCTGTCCCAGGGGGCCGCGCGGAAGCTCCAGCTGCTTCTCCAGGATGACGCCGTCGCGCCGGACTCCTGCCGTCATGTCCAAGAGTTCCTTGTGGACCACAGTGTGCCCGCGCACGAGGCCATAGGCGTAGGCAGCAGGGCTGGCGCGGACCACGCCGTCCACAGCGTCCACCACCACAAAGGCACGTCCGACGACGGCCAGCACCTCGGCGGCGCCGGTGGGCAGGGCGATTTCATCGGCGTCAACGTCCAGCAGGTGCCGCTGCTTCTCGCTCACCCTGAAGGCCAGCACGCCGAACGTGCCGAGCGCCAGGCCGATAAGGCCGGCGACCAGACCGATGAGCATAGGATCCACAGCTCCACCTTATGTGCTGGCAGGTGGCCGTCGGCGCGTCCAGGACCGCTGCACCGACGGTTCAACTAACGTTCATCTTCAAGGGCCTAACCGTTTACCGCATACTGGCAGAGTAACGAGTTGGACTGCCGAACGGCGACACGAATTCCGGCTGCCCTGGAGCGGGCGGGACGGAGTTCCAAGGAAAGGACGCCTCAGTGCGCAAGGTTTTTCAGGAAGAGCTCACCCAGGTCGGTGACCAGCTGGTGGAGATCTCCCGCCTGGTCAGCGAAGCCATGGACAAGGCCACCACCTCCTTCCAGGTGGCGGACGTCGACCTCGCCCAGGACGTCATCGCCGCGGATGCCCGCATCGATTTCCTGCAGAACAGCCTGGACGAGCGGGCCATCGACATCCTGGCGCTGCAGGGTCCGGTTGCCAGCGACCTGCGGATGATCGTGGGGTCCCTGCGGATGAGCGCCTCGCTGGAGCGGATGGGCGACCTTGCCCGGCACCTCGCCCAGCTGGCCCGCCTCCGATTCCCCTCCACCGTCATTCCGGAATCCATGACTGGAACGTTCAAGAACATGGCGGAGCTGGACCAGGAGATCGCAGACAAGCTCACCGTGCTGCTGGAAACGCGCGACCTTGAGGTGGCGCGGGACATCCTGAAAGCAAACACGGCCATCAACGATCTCCACCTCAGCGTGTTCAAGGCCATCGCCGCCCCCGAGTGGGCTGAGTCGCCCGCCACCACTGTGGACGTTGCCCTGGCCAGCCGGTACTTCGAGCGCTTCGCGGACCATGGCGTCTCGGTGGCGCAGAAGGTCACCTACCTGGTCACCGGAGCCTGGCACCCGACCGGCATCGAGCACAGCTAACAGCTGACCTTTTGAACAAGCGACGGCGGGGCGGTCGCCGAAAATGACCGGCCCTCCGTCGTACGTTTTTGTGGCTTATTTCTTGCCCTGGTTGGCCACGGCGAGGATGGCCTCGGCAGCTGCATCGGGATCCAGGTAGGTGCCGCCCGGCTTTACCGGCTGGAAATCCTCATCCAGGTCGTAGACCAGCGGGATACCCGTGGGGATGTTCAGGCCGGCGATTGCTTCATCGCTGATGCCGTCCAGGTGCTTGACCAGTGCGCGCAGGGAGTTGCCATGGGCCGTGACCAGGACGGTCTTGCCTGACTTCAGGTCTGCCTTGATGTCCGACTCCCAGTACGGCAGCAGGCGGACCAGGACATCCTTCAGGCACTCGGTGCGCGGCAGGGCGTCGCCCAGGTCGGCGTAGCGGGGGTCGTGCGCCTGGGAGAACTCGGAGTCGTCGTCCAGGGGCGGCGGCGGGGTGTCGTAGGAACGGCGCCATTCCATGAACTGCTCTTCGCCGTATTCGGCAAGGGTCTGGGCTTTGTCCTTGCCCTGCAGCGCGCCGTAGTGGCGTTCGTTCAGGCGCCAGTCGCGCTTGACGGGGATCCAGCCGCGGTCGGCCTTGTCCAGGGAGATGTTTGCGGTGTTGATGGCCCGCTTCAGCAGGGAGGTGTAGAGGATGTCCGGGAGAACATTGTTCTCAACCAGGAGCTCCCCGCCCCGTGCTGCTTCCGTGCGGCCCTGGTCGTTGAGGTCTACGTCCACCCATCCGGTGAACAGGTTCTTGGCGTTCCATTCGCTGTGGCCGTGGCGCAGCAGAATCAGCTTGTAAGTCATGATTTTCATCCTAGCCGAGCGCCGCTGCCGCCCGCCCAGCGTTACAAAGCGTGCCCTGCGGCGGGGGCTGCGGCAAGGATAAGGTGGGGCGGTGGTGCAAAAAGCTGAACGGGTGGCCGCCCCGCAGATATCCGGCAAAAACCCCGCCGGCAGGAACCCGGCCGGCAGGCAAGGCAGGCCGGTAGGCAACGTCACCCGCGGTACCACCAATCCCAACCGCATGCGGCGCGTTGACCGCTGGCTAACGGGCCCCCAGGCCTGGCGGCTCCGGTCTGCTGAAAACCCCCTGGTGGTGGATCTGGGCTACGGCGCCACCCCTGCCACCGCCGTCGAACTCTTCGAGAGGCTGTCCGCCCTGCGTCCGGACGTCCAGGTGCGCGGAATCGAGATTGAACCGGACCGGGTCCTCGCCGCACTGCCGCTGCAGCGGCCCGGCTTGAGCTTCCATGTGGGCGGCTTCGAAATTCCCGTTTCCGGGCGGCCCGTGCTGGTGCGTGCGTTCAACGTCCTGCGCCAGTATGAGAAAGCGGATGTGGCCGGAATTTGGCGGCTGGTGCAGGACCGCCTGTCCGACGATGGCCTGTTCATCGACGGGACCTGCGACGAGATCGGTCGGCGGGTGACGTGGGTGGCGCTGGATGCGGAACGGCCGCTCTCGCTCAGTATGTCTGTCCGGTTCGGCAGTTTTGACCTGCCCTCCGAGGTTGCCGAACGGCTGCCAAAAGCGCTGATCCACCGCAACCTCCCCGGCGAACGGGTACACGCCCTGATGCAGGCGATGGACCAGGCCTGGCTGGAAGCCGCTCCCCTGGCGTCCTTTGGGAACCGGCAGCGCTGGCAGGGCATGTGCCGAAGCCTGCGCGACGCCGGTTGGCCTGTTCAGGACGGACCGGCCAGATGGCGGCTGGGCGAGCTGACGGTGGGCTGGGAAGCAGTGGCCCCGCGGAACTAACTCCAACGGGTTGAGGGGCCCACGCCGGCAGGGTGCCCCGGGCGAGCTTGCGAGCCTAAGCAGACGGTGATGGGCCCCACGCCGGCAGGGTTCCCCGGGCGAGCTTGCGAGCCTAGGGTGCCGGTGGGATCACCAGGGTCCGTAGGGCCCCGTGTTGCGGCTGCCGCCACGGCCGGCATCCTTCACGGCCGGTCGCACGTCTGCCAGGTAGACGGACGCCGCGACGACCGCCGCGAGCCCGAACAGGCCGAGCGTGCCGAAAAAGCCGCCGCTGCCAAGGAATGAGATAACGCCGACGAGGGCGGCTCCCCCTGTCAGGGCCATCCAAAAGGTCTTGGTCCTTTTCCCGGTGGCCTCGAACGCATTGGCGCGGTGCCGGGCGCAGTCCACTACGGCCCACAGTTCAAGTCCGAGTGCCACGAGGGCAAGAATAAAGAACACTGCCTGCTCTACAGGCCGAATAATGAGTTCACCGTCCACAAGCCCAGCCTAGCCGCCCAGCGCGTCCAGCGCCTGCTTCAAATCTGCCCAGAGGTCCTCAACATTTTCGATGCCCACGCTGAGGCGGACCAGGTTCTCAGGAACATCTGTTGGCTCTGCGGCGTGCCGGCGCCGGCGTTCGATGAGGGACTCAACCCCGCCCAGCGATGTAGCGGGCAGCCAGAGGTTCACCGCGCGGACCACCGCGTCCGCAGCGTCAGCTCCGCTCATCCCGCCCACGGCCGCTACCTGGAAGCAGACGATCGAACCGAAGCCTTTCATTTGCGCTTTAGCCCGTTCGTGGCCAGGATCCGCGGGAAGGCCCGGGAACCGGAGCGATTCGATCCGGGGATGCGCTGCAATCCGCTCCGCCAGGACCATGGCCGTAGCCTGGGACCGTTCGATGCGCAGCGCCAGCGTCCGCAGTCCGCGCAGGGCCAGCCAGGATTCGAAGGGGCCGGCGATGCCGCCATGGATGGTCCGGTGATGAAGCAGCACGGAACGGATATCCGGGTTGGACGTCACCAGGGCGCCCAGGACGACGTCGGAATGGCCCGCCAGGTACTTGGTCACCGAATGCAGGACGACGTCGGAGCCCAGGCCCAGGGGCTGCTGCACCAAGGGGGTGGAGAAGGTGTTGTCCGTGACGACGATGGCCCCGGCAGCATGCGCTGCCGCAGTAAGAGCCGGAATGTCGGCGATGCTGAGCATGGGGTTTGTGGGACTCTCAAGCCACAGCATGGCCGCGGCCTTCCCGGCCGGGCCGCTGGGCGCCAGCGCTTCCTTGACTGCTTCGGTATCCGCGACATCAACGGTTCGAAGTGCGATAAAACCCTTTTGGGCAAGCTCGGCGGCCATCACCAGGGAACCGGAATAGCAGAGCGTTGGCATGACCAGCACTCCCCCGGCGGGAATGAGCGACAGGGCGGAACTGACGGCCGCGAGGCCCGAGGCATACAGGAGGCCGGGCAGTTCCGATCCCTCGAGCTGGCCCAGCGCTTCCTCGAAGGGATCCCAGGTGGGGTTGGAGTACCTGCCGTAGCCGCGGTCCCCATCAGCAAGGGCACCAATGCCGAAGAACGTGGAGGACAGGACGATGGGAGGGTTGACCGGCTGGTCCCTTTCCCGCGGGGGACGCCCGGCGGCCACCACTATCGTCTCGGCTGCCAGGGAAGCCGCCTGCTGTTCGGAAAGACTCATGCAGGAAAGCCTACTGTCCGGTGCGGGCACCCCGGAAAGCCGTTACCCGCCCGCCGGTACTGTCCACATACTCCCTGCGGCAGTCTGCCATTGCCGCGCGCGATGGGTAGGCTTAACCGGTGAGCAAACAACGGGCGGGCCTTTTCATCGCGTTTGAGGGCGGGGATGGTGCCGGCAAATCCACCCAGGCAGCCCGGCTTGCAGATGCCCTTGAATCCCGCGGCCTCACCGTCCTGAAGACCAGGGAGCCCGGCGGAACCCCCATCGGGGAGAAGCTTCGGTCCCTGGTCCTTGACCACGGCCATGGCCACATCGACGCCCATACCGAGGCCCTCATCTTCGCGGCTTCCAGGGCCGCCCACGCCAGCCAGGTCATTCGGCCGGCGCTGGAGCGCGGCGAGATCGTTTTGACGGACCGTTATATCGACTCTTCCGTTGCCTACCAGGGAGCCGGGCGGGACCTCGGTAAGGACGCCGTCCGGTCAATCAATGCGTGGGCCACCTCGGGCCTGGAGCCCCACCTTACGGTGCTGCTGGACGTCGACCCGGCAGTGGGCCGCCGGCGCCGGACCGCCGGTGACGCCGCGGAGGACCGGCTCGAATCAGAGGCGGATGAATTCCACCTGAGGATCCGGAACGCCTTCCTGGAGCTGGCCGCAAGCCGCGCCGGTTCCTACCTTGTGCTGCCCGCCCATCTTCCCGTGAGTGACCTTGCCGCACAGATCCTCCAGCGCGTTGACGCACTGTTGGCGGCCGCGGAGGGTGGCGCATGACGGTCTGGGACGACCTGCAGGGCCAGGCCGCCGTCGTCGAACAACTGCGCCAAGCGGCCACCGGTGAAAGCCTGACGCACGCGTGGCTGTTCACCGGGCCGCCGGGGTCCGGCCGGTCAAATGCCGCCAAGGCGTTCGCCGCGGCGTTGAACTGCGACCAGGAGGACGTCAACCGGCGCGGCTGCGGGCAGTGCCCGGCCTGCCTGACGATCCTCGGGGAGACCCACTCCGACGTCACCTTCGTCCGTACCGAAAAAGTCACCATCACCATTGACGAAGCGCGTGACCTGGTGGCCACGGCGGGCAACCGGCCGTCCTCCGGCCGCTGGCGGATCATCGTGGTGGAGGATGCAGACCGGATGGCCGAGCGCACCACCAACGTTCTGCTCAAAGCCATTGAGGAGCCCACTCCCCGCACTGTGTGGATGCTGTGCGCACCGTCCCCGGCTGACGTGCTGGTGACCATCCGGTCGCGTTGCCGAAGTGTGGCTTTGCGGCTGCCGCCCGCCTCCGATGTGGCTGCCCTGCTGGTTAAGCGCGACGGCGTGGAGCCGGCGCTGGCGGAGCGCGCGGCCCGGGCGGCACAAAGCCATGTGGGTATTGCCCGGCGGCTTGCCCGGGATCCTGCCGCCCGGGAACGTCGTCTGGAAACCGTGAGGTTCCCCTTGGGCCTGCGGGGCGTTACCGCCGCCGTGATGATGGCAGAGAAGCTGGTCAAGATCGCCACCGCCGAGGCCAACAGCTCCAACGAGGAACGCGACGCCGCCGAGAAGGCTGCCCTGCTGGCAACCCTCGGAGCGCCGGAGTCCGGAACCCTCCCTCCGGCCATGCGGAGCCAGGTGAAGCAGCTTGAGGACGACCAAAAGCGGCGGGCCAAGCGGTCCATCACCGATTCCCTGGACCGGACGCTCACCGACCTGCTGTCCTTCTACCGGGATGTGCTGATTATCCAGCTCGGGAATGCTGTGGAGCTCGTGAACGTTGAGCTGAGGAGTGAATTGGAGGAGTTCGCCAGCCGCTCCACTCCAGAAGCCACTCTCGCCCGCATGGACGCCATCAACAAAGCCCGCGAACGCATTACCACCACCAACGTAGCCCCGCTGTTGACCATTGAGTCCATGGCAGCCAGCCTGATCTAGCCCCCTCCAAGGAGACCCGATGACTGCCCGCCCCCTGCCCGCGCGCCCCCAATCCTGGGTGATTGGAATGCGTGCCGCCGGGGCCATGGCGCTTGCCATGGTTCTGGCCTCCTGCACCCTCATCGACGGCGGCAACCGTAGCCAGGAGGCATCCACTGCCAAGGCTGATCCCTCGATCGTGGCGTCCGCTCCGTCCGGGCTGGAGCAGTTCTACTCGCAGGAAGTGGTGTGGGAATCCTGCGAAAGCGAGTTCCAGTGCGCCAAGGTGAAGGTGCCGATGGACTACGACAAGCCCGAGGGTGACACCATCGAACTTGCCGCGCTGAGGGCACCGAGTACGGGCAACAAAACGGGCAGCCTGCTGGTGAACCCGGGAGGGCCCGGTGCGTCCGGGTATGACTTCGTCAAGGACGCCTCCGGGACACACTTTTCCCAGCCAGTGCGCGACGCGTACGACCTGGTGGGCTTCGATCCCCGGGGCGTTAAGCGCTCCGCCCCCGTGACCTGCATGACGGACGCCGAGCGTGACGCCGCCCGGGCCAAAATATACGACCTGGACATCGACGCCGGGCTGGAAGCAGCCCGCGCGGACAACAAGGCGATCGCAGCCCAGTGTGCCGAGCAGACCGGCCCGGTGCTGGCGCACATCGATACGGTGAGCTCGGCGAAGGACCTGGACATCCTCCGCGCAGTGGTCAATGACACAAAGCTCAACTACCTCGGGTACTCCTACGGCACGTTCCTGGGCTCCACCTATGCTTCGCTGTTCCCGGACAACGTGGGGCGCATGGTGCTTGACGGTGCCCTCGATCCGTCCATCAGCAACGAGGAGCTGACCCGGGGGCAGGCCCGAGCCTTCGAAAAGGCCATCCGGGCATATGTTGCCAGCTGCCTGGAGCAGGACGGCTGCCCGCTCAGCGGAACAGTTGATTCAGGAGTTCAGCAGCTCCGCGACCTCATCGCCGCCGTCGAGCAGACGCCCCGCACTGCCAAGGACGGGCGGGTGGTCAACGCCACGATGTTCGTCAGCGGCCTGATAACCCCGCTGTACAACGATCAGAGCTGGCCGGCCCTGACCCAGGCCCTTGAAGCGGCGATGACCGGAGACGTGAGCCTTATGCTTCGGCTGGCCGATCTTGGTGCCGACCGCGCTGCCAACGGGACGTATACGTCCAACTCCACGTTCGCGTTCAACGCCATCAACTGCCTGGACTACCCGATGGACTCCGATACCGCAGCCATGCGGGCCGAACAGCAGCGCCTCATGCAGGACTCGCCCACGTTCGGGTATTTCTTTGCCTACGGCGGCACCAACTGCGCCGACTGGCCGTACAAGAACACCCGCACGCCCGCGCCCGTTGAGTACACGGGAGACTCGCCCATCGTGGTTATCGGCACCACAGGCGACCCTGCAACACCTGTCGAGTGGGCCGCTTCACTCCGCAAGCAGCTGGGCAACGCCACACTGCTGACCTGGGAAGGTGAAGGCCACACCGCCTACGGCCGGTCCAACAGCTGCATCGAGGACCCCGTGGACAGCTACCTTGTCAGCGGCCAGGTTCCCGCCGATAACACGGTGTGCTGAAGGCCTCAGCCCTTTCGTCCCGCCCATTTTGACCCGGGCGCGGGGACTCTATTACAGTTGACTCTTGCATGAGGCGCCCGGTTCTTCCGGGCAAGCATGCGGTGCTTCCTTAGCTCAGTCGGTAGAGCGTTTCACTCGTAATGAAAAGGTCATCAGTTCGATTCTGATAGGAAGCTCGGGATAAACCCCGTGTTGTCGTTGATTTCGACGATGACGCGGGGTTTTTCGCTGGTTAATGGGCACCCGGGTTTTGGTCACGAGCAGTGAGAGCCCCGCCCACGACGAGGCCGGCTCGCGCACTAAGTGACTGCGATACGCGCCAACAAGAGGGCGTTTACGGTCACGTCGAAGACGGCTCGGCCATCTTTGTGGGTGAAAGGTGTCTCCGCGGGGCCCGTGTCTCCTGGCTGGGTGACGGTCACCCGCCGGGGTGTCTTCCCGCCGCAGGGTATGGCCACCTGGAAGTTTGCGCTCTGCGGATTGAACCCGCCGGTATCGAGGCCGTCCATGTTGGCGAAGAGCACGTCCAGGCGGTGCTCGGTGCGCTGCCGCAGGTCGATGACGACCTCGGCCGGCGCGTCGGTCACGATGGTGCGCCCGGTTCCCTCCATGATCCCCGCCAGGGCGGTTGTCACTGCGGCATCGTCGCTTTCGTAGTAGTGCTGCCCCACCTGCCCGGTCACCAGTATCACCGCGCCGTCGCGGTAGGACGTGCGCGACCAGTCGGGGCCCGGGCTGATGCCGAACGCGCGCAGCAGCGCCGGCTGCGGGCGCTGCGCGCCGTTCTCATCAAAGGCGCCGGCATCGGTACCGGCGGTGACCACCAGCGTGCCGCCGGCCTCGACGTAGCTCTTCAGCCCGGCGATCTCCTGATCCGAGAGTGCCGCCGGCCGCGGCGCCACCACCACCGGGTAGGGCGCGAGCCGTGCGGCCGACAAGTGCGGTGCGGTGACCACGTCGTACGGGGCGTGCGCGTGGATGAGGGCTTTGCAGATGCCGCGGTACTCGCCGACGTAGGGCAGGGACACCGCCGAATCCCTCTGCCTGGTGGTCCACCAGAGCTCATCAGCGGCGTTGGTGCTGGTGTAGAGCCCCACACCGGAGTTCCTGTCGACATAATCCCGGCTCGCGCTGGAGAAGACCACCGCCACCGGGTTGGCGCTCCCGCCGGCCCAGATGTCGTTGTTGTCCTTGAGCCAGCCATACATCCTGCCGCGCCAGGCATCACCCACGGTGCGGCTCAGGAGCGGGATCTGGCTCTCGTACGGCCGCTGGCCGCCGGCTATGGCCAGCACCATGACCCGCTCGGCGTCGTCGGCCTGCCGGCCGTAGGAGATCGCCCAGCTTGGGTTCTTGCCCGCACAGCCGCGTCCGTGCCGCATCATGATCGCCATCGAGATCCAGTCATCCGCCGATGCCTCACGCATGCCGGTCTCGTCGCTGACGCAGCTCACTTCCCACGCACGGAGCACGTCCCCGTCGTCACGGCTGGCGGCGTCCAGGCCCTGCACCGTGCCGTTGCTGTAATCCATGGTGCCGGTCTCGACGATCAGCTCGAAGTCGGGCCGTACCGTGCGGGCCCCGGCAAGCACCGCCTGCTCGAACTCGTGGATGATCCCGTGCCGCCACGCCACCCAGCGGCGGAACACCGGGTCGTCCCAGTCCACCCGGGCGGGTTGTGCCAGCCCGGTCTCGGCACGGAACTTGGCCGCGCAGGTCTCGTTCGTGCACGGCCACACGCCCACGATGTCCGAGAGCAGCGGAACATCACCCCACAAGCCATCCAACGCCGTCTGCGCCAGCCGCTTCACCCGGTTAATAAAGTAATCGCGGTACCCGGACGTGGGGCAGAGCCAGGCACTCTCGGTCCCCTCCGGCACCCAAAACACCCGGCCCCCGCCAACAAACACGTTCGCCTGGCCATCCATGCCGCGCTGCACCCAGTCCGGGTGATCCTTCCCCATGGTGCCTTGCCCGCTCACCGCGTTCCTGCTGAGCGCCTCCAGCATCGAGCAATACACCACCGCCTTCATACCGCGCTCGTGGCATTTCCGCGCCAACGCGTCAATGTAGATCGCGCTCTCCTCGAAAAGCCCCTCGCTCATATAGAAGGAAAGGTCCGTATCGACCACCACCACGCTCACGTGCGAGGCCGCGAGCGCATCGAGCCGCGCGTCGACGTCCGGATCATCCTCAAAGCTCTCGAACCCCGCCACACGGGCGTCGGAGACCCAGCTCAGCTCCGGGGATGCCGGCTCCACGACCTGCGGGCGCGCGCCGCCGAGCGGGTTGCTTCTGCATCCAGCGCTAACGGCAACAGCACCGAGTCCGACGGCGCCAGCGCCGAGCGTGGCTGCAATAAACCTACGTCTCGTTACCGGCTTAGCACTCCTGGTTGCCATGCACAGACCCTAACCTCGGAACCTTTGAACAGCCTGTGGACTTGCCTCCGAATGGCGAGGCCGCAGTTTGGAAAAACCTTGTGCGGCGGACCTACCGTTCCAACGTAACTACCGAAAATGCCAAGGCCCTCGTCCACCAACCAGGCAGGGCCGACTAAAGCGCCAGCGTGATGGGCCCTGCCGTGGAGGGGCCGCCGCATTGTTCGCTCCCTCCGACCCGGGTCCAGGTCAGGTCCACCTCGCGTTCGGCGAGTACCTCACCACTTGCCGCCGTTGCCCTGACGGTGGCTCTTTTGGGGGCATTCATGGGCGTACTGAACTGCCAGGTGCGGTCATCGATTTTTCTGCCGAAGTACGGGCTGTAGTCCGGGTCCCCGACGGGCTGTCCCGGCGTCGCGGGGGCAGCGGTCTCGGCCTGGCCAGGGAGGGCGGGGAGGCCGGGAGCGATGGTACTTTTGGGTGCCGTGCTTGGTTGTGGCGTAACGGAGCAGATCCCGTCCGGGCAGAACTGGACCTTGGCCACGCCGTCCACTGGCCCGTCGAGGACAACGGTGGCAGAGTTGCTCCAGCCGATGGCAGGACACACGCCGGGCGTAGCGCAACCTGCTGTCGAGATCGCAAGGATCAGGAGTAACGGGACTGACAATCTCTTCATTGGCCCAGCATGACACCGGCAGGCGGAGGTGAAGGTTGCCTTTCGGTCACATCTTGGAACCAGGATGACACCAGGTCCTCAGCCCGCAGTCCAAGCCGCCGAAAGACCGCTTTTCATGCGATTGTCATTTCCTGCTGCTAGTGTCCGGGCCATGAATGAAGTGTGGTTGTCATCAAATTCTGCTGCGGCACATGATCTGTCCGGCCGGTCCGGGTTCGACGACGGGTTCCTGGGGCTTCCAGTTCCGATACCGGCCCTCGCAGGTCCTGAGACAGTACTGCTGCCCTACACACACTTCTCAGTGCTTATGCGGCTCGACAAGCGTCTGGCCGCCATAACTGCTCTAGGTATCAATGGCGAGAAGTTGATGGACCTGGACAGGTCCGGAATCCAGTGGCGTCTGGACCCCAGACTGGCTGAAGACCAGCAGACCGGGGAGCGGCTCTACGCACGCAACGATATCGATCGCGGTCACCTGGTGCGCCGTGCCTCCGCTGTCTGGGGCGATTCCCGAGCGGAGGCAGCCCAGGCCAATCAGGACACCTTCCATTACACAAACGCTGCTCCACAGGCAGCAAAATTCAACCAAGGCCTGGACCTGTGGCTCGGCCTCGAGTCCTACCTGCTCGACAATGCCGCCGACTACGGGCGCCGGCTCATCGTCTTTACCGGACCCGTCTTCGGTGAGAACGATCCGGTGTACCGGGGCGTGGATATCCCTCTGCTGTTCTTCAAAGTCGCTGCCTTCCTGCAGGACGGGGAGCTGGCAGCCACGGGCTACGTAGTGGACCAGACCGCCCAGTTGGGCGAACTGCCGGACGTCACCCTGCCAAAGGCGGTGGACGAGGCTCCGCCGTTGGGCCCGTTCCGGACTTTCCAGGTACCCATCAGGGACATCGCCGCACTGACAAGCTTGGATCTGAGTCAGCTGATCGCCGCAGACCGAATGCCAATAGCGGTGCAGCTGCCCTCCGCCCGGGTAGCGACCACCTGGAGGAAGCTCTTGTCCCCGGAGGACCTGGACCTGGACTTCGACCTCATCAAGGACTAGGACGGGCAGTTCTTACAGGAACCATCCACCGGCAAGTAGTTGACCCGTCCGAGAGTCGAGTACTTCCTACGCATGCATGGCAAGGAATTGGCTTCTAGTCTTGTTGATACGGCAGCACGCCGGCTACGGCTGCTGCCGGCCATTCGGTTTTCCTTGTGGCGTGCTTCCAGCCTAAGAAGACGGTACTGGTGCACAGGTTCCAATATTCCAGGACTTCCCATGCCGCTGTCCCCCGAATCAGCCGAAAAGCGCTCGCTACTGGAAACGCTCCCCCAGCAGCTGCTCGGCCGTGTGGCCCAAGCAGCCGTTCGCGAGGACGCCCTGCAGCAAGCACCCGGCAGGCCGGTCCTGATGCTCCGGCCCGCCCTGGTGAAGGTGGGTTCCATCATCGGGCTCGCCATTGCCTACACCGTCACGCACGTGTTGGTGGAGTGGGACGACGGCGGCGGGCACGACACGCGGTGGGTCGCCAGCTGGCTGGTGCGTCGCCTTTAGCTGCGCCCGGCCCGAGCCGGTGGCAGCATGCGCGTGCGGAGTGCCCGCTTCGTCGTAGGCTGAACTTCGTGTGCGACGGAGAGGAGACCGCGATGGCCGGGAGTGCATTGACCGGGACGAGCGTGGCCGGGCTGATGGCGGAGCTCGCTGCGCTGGAGGAACCGCGGGCACGTGAGGTAAACGAAAAACACGGTGACGACCACGGGGTGAACCTCGGCAAGCTGCGGGCCGTTGCCAAGCGCCTGAAGACACAGCCGGAACTCGCCCGCGAGCTCTGGGAGACCGGCGACACCGCGGCGAGGCTGCTGTCCCTCCTGGTCTGCCGTCCGAAGGTGTTCGGGCGTGACGAGTTGGACACCATGTTGCGCGAGGCCCGCACCCCCAAAGTGCACGACTGGCTCGTGAACTACGTGGTAAAAAAGAATCCCCACGCAGAAGAGCTGCGCCTGGCCTGGTCCGCCGATCCCGATCCGGTGGCAGCGAGTGCAGGCTGGGCGCTGACCAGCGAGCGTGTAATGAAGCAGCCCGAAGGCCTCGACCTCGCCGGACTGCTGGACATCATTGAGTCGGAGATGAAGGGCGCGCCGGGCCGTCTGCAGTGGGCGATGAACACTTGCCTGGCACAAATCGGAATCGGGCACGCGGAGCACCGGGACCGGGCCGTCAGCATTGGTGAACGCCTGGAAGTGCTCAAGGACTACCCAACTCCCCCGGGCTGCACCTCGCCCTATGCGCCCAGCTGGATAACCGAAATGGTTCGCCGGCAACACGATAAGTAGCGGGAACCGCGGGCCGTAGGAGTATCCTTCTGCGCCGACGCCGGCACCTATGATGGCGTTCATGGAAGACGAGTCCCTGGCGGAGATTGCCAACGAGCTCTACGCCAAGCCGATGGAAGACTTTGTGGCGGCCCGTGCCGCCGCAGCGAAGGAAGCTGCCGGTTCGGACAAGGAACTCGGAGCAGCGGTGCGCACGCTGCCAAAGCCGTCTGTTGCCGCCTGGGCCGTCAACATGCTGGCCGTGCACCAGCCGGAAGCCCTTACCGAACTGGCGGATCTCGGCGGCAGGATGCGCGAGGCGCAGGCGTCGCTGGATGCCGCGGCCCTTCGCGGGCTGGGACGCGAGCGGCGGACCATGCTGGCCGCCGCCGTCGATACGGCCCGCTCAGTAGCTCAGCAGCACGGCCGGGCCATCAGCGATGCGATGGCCACCGACGTTGAGGAGACGCTTCGAGCCCTGACCGCGGATGAGGGCGCAGCTGCTGCTGTCCAGAGCGGACGGCTCTTGAAGACACTGTCGGCGGACGGCGTGAACGCCGTGGAGCTTGAAGGCTCCGTGGCAGTCCCGGCCGCCCTGCCCGCAGCCCGGGCGGCTCCCGCTCCGGCCAAGGCGCCGGTGCGAAAAGATCAAAAGGAGAGTACGACGGCGGCGGGCACCGACCGGACCAAGCCGGACAAGCCGCGGCTTGAGGCAGTCCGGCAGACACCGCGGCCAACGTCACCACCCGCGCTGGAGAAAGCCAAAACCGCGCTGGCCGAAGCGCAGGCTGCAGAAGCTGAGGCAGCCCGGCTTGCCCGGGACCTGCAGGACCAGGCAGACGAACTGCGGAGCAAAATCGCGGAGCTGACCCAGGAAGCATCGGATCTGCGAAACCGCCTCAAGGCGGCCGAGGACCGGCTGGAACAGTCCCGCAAAGGGCTGGCGGGCACCACTGCCGAGGCAAAACAGGCGGCGCGGGCCGCAGACAAGGCCGAACGGACAGCGATGCTGGCACAGGAACGGGTCCTCCGGCTGGGCAACACGCGGAGCTGATTCCGGGGAATGTCAGACCCCGGTTGCACACTGGATTTATGGAAAACCAATTCGTACAGGAATTTCACGTCACCTACTTCGACGCCGACTGCGGCCGTGCCCGCGCCGAGACCTTTGGCACCCTTGCCGAGGCCGAGCGGTTCGCCAGCCGGCACTGCGCCGGCGAGGACAGCTGGGCCGTCGTGGACGCAGTCCCGGTCCCGCAGGTCCGTATCGCCGCCTGAATCGATGCCGGCAAAAGTCGGGGCAGCCACAGATCGTGCTGATCCTGGACCGCTTCGCTTAAAGCGGTAACCCGCGTTGCACGGGAATTACCCAGGCAACGCGGGTCAACGGCCTGCTGAGAGCAGTGTGCTTAGACCGGAGTACTTAGACGGGAGCGCGGTTCAGCTTAGGCGAAATCGGCAACTGCAGGATCGGCTCCGATGCGGCCTTCACCCTTTGCGCTGCGGTCCAGCGCGTTGATGGCCTCGATGTCGTCCGAGTCCAGGGAGACCTCCAGCGCCGCGAAGTTCTCGCGGATGCGGGACTCGGTGACGGACTTGGGGATAACCACGTTGCCGATTGCGAGGTGCCAGGCGATAACTACCTGGGCAGGCGTGGCACCGTGCTTGTCAGCGATGGACGCCACCGTTGCGTCCTCCAGGAGCTCGCCGCCCTGGCCCAGCGGTGACCAGGCCTGCGTCAGAATCCCCTTCGAGGCACCGAACTCGCGCAGTTCGCGCTGGCTGAAGTACGGGTGGAGCTCGATCTGGTGGATGGCCGGGACCACGCCCGTTTCGTCGATGATCCGTTCCAGACCCTCGACAGTGAAGTTCGAAACACCGATCGACTTGACCCGGCCGCGCTTCTGCAGCTCGATCAGAGCCTTCCAGGTGTCCACGTACTTGTCCCGCTTGGGGGTCATCCAGTGGATCAGGTAAAGGTCAAGAGTCTCGAGGCCCAGCCGGTCCATGGACTCTTCGAAAGCCGCAAGGGTGGATTCGTAGCCCTGGTCTGCGTTCCACAGCTTGGTGGTGATGAAAAGCTGCTCTGGCGACAGGCCCGAGCTGGCGATGGCCCGGCCTACGCCCGCCTCATTGCCGTAGATCTTGGCGGTGTCGATGTGGCGGTAGCCCGCTTCGAAGGCCTGGCGGACAACCTTTTCCGCCACGCCGTCCTCAACCTGCCATACGCCATAGCCAAGCTGGGGAATCTGGTTTCCGTCGTTGAAAGTCAGTGTCGGTGTAAGAGTCATGCCCTTATCCTGCCAAACGAGATGCCCCGCGCCGGAAGATCAGGCGCCGACTATGCCACACGCTTAACCGGGAATATCTTCCTGCCGGGAGCCAAGACTTTCCTCCCGCAGTTGCCTCTCGGCGTCGGCCACTTGCTGGAAGACTGCCTCAGCGCGCCGCCGGACCGAGGCAGCTCCCACGGGGACGGGCCCAACGGCGAGCCGCAGCATGGCCGCTGCTTCTGCGGTGGTGGCGAGCGAATTGCCGGCCTTGGACAGCGAGCGGTGGACACCGGCGAGGGCCGCAGGGATGTCCAGCCCCTCGCTGGGTGACCGCTGCTGTGCTTGCACACACACTGCCCTGACGCGGTCCAGCAGTGCGGCCAGCTCATTGGCAATGTCCACCAGTTCCCCGTAGAGCTGGTCGTCCTCAACCCCTTCGAGGACCTGGTGGAAGCGGTCCAGCCCCCGGTGGAAGCGGTCGTGGGCCCGGCGCCACAATCCCTTCCCCAGTTCCGCGTCGTCCTTGCGCCCCTGCCTGGCGGCGCTGAAAAAGCCCAACGACCCTAGAGGTACTGTCCCGGACCGTGGTCCGGGTCAAGAGGCTGGCCTGGTCGTGCCGGAGCACCCGCCCGGGGTCCGGCTGACGCCCGCTGGGGCTCTCCGTTTTCGCCGATCACCACACCCGGCGCAATTACAGTGCCGGGAGGAAGCTGGCGGAGCTGCTGCTGCGCTGCGGCGTGCTCGCGGGCGGCGTGCTGGGCGGCAATGGCAGTCTGGATGCCGTGGAACAGCCCCTCCAGCCACCCCACAAGCTGGGCTTGGGCTATGCGGAGTTCAGCGTCCGAAGGTGTGGCCTCGTCCGGGAAAGGGAGGCTGATCCTGTCCAGTTCCTCCACCAACTCAGGCGCAAGCCCATCTTCCAGTTCCTTGATGGAGCGCTCATGAATCTCGGCAAGCCTTTCCCGGGCCGCGTCGTCGAGCGGAGCGGACTTCACTTCCTCCAGCAGCTGCCTGATCATGGTTCCGATCCGCATCACCTTGGCTGGTTCATCCACCAAATCCTGCAGGTTGCTGCCTTTGGGCTTGCCGCCGTCGGCCGCGG
Source organism: Pseudarthrobacter sp. Hb11 (assembly GCF_059383655.1). Classification (NCBI taxonomy): domain Bacteria; kingdom Bacillati; phylum Actinomycetota; class Actinomycetes; order Micrococcales; family Micrococcaceae; genus Pseudarthrobacter; species Pseudarthrobacter sp. Hb11. Next base: position 39,493 of record NZ_JBWZCM010000005.1, read on the forward strand.
CTGCCGGCGCAGGTGCCGGTTGGCTGCCGTCGATGGTGGTGCCCTCTACCGGGAGGTCCTCAGGTGCCTGAGTGTCTTTCGGATCGCTCATGCGTTCATACTCTCATGAGCGATCCGCCGCGGGTTCACTCCATGAAGCCCGCTGACGCTTTGTCCGCTGCCGGCTCAATCAGCAGCACCGTCCCTGGGGATTGGAGTCCTGGCGGTCGGTCCGGTCCCGCCAGAACTCTCGCTCGCTCAGTGGCGGCGTGCTGTGGCCCGCCGCCCGGTGGTGCTCCAGATACTTCGCGTAGGCGTCCGCCCCGAGCACACCGCCAAAGTAACGGGCAAACCCCCGGAAGCCCTGCGCAACCGCGGCGAGTCCGGAGCTCATCAGTGGTGGCCTGCCCTCTCGAACCTCAATTCGGCGGGGACCTTGTCCCACTCGGCCATCAGCTCCTTCTCGGCAGGAGTGGGGATGAGCCCGGCCGGCGCGAAGACGCGGGACGGCCTCGACGGGTCTTCATTGCCCTTGGAAGCTGTCGCGTCCCCACGGCTGCGGAACGCCTTGAGGGTGGCAAGCACCGCCGTCGCGATCACAATGATGCTGAGCACCACGAAGATCACCGACAACCAGCCCTGGATGGCGGTGTTGCGCACCACGGCTTCCATGGCTGCCACGGATTTCGCTGTGCCGAACTCCGTCTTCCCTTCCGCCAGGGCCTTGCTGAAGGCGGCATTGTTGGCGAAGTACCCCACAGCCGGAGTGGGCGAGAAAATCTTCTGGTAGCTCGCCGTGATGGTAACCACCGCTGCGAACGCCAAAGGCAGTGCCACGATCCACAGGTACTTGAAGGTTCCGCGCTTGGCAACAATGGCCAGGCACACGGACAAGGCGATGGCGGCGAGCAGCTGGTTGGCGATGCCGAACAGCGGGAACAGCGTGTTGATGCCACCAAGCGGATCGGTGACGCCCATCAGCAGCACCGCGCCCCAGGCACCCACCATGATGGCCGTGCAAAGCCAGGCGCCGGGCCGCCAGGAGGCTTCCTTGAACTTGGGAACGAAGTTGCCGATGGAGTCCTGCAGCATGAACCGTGCCACGCGGGTGCCGGCATCCACTGCCGTGAGGATGAAGAGGGCCTCGAACATGATGGCGAAGTGGTACCAGAACGCCATCATGGCGGTGCCGCCGATGAACTGCTGCATGATGTGCGCCAGACCGACCGCGAGGGTGGGGGCGCCGCCGGTACGCGAGACGATGCTTTCCTCGCCCACGTTGCTGGCGGTCTGGGCTAGGAAGTCAGGGGTGATGTTGACGCCGGCCAGGCCCAGGCTGTTGACCCAGGTGGCGGCCGTTTCCACTGTTCCCCCAGTGAGGGCAGCCGGAGCATTCATAGCGAAATAGAGGCCGCGGTCAATGGAGATGGCCGCAACGAGGGCCATGATGGCCACGAACGATTCCATCAGCATTCCGCCGTAGCCGATGAAGCGGGTCTGCCGTTCCTTTTCCACCAGTTTCGGTGTGGTGCCGGAAGAGATCAGGGCGTGGAAGCCGGACAGTGCGCCACAGGCAATGGTGACGAACAGGAACGGGAACAGGGCTCCCGGGAACACCGGGCCGTTGTCCCTGCTGGCGAACTCGCTGAAGGCCGGGACGGTGATCTCGGGGCGGACCACAATGATGGCCAGCGCGAGCATCACGATCACGCCGATCTTCATAAAGGTGGACAGATAGTCCCGCGGTGCCAGGAGCAGCCACACCGGCAGGATGGCAGCGATGAAGCCGTAAACAATGAGGCCCCAGGCGATAGTGACCTTGTCCAGGGTAAAGAGCTCGGCGCCCCACGCGGTTTCAGCAACAATGCCGCCGCCGATGATCGCCGCCATCAGCAGGACAAAACCGATCAGGGAAACTTCCATGATTTTGCCCGGCCGCAGGTACCGCAGGTAAACGCCCATAAACAGCGCAATGGGGATGGTCATGCCGACGGAGAAGACGCCCCAGGGGCTTTCGCCCAGTGCGTTGACCACAACCAGTGCCAGGATTGCCACGATGATGACCATGATCAGCAGGGTGGCGATCAGGGCTGCCGTGCCGCCGATGACCCCCAGTTCCTCCCGGGCCATCTGTCCCAGCGAGCGCCCGCCGCGCCGCATGGAGAAGAACATGACCAGGTAGTCCTGCACCGCGCCGGCGAGGACGACGCCGATGATGATCCAGATAGTGCCGGGCAGGTAGCCCATCTGGGCCGCTATGACCGGGCCCACCAACGGCCCGGCGCCTGCGATGGCAGCGAAATGGTGGCCGAACAGGACGTTACGGTCGGTGCGGACATAGTCCTTGCCGTCCGCCTTGTACTCCGCCGGGGTGGCCCGGCGATCATCCGGCCTGGTGATGTAGCGCTCGATGACCTTGGAATAAAAGCGGTAGCCGATGAGATAGGTGCACACCGAGGCGAACACGAACCAGATGGCGTTGACCGTCTCGCCGCGGATGATCGCGAGCATAAACCATGCCACGCCACCCAGCAGGGCGATCGCCGCCCAGAGCGCGATCTTACCCGGCGTCCATTTTTTCTCTTCCGCCTCGCGGACCTTTTCATCCAGCGCCGAAGGAGGGAGGACAGTATCGGTGGCCACCGATCCTTCTCCCAGGGCTGCGTTCCGTCGACTATCAGGCGTTTCGGCCATGTCTCCTCCTTGAGATTTTTTCCGCTTCTGCTGACACGCACCCTACCAACGACGGGTGCGGCCCGGGCTGGATTTGGCCGCTTAAGGAAAGGCCCTGCGCCGAACGGCCTGCACCCGGCGCCAAACGACACGCTTCCGTTGCAGCCGGCGGCGCGGCCCGTCCTTGGACGGTTCCAAGCAAAGAGGGCCCCCATCCGGTGTTCCGGACGGAGGCCCTCTTTCCCGCCCGCGGCGGAACGGGTTGTCAGGCGTGCGAGTAGGTGAGGCAGTCGGCGTTATCGGCTCCCGGGCCCACGTGCACTTCCGGCGCCTTGCACATCAGGTGGTCGTTGTGCACGCATTCGGAACGCTGGCATGCTCCGACGTCGGCCAGCACCTTGGGCAGCCCACCGTGAAGGCCTGTGTCGATGAATGTGGCGCAGGCTGCGTGGTTTTCTGCGCCTCCTACCGTGATGGCGGCGGCGTTGCAGTTGGTGTGGTCGTTAAAGGAACAGTTCGTTACGCTGCAGTCGGCGACGTGCGTTGTCATGGAAAGTCCTCCTGATCCGGCGCCCTGACCGGGCGGCTCCTGAACCCCAATGTAAGCCCGCCGGGAACAATCAAAAAGACCCAATTTGGTGACGTAATTGCTCACATTCCCACCACGCGCCGGGATACCGGCAGCCGGGCCCGCGTGAAAAGCCAGGCCAGCACGGCACCCGTCAGCGGGACAGCGACCAGGAGGGCCAGAAGGTGCAGCCAGGGAACATCAAGGGCGATGCCCATTTCCGTGCCGGCGACGATGAGTACGGCCGGCACGGTGCCGGCCAGAGCTCCGAGCAGGGTCCCCAGTCCTGAGGTCAGCAGCGCCTGAGAACCCGCCAGTCCTTTCCGCAGTCGAGGTGAGGCGCCCACTGCAGCGAGGGTTGCATGGTCCGCCCGGGCATCCGCAAGGGACAGGCCGGTGGTAATGCCTGCTGCACTGAAGGTGATCAGTGCGCTGAGGGCCACAATTGACCACGTCAACAACGCGTTGTCCTGCGGGATGCCGGGTTCCACCCAGAACCCGGCGCCGGGCTGCTTGTACACCGCGGCAGCGGCCCCTGCTGCCGCATCCATCTCGGCAGCGGAGGGAGGACGGGTGAGCTGGACCAGGAGTTCAGCGGGGCCAGGGTGCATGCCCAGCCGGTGGGCCGTCTCCTGCGAGACCACCCCGTAGTAGGGAACAGCTTCGGCTGGTTCAACAACCACGGCGGCCAGGGCGGTGCTGCTGACCGTTTCGTGCATGTGCATGTGGGACGGGTCAACCGGGTCTTGCGCTTGCGTGCGTACATCCTGCGCCAGAAGCACGGCCTTCCCGTCGCGCACGAAGAGAGGGTTGGTCACCACCATGCCGCCCGCATCCAGCACCGCCAACGCCTCAGGTCCAGCTTCCCGGCCCATTACCGCGGCGATGACGTCCGCACCGCCCACTAGAACCGAACGGTAGCTGCCGGGCCACTGGGCGAGGGAGCCCTTGCACCTCCAGTCCTCACGATCGATCACTCTCCGCTGCGGCGTCATCGGACATTCATTTCCCGCTGGTGTGGCAAGCGAATATTGCAGGCAGTTTGAGGTTGCCGTCCGCGCTGGCCGGATGACGTCAGCGCCGGGGCCGGAAGCACAGTTTTGGACGTACGCGGGCGCGCTGATCTCCTTTGTCCAGGCAACACTGGTGAGGGCACCCTCCACCGCGGAAGACAGGTCCGCTGCCTCAACCCTGACTGCAGGCTGGGTGCTGCCGTCGGGCAGGAGGGGCTGTTCCAGCGACAGCGGCAGGTAGGTCTGGTACTCCAGCGCGCTCCAGGAATGGTTTTCGCGCATTCCGGCCTGCTGGCTGGCCGCGAGGACCAAGGCGGCGCTTGCCAGGGTTGCGGCCGCGAGGACTGCTGCCACGGCCGGCACCGTACGGCCGCGGTTCCTGGCCGAATCCCGCGCTGCCAGCCGCATGGCAAGCGGAAGCCAGCCCGTCCATGCGGTCAGCGCTGTAATGATCCATCCCACCAGGAGCACAAGTCCGACGACGGCGAGTACAGCGCCGGCGATCAGCAACCCCGCCACCACCGGAAGTTGCTCGGCTTTGCGGTCCGGGTCGCCGGCTGACTGCCCGACCAGCCAACCGGCGGCCAGAAGTCCCGCTGAGGTCAGCACCAGCGCTGCCCCAGCGACGATGGAGCGCTTGCCGCTGCCGGCCGGCGCCCTTCCCGATTTGAGCGCTCCGAGGGCGCCCTGGTGAGCAACGTGGTTGGCCGGGGCCAAGGCCGCCAGGACACAGCACAGCAGCCCCAGGGCCATGGAAACCAGGGTCAGCGGCAGGTCAGGATGGAGGCCGGGAAAGCGTGGGGAACCCATAAGGCTGACCCAATGGACTACAGCTGCTGCGGAGAGGAGGCCCAGGGCACCGCCGGACAGCACGGCGATGCCGCCAAGCCATAGTCCTCCTGCCGTCACTACCATTCGCACGGTTGGGGCATCCGCCCCTGCGGCCGCGAGCAGCGCCAACTCCCGCATTTGGCGCTTTGCCCCGACTGCGAAGGCTGCCCCGGCCAGGAGACCCACCTCAAGCAACGCCAAAGCGGCGATCAGACCGGCTGCCGCGTAAAAAGCCAAGGCCTCCGATGGCGGCTGGCGGGGCGTGACGCCTTCGATGCCGAGCTCGTCCGGCGCCGGCGGATCGAGCACCACACTGCGCGACAGCACACCCACCCCCTGGCGGTTGGCTTCACGTATCTGGGACCAGGCCACCGGTTCCGGACCAACCAGGTAGTAGGACACCGACTGCGGTAATTCGGCTTCCTGCTGCAGAGCGGAGTCCGGTACCTGCTCCGGCGCGAGGAAAAGAAAGGAGTTCCGGTCCGATGCACCGGCGTCCCTCACGGTTCCCACGGGAACGAAAGTACCGGCCGACGTCGTAATTTCCTCGCCAAAGCCCAGACCGAACCGTTCCAGCAGGCCAGGTGACACCACAACTTCCTCAGCAGACCGGGGAGCTCTTCCGTCAAGCAGGGTGAACTTTCCTGCAAAGGCGGGATGAAGGGCGTCGACCACCCTGCCCTCCAGGGGCACCAAAGCCGCGCCCACCCGGGTGGTCAGGTTCACCAGCCGCTGCGGCAGGACTTCGTAACCTGGCGGCAGCAGCTCCGCAGGATCTGCCGGGACAAAGCTTGGATCATGGTTCCCGGTGCTGGAAGCCACCCTGGTGTCGTTCAACGGGTCCTGGACGGAGTCCGCGTTGGGGACCGGGAGGGCAGTGAACCGGGCCTGCGTCTGCCCGAGCTCGTAGCTGATGACTTCTTCCGCCGTTCTTTGCGTGCTCTGGTACAGGGTGGCCGCGCCGGTCATCCCGGCTACCGGCAGCATGATCAGCAGGATGATGAGCAACGAGCGGCCCTTGTGCCGGTTGATATCCCGGCGGGCCATGCGCAGGGCAACGCGGGAGCTGCTCCGGCGCCCGCCCGTGGCCGGAGCGAGGTCCAACGGCATCAGAACCCGGCCTGCGCCAGCAGCACGGATGGATCATGCTGTGCAGCCGCCTGGTCCACGATGCGGCCATCCCGAAGGAACACCACGCGGTCCGCCCACGCTGCGTGCCTGGCTTCGTGGGTGACGAGCATCACGGCGGCGCCTGCATCCGCGCGGGACCGCAGCACTTCCATAACCCCATGGCCGGTGGTGGAATCAAGCGCTCCGGTGGGCTCGTCCGCAAGGATCAGACGCCGCTGTCCAACCACTGCACGCGCTATGGCCACGCGCTGCTGCTGGCCCCCGGACAGCTGGTCCATAAACCGGTCAGCCAGTTCAGGGATTCCCACCTGCCGCAGCGCATCCAGCGCCTGCCGGTGGGCTTTTTTCGACGCCGTTCCGTCCAGTTCCAGCGGCAGCGCCACGTTCTCGGCCGCAGTCAGGGTGGGGACCAGGTTGAAGTCCTGGAAGACGTAGCCGACGGCACGGCGGCGCAGGCGCGCGAGGTCGTTCAGCCCGAGTCCCGCCAGCGGGGTGGACTCCACAAAGACGCCGCCCGACGTCGGACGGTCCAGTCCCCCGGCAAGCGCCAGCAACGACGACTTGCCGGACCCGGACGGTCCCATGACCGCAACGAACTCTCCTGCACCGATGGTGAGGTCAACGTCGCGGAGGGCCGCCACCGCCGTCGCACCCTCCCCGAAAGTCTTGCTGACCCCGGCAAGTTCCAGGACCTGCTCTGGTCCCTGCACGCTCACCGGCGGCTGTCCGCGTTGAGCGGGGCGGACTCTTCCGTGACCCCGCTGGATGCCTTACGTGCCGGGCCCGATTGTGCCTGCTGGACCATCCTCGCTTCACAAAGATCCAGCCAGCGGACCTCCGCTTCGGTCTGGAAGATCAGGGAATCAAGGACCAGCAGCCAGGCAGTATCTCCAGACCGCTGGCTGGTGGCGGTGTCCCTGCGGGCCTTGGTGTAGTCCTGCAGGGCACGAATGGAGGCCACCCGCTGCGCCTGGATGATGCCTTGCACGTCCACGCCCGGGATGGTGACGGCGAGCGCCAGCTTGATGGCCAGTTCGTTGCGTGGCGGATTGTTCCGCTCTACCGGGGCTGCAAACCAATTTCCCACCTCGGCCTTTCCTGCGCCGGTAATGCTGTAGACCACATGGCCGTCACCGTCGTCGCCGTCTTTGGTGACCAGGCCGTCACGTTCAAGCCGGTCAAGCGTGGTGTACACCTGCCCGATGTTCAGTGGCCACGTGGCTCCCGTGCGGTTCTCGAACTCGACCCGGAGCTGGTAGCCGTAGCGCGGCTGGTCCTGCAGCAGGGCGAGGAGGCTATGGCGGATGGACATCATTGCTCCTTGCACTTGGAAGCCTCGGTATGCACGGTCCCCCAAGGCCCGTGCATACCGCGTATAGGACTAACCGTAATGCAGAAGAACGAGCCCGGCAATACTCGGTATCTACTAGGACAGCAGGTGCCTACATCAACAGGAGGATCTTGCCCACGTGGTCGCCCGAATCGAAATACTCGTGCGCGGCCTTCACTTGTTCCAGCGGGAAGGTCTTGGCCACGAGGGGCCGGATCCGGCCGTCGCTGACCAGGGGCCAGACGGCGTCGCGGACGGCGTTCATGATGGCGCCTTTTTCCTCCACCGGCCGGGGCCGCAGGGCTGTGGCCACCACCGCTGCGCGCTTCTTCAGCAACTGTCCCAGGTCCAGCTCGCCTTTGGCGCCGCCCTGCAGGCCTATCACCACCAGCCGGCCGTAGTCCGCGAGCGCGTCCACGTTCTGCGGCAGGTACTTGGCACCAACGACGTCAAGGATCACGTCAGCGCCCCGCCCGCCATTCTGCTCGCGGAGACTCGACGGGAAGTCCTCTTCTGCGTAGTTGATGGCGATGTCCGCGCCCAGGAAGGCTTTCGCGGTTCCCACCTTTTCGTCCGTTCCGGCCGTGGTGGCCACCTTGGCTCCCAGCGCCTTGGCGAGCTGGATGGCCATGGTGCCGATCCCGCCGGTGGCGCCGTGGATCAGAACCGTCTCGCCGGCCTGGAGCTGGGCGGTCATCACCAGGTTGGAGTACACCGTGGCGGCAACCTCCGGCAGGGACGCAGCCGTGACCAGGTCAACGCCGTCGGGCACCCGCAGCACCTGCTCCGCCCGCACCGCCACTTGCTGGGCGTATCCGCCGCCTGCCAGCAGCGCCACCACCTTGTCGCCGAGTGAAAACGGCTTGCTCACGCCGGGGCCAAAACCGGCTATCCGGCCGGAGACTTCCAGGCCCGGGATCTCCGAAGCGCCTGGCGGCGGCGGGTAAAAGCCCCTGCGCTGCTGGACGTCCGCACGGTTCAGGCCCGCGGCGACGACGTCGATGAGCACCTCCCCCGGTCCGGGTACCGGGGTGTCCGCCTGGCGGATCTCCAGTACTTCCGGGCCGCCCGGTTCGGATATGTAGACGGCTTTCATGGAACACTCCCGTTTCTGACTGAATACTGGCTGCAACCAGTGTGCACCGGACACCTTCCGGTCTCTGTTTTGTTGCAGGCAAGTGCCTATGAAACACTACTAGTCGAGGAAGGTTGTCCGAGCGGCCGAAGGAGCTAGTCTTGAAAACTAGTGTGCGGTAACCCCGTACCAAGAGTTCGAATCTCTTACCTTCCGCGATTGGGACCCCTGTCCGCCAGCACGCTGGCCGGCAGGGGTCCTTCGTTTAACGCGGCAGCTGCCCGGAAATGTACCGTACCGGCCCGCAGCCGGTTTTAGGCTTCGCAAAAATCCCCCAAAAGAACCGCCGGCCGAAGCTTCCCCTAAAGCTACCGGCCGGTATCCTTTTGTGATGGCCGGCACATGTGGTTCCGGCCACCAAATCAACCACTGCTGACAGCATCACCGGACCGGGCCACGGGGGCTCCGGCCGATGGGGCGGTCTGTTCCGCTGGGGAACGTCCTGCCGAATGCACGCGCTATCAACCTTGCGTTCATTCATCGCTGTTTTGATATGCCGGATACCACTTGACCAGGAGCAGGATCCGGGCCCCTTGTCCATCGGTACAACCCGGACACCTTCCATCGGCTCCCCTACCGGGGAGACCCTTCTGAAAGTAAGAGCAGATGCAAACACCTTGGAAATTAGCGCTGGGTACAGCGTTGACAGCCGGGCTCATAGCTCCGCTGGCAGCTTTTCCCGCGCTTGCGGACGGCACGGCCGCGGAGGTCCCGCCCGCGGCGGGGACGTCGCCGGTTGTCATCAACGAGGCCTATCTCAGCGGCGGCAGCGCAGGCGCCGCCTACAAGCACAAGTTCGTTGAGCTGTACAACTCATCGGACGCCCCGGTCTCCCTGGACGGCTGGTCGGTTCAGTACCGCTCCGCTACCGGCACGGCGGCTCCCACCGGCGTGGCCGCCCTTTCAGGTTCCATCCCGGCCAAGGGGTATTTCCTGGTCCAGGGTTCCAGCAACGGTGCAAACGGCGCGGATCTCCCCGCTCCGGACCTGATGGCAGGCAGCCTGAACTTCGGTGGCGCCGGCGGCACCATTGTGCTGGCAAAGCAGCGTACTGCCGTTACGTTGGCCTCCGGGTCCCAAGTGGAGCCTGCGGGGGTTGCCGATCTCCTCGGTTACGGCAACTCCAACACTTTCGAAACACTGGCGGCCAAGGCCCCCGGAAGCAATACCGACGTCAAGAGCCTTAACCGGGCAGCCGGCGCGGACAACAACAGCAATGCCACGGACTTCAGCCTAAATGCTGCCATCACTCCTACGGCCGCGGGCGGCACCACCATCCCGGATCCGGATCCCACACCTGACCCCACCCCTGATCCCACGCCCACCACCAGGACCATCGCCGAAATCCAGGGCACGGGCACCGCAAGCCCGTTGGTTGGGTCCACGGTAACCACCAAGGGCAAGGTCACCGCCGTCTTTCCCACCGGCGGGCTCAACGGCTACTACCTGCAGACTGTGGGAACCGGAGGGGATCTGACGGCAACCAACCACGCTGCCTCAGACGGCATCTTCATCTACTCCCCCGCCACTGCGGCGTCGGTCCAGGTTGGAGACCACGTTCAGGTGACCGGCGCCGTAGCCGAATACTTTGAAATGACCCAGCTCAACGTCACCGCTGCGGCAGGGCTCACCAAGCTGACAGAGCCCGCACCCGAAGTGAAGGCCACCACCTTCACGCTGCCCACCAACGAAACCTTCCGCGAATCCCTGGAAGGGATGCTCCTGGCCCCCGAGGGCCCGATGACCGTCACGGACAACTACACCCTCAACCAGTACGGCGAGGTGGGCCTCGCCGGCGGAACAACTCCGCTGGTCCAGCCCACCGCCGTCGCTCCCTACGGCACCGCCGAGCATGCCGCCGTGGCCGCTGAAAACGCGGACCGCGGCATCAAGCTCGATGACGGCTCCAGCACCAACTTCCTCAAGGACGCCGCCACCAAGGCCCAGGTCCTGCCCTACCTGACCACAACCGACCCGGTCCGCGTGGGCTCGCCTGTCACGTTCACCACCAACGTGGTGCTTGGCTACGGCAACAACGCCTGGAAGCTCCAGCCGCTGACCCATCTGACGGAGGCCAACAAGGCCGCCGTCCAGCCGGCAACCTTCGGCGCCACCCGCACTGAGGCTCCGGCCGCGGTGGGAGGCAACCTGAAGATCGCCTCCTTCAACGTCCTCAACTACTTCCCCACGACGGGTGACACCCTGGCAGGCTGCACCTTCTACGAGGACCGGGCCGGTAACCCCATCACCGTCCGTGGAGGCTGCGACTCCCGCGGGGCTGCAAACGCCGAGAACTTCGAACGGCAGCAGGACAAGATCGTTGCTGCCATCACCAAAGCCGGCGCCGATGTTGTCACGCTGATGGAGATCGAAAACTCCGCGCAGTTCGGCAAGAACAGGGATGACGCCCTGGCCAAGCTTGTGGACGCCCTGAACATCGAGACCCCGGGTATCTGGGATTACGTCCGCTCGCCTGCCAACGCCCCGCCGCTCAGCGATGAGGACATGATCCGCACCGCCTTCATCTACAAAAAGGCCGTCGCAGAACCGGTGGGTGAATCCATCATCCACAACGACACAGCAGCCTTTGCCAGCGCACGCAAGCCGCTGGCCCAGGTCTTCAAACCAGTGGGGGGCGGTGCCGGAACTGAGTTCATCGCCATCGCCAACCACTTCAAGTCCAAGGGCTCCGCTGCCACTCCGGAGGACACGGACAAGGGCCAGGGCGCGTCAAACCTGGCTCGTACAGCCCAGGCGAAGTCCCTTTTGGAGTTCACCAAGTCCCTGCAGCAGTCCAAAGGCACGGACAAGGTCTTCCTCATCGGCGACTTCAATGCCTACGCTAAGGAAGACCCCATCAACGTCTTTACCGCCGAGGGCTACGTCAACCAGGACGAAAAGACACGCAACGCCGACGGCACCGCCAAGCACTCCTACCTGTTCGGCGGAATGGTGGGTTCCCTTGACCACATCCTGGCCTCCCCCGCGGCGAACGCCGCGGTCACGGGCGCGGACATCTGGAACATCAATTCGGTGGAATCCGTAGCCCTGGAGTACAGCCGCTACAACAACAACGTCACCGACTACTACGCGCCGGACCAGTACCGCGCCAGCGACCACGATCCCGTGATTGTGGGCCTGAACCTGGAGTCTGCTCCCGCCACAGTTGACCTGAACTTCCTGGGCATCAACGATTTCCACGGCAGGATCGACACCAATACTGTCCAGTTCGCCGGCACCATCGAAAAGCTCCGCGCGGCTGCCGCTCCCGGCGCCACCGCTTTCCTCTCGGCCGGCGACAACATCGGGGCGTCGCTGTTCGCGTCCTCCGTCGCCAAGGACCAGCCCACCATCGATGTGCTGAACGCCCTGGAGCTCCAGGCGTCAGCGGTGGGCAACCACGAGTTCGACGGCGGCTGGGCGGACCTGCGGGACCGCGTCATCGCCGGCGGTAACAACGCCAAGTTCCCCTACCTGGCAGCCAACGTCTACCGGAAGGGCACCACCGAACCGGTGTTGCCCGAGTTCACCGTCCTGGACATGAACGGCATCAAGGTGGCCGTCATCGGCACCGTCACGCAGGAGGTTCCCTCCCTTGTGACTCCCGCCGGCATCGCTGACCTTGAATTCGGTGATCCCGTCGAGGCAATCAACCGGGCAGCGGCACGGATCACCGCGGAGAACCTTGCCGACGTCATCATCGTGGAAAACCACGACGGCGCAGGCTCGGGAACCGTGGAAGGCGCCACCTTGGAAGAGGAAGTGGCAGCCGGCGGTCCGTTCGCGAAGCTCGTCACGGAAACGTCGTCCGACGTCGACGCCATCTTCACCGGCCACACGCATAAGGAATACGCGTGGGACGCTCCCGTTCCCGGAGCCGAGGGCAAGACCCGCCCGATCGTCCAGACCGGCAACTACGGCGAGAACGTCGGGCAGATCCAGCTCACCGTGGACACAACCACCAAGCAGGTGACGGCGCACAAGGCCGGCAACGTCAAGCGCACCACCGACCCCGCCGCGGACCTCATCGCGGCCTACCCGCGCGTGGCCGCCGTCGACGCCATCGTCAAGAAGGCACTCGCCGAGGCCGCCGTCGTGGGCAACCAGCCCATAGGCGCAGTCACGGCGGACATCACCACCGCCTTCACCACGGACGCCGCCGGCGTCGCCAAACGTGATGACCGCGGGAACGAGTCCACCCTGGGCAACCTGGTGGCCGATTCCCTGCTGAATTCTCTGCAGCCTGCCGAACTGGGCGGCGCCGAAATCGGTGTGGTCAATGCCGGCGGACTTCGGAATGAGCTCTACTACGCCCCGGATGGAACCATCACGTACGCGGAGGCAAACGCCGTGCTGCCGTTCGTGAACAATCTCTGGACCACGTCCCTGACTGGCGCCCAGTTCAAAACCATGCTGGAACAGCAGTGGCAGACCAACCCGGACGGCACGGTCCCCAGCCGCGCCTACATCCAGCTCGGCCTGTCCAAGAACGTGAACTACACCTACGACGCCGCCCGGCCCGCCGGGGACCGCATCACTTCGGTGCGGGTGAACGGGGCCGTTCTCGATCCCGCGAAGTTCTACCGGATCGGCACCTTCAGCTTCCTGGCCACAGGTGGTGACAACTTCCGGATATTTACGGAAGGTGCCAACACGAAGGACTCGGGCCTGGTGGACCGGGATGCGTGGATCGGGTACCTGCAGGACAGCAGCCCCGTTTCGCCGGACTTTGCCCGCCGCTCCGTGGCCGTCACCAACACCACACCCGGCGAGGTCAAGCCGGGCGATCCCATCACGGTGGCCGTCTCGAAGCTGGACCTGACGTCGCTCGGCAGCCCGGTCAACAAGACGCTTTCAGCGGTGTTCACCGACTCCGCCGGCACCGCGGCCCAGCTTGGTTCCGTACCGGTTCAGGCCGGTGCGGCCAACGTCAGCATGGCTGTTCCCTCGGGAGCTGCTGCAGGAGCAGGGACGCTGGTCCTCACCGCGGCAGAATCCGGCACGGCCGTCACTGTTGACGTGACGGTGGCCAATGTTGTGGTTGAGCCGGTGTGCACCGCGCCGGCCAAGCCGACCAAGTGGTACGACGTCCTGGGCTGGATCCGCTACGCTGCGGCCTGGCTCCAGTACCAGGTGTGCCTGCGCGGTTAAGGAGCTAATTTCGACGGCCCCGTCGACGCTCTTTCACTTAATGCGCGTATCGCCCGAACGCTCTCTCATCCAGGTGAACTAGGTGAGAGAGCGTTTGGGTTTAAGGCGCGAAAGGTGAGAGAGCGTTCGGGTTTAAGGCGCGAAAGGTGAGAGAGCGTTCGGGTTTGCTACCACGCCAGGATGGTCCCGGCGATCTCGTCGGCGTCGCGCAGGGTCCGCTGGCCGCTGCGGTAGTTCGGCCCGCCGGACTGGACGGCCTCGGCGGCGATGGCGGTGCCCCACTGGGCGGACGAGAGCTGAAGCCCCAACACGTAAAGGCCTTCCGTCACTGAACCGTTCGCTGCCAACGGGCGGTATGGGTGCGGCTCCACATCCAGGCCGGTGGACTGAACGGGAGCGCCCTCCACCGACATCATGAGGCGCGGCCGGACCAGGCCGTCCGCAAGCAGTTGCTCCAGAACCGGCGAATCGTTGGCTGAGACTCTGTTGCCCGGCGCGAGGGCCTCCACCATGGTCCGTGCGGCCACCGGGGCGTCGTCCACCCAGGGGGAGAAGGCAGTGAAAACACTGTTCCGGCGATCCACCCCGAACTTGGGGTCGGGCCCCACGAAGCTGACCACCCCTGCCCGGGCCAAGGCCACAAGCTGTTCGGAGCGCAAGGCGGGAGGCCCGCTGGCCAGACCTTCCACAAACGATTCAAACCACCCACGCAGGCCGGCAACCCAGGACTCGTCGGTGATGCCGCCGTCGGCCGCCGCGGTCTTCAGCACGGCACGGCCGTGATGGAGGGCACCGATGGCCATCTTCACCGGGTCATCCTCGCCGAGCGCGGACCGGCGGGCATCGTCCAGCAGGTATTCCACGACGGCGGCGTCGTGCTCGGCGCGCGAGGCGAAGGAGCGTCCCGCCAGCGGGGCCGCGAGCCCCGGCAGGTCCAGCCGGTGCCGGGGCCCCACGTGGACGGCCAGCACGCTCTCCACGCTGTCCTCCCAGCTGGCGGCACTGTGCGCATGCGGGTGCAGGGCTTCGTCAAGGGCGGCAAGGAAGGCGGCGGGGTCAGGGACAGCGTTCGGCTGCGAGCGCACGAGCGTTGAGTAGTAGGCCCATAACGCATCGCGGTGCAGGAGCGGCCAGAAGTCATGGTCGAACGCCGGGCGGATCCCGGCCTTGCGGAAGCGTTCCAGCGCCGCCTCGGTGAAGTAGCGCAGGGTGACGGATGCCGGGTAGTAGCCGGTCAGGGCAGCTTTTGCACGGTAGGGCGTCCCCCGCCGGGAGGCAGCAATGATGTGCGGTTCCTGGCCCGAGGGCTCGTACTGGAGCACCCCTCCGTTGCTGACGAACTTTCCGCCGCGGCCCTCGGTCAGCTGGCCCATGGTGTCGAAGAAGTTCAGGCCCATGCCACGGACCAGGACCGGTTCCCCGGCGGGTATCAGGGACCAGTCCACGTCGGCGGGCACGGCCGGCGGCAGGTACCGCAGGCCCAACTGCTCCGCCGAGGCCTGCAGGTCCCGCTGTTCGGGGTTCAGCCGGGACGGGATGTGGCCCAGCGCCAGCACCACGGACCCGGTGCGGATCGTCGCCCCCGTGGCCAGGCCGACGTCGAACGTCCCGTCACCCGACGGGCCCACGGACAGTGCTGACGTTTCGTGGAAGTCGATGGTGACGCCGTCGGGCGCGTTACGCGTCAGCTCCTCCAAGGTGCTGCGGAGGTAGCGGCCGTAGAGCGCGCGGCTGGGAAAATCGCTGGAGGCCAGGACGGCAAGTTCTGCGAGCTCTTCCGCACTGAGGTCCGGCGACGGGCGCTTTTGCTGCGCTGCCCGCCATTGGTCGAAAGTGGTGCCGGCCACGGGCGGCGCCAAGGAAGGGTCCTCCGGAATCACTGTGGGATAGAAGGACTGCGTGTTCATTAGGAACAGCCTGGACTGCCCCGGCTGCCACACGTGCCCCGGACCTGCCGGGTAGGGGTCGATGACGTCGATATGGAGCAGAACCTGGCCGGCCCCGGAAGCAATCCGCGCGGCAGTGCGGGCGAGCAGGCGTTCCAGGACACTGGTGCCCCGCGGACCTGCCCCAATAATGGCGGTCCGTATGCTCTGCGTTATTTCCACGGCATCCAGAGTACGGGCTGAAAGCAAAGGATGCGCTGAACGCTTGACTTGCTACCGGAGCGGCGATGTTGCTTGGATGGGGCGCATGACCACCACTGCAGCTGATCCAGCGCCCGCCCCCGGTTCAGGCAACACGTCCGGCGCCCCTTCCGGCATTGCGCCCGAGCCCATTGACGAGAATGTCTGGCTTGAAGAGATTTACGGCGAGCAGCAGCTGGCGTGGGTCAAGGAACAGAATTCACGCACCGAAGACCTGCTGAAGGACGCCGAGTACGTGGAACTCGAGGGCGGCATCCTTGAGGTGCTGGACTCCACGGACCGGATCGCCATGGTGGGCAAGCGCGGTGACTGGTACTACAACTTCTGGAAGGACCAGCAGAATCCCAAGGGCCTGTGGCGCCGCACCACCTGGGACAGCTACTGCACCGAGACGCCGGACTGGGACGTCCTGCTGGACATCGATGCCCTGTCGGCCGCCGAGGGCGAAGAGTGGGTGTTCCACGGTGCAACCTTCCTCCGCCCGGCCCCGGGCGAGCCCTACCGGCTGGCGCTGTTGGCCCTGTCCCCCGATGGCGGGGACGCCAACCGCTACCGGGAATACAACGTGGAAACGCGGACGTTTGTGGACCCTGCGCAGGGCGGCTTTGACCTGCCGACGGCGAAGGGCAACATTTCGTGGCTGGACGCGGACACGCTGCTGGTCGCCTCCACCGGCGAGGGGCTTCCAAAGACGGCCTCCTCCTACGCGCGTACAGCCGTCACCCTCAAGCGTGGCGGCTCCCTGCCCGAAGCGCCCCGCCTGTTCGAGGTGCCCGAGGACCACATGATGGCGGTAGTGGCCCACGACTCCACGCCCGGGTTCGAACGTACCTTTGCCGTTGACTACATCGATTTCTACAACCGGAGCAACGCCGTCCTGCGCGACGGCTCCTGGGCGGTAATCGACGTGCCCACCGACGTCAACGTCAGCGCCCACCGCGAATGGCTGCTGTTCCGCCCGCAGCAGGACTGGGTGCACAACGGGTCGACGTATGCTGCGGGCTCGCTCCTCGCCGCACCATTTGAGGACTACCTGGCCGCCTCGCGTGACATCTCGGTACTGTTCACCCCGGATGCCACCACCTCACTGCAGTCCTGGAGCTGGACCCGGAACTTCCTGCTGCTCAACCTCCTGAAGGACGTTTCCTCCGAGATTCGCGTCCTTGACCCCTCCCGGCCAACCGGTGCCGCGGACGGGGCCTGGGAGTCCACTCCCCTTGATGCCTGCCCGCCACTGCACGACGTCAACGCCTACGCCGTGGACGACGAAGACGAAACCGACGGCGCCGGAGACGACTTCTGGCTTATCGCCACGGGCTTCACCACGCCCAGCATGCTGATGCGGGGCACCCTGGAACGCGCGGCGTCGGGGACGTCCGGAGTGGTGAGCCGGCACGCAACAGTCAAGACGTCGCCGTCGTTCTTTGCCGACGAAAACTATGAGGTGCAGCAGCACTTCGCCGTCTCCGATGACGGAACCCGGGTTCCCTACTTCCAGGTCGCCTCCCGCGACCTCGCGCTGGACGGGCAGAACCCCACCCAGCTCTCCGGTTATGGCGGCTTCGAGGTGTCCCGCACTCCCGCATACAGCGGCACGGTGGGCAGGGCGTGGCTCGAACGCCGCACGTCCGCGTCCTCCAACGGAACCAACGGCGAAACGCCGCACTCCCGCGGCGGCGTGTACGTGGTGGCGAACATCCGCGGCGGCGGCGAGTACGGGCCGGGATGGCACCGGGCCGCACTGCAGGAGAACCGGCACAAGGCATACCAGGACTTCGCGGCCGTGGCGCGCCACCTCATCTCCCGCGGCGTCACCTCGCCGGAGCGGCTGGGCTGCGTGGGCGGCTCCAACGGCGGACTCCTGGTGGGCAACATGCTGACGCAGTACCCCGAGCTGTTTGGGGCCGTATCCTGCGGCGTGCCGCTGCTGGATATGCGCCGCTACACCAGGTTGTCCGCCGGCCATTCGTGGATCGCCGAGTACGGCGACCCTGACGTCCCGGAGCAGTGGGAGTACATCAGGACTTTTTCGCCGTACCACCTGCTCAAAGACGGGGTGGAGTACCCGGAGACGTTCATATGGACGGCCACCTCCGATGACCGGGTGGGTCCGGTGCAGGCCCGCAAGATGGCTGCCCGGATGCTGGCCATGGGCATCCCCAATGTCTGGTTCCACGAGGCCCTCGAAGGCGGACACGCGGGAGCCTCGGACAACCGGCAGGCCGCGGCGCTGCAGGCCCGCAGCCAGCATTTCCTCTGGAAGGCGCTGGCCGGCGGGACGGAGTAGCGGTGTCCCTGGTGGTTAGGCGGGCGCTGCCGGCTGACGTGGCGCGGCTGGCAGAGGTGCACGTCCGCTGCTGGCAGGAGACGTACCAAGGCATGTTGTCCGATGGGTTCCTGGCCGCACAGGGTCCCGAAACCCGGCTGCCGCTCTGGCGCCACCTCCTCGAAGCAGCGGAGCCTGCCGAAGCGTGGGTGGCATGCGACGACGGCACCGTCGTGGGGTTCGCGGGCATCCGCCGCGCGCCCGACGGCGGATCGTCACACGCCTTTGGGGCACCATCGTCAGGGGACCTGGAGCTGTGGGGACTGTACCTGTTGGCATCGCACCAGGGGCTGGGCTTGGGACGCCGTCTCCTGGAGGCAGCGTTGGGCGACAGCCCGGCAAGCCTGTGGGTGGCGGCGGAGAACGGGCGTGCCATCGGCTTCTACCGCCACTTCGGGTTCGCACCCGACGGCGCCGCGGACGTGATTCCAGACTGGGAAAACCTGCGCGAAATCAGGATGGTGCGGCCCAGGCACGCTCCGCCCCTGCTGTGAGGGGGCGATCCCGGCGCGCCTGGAGGGGCCGGGCCGCCCGTTTTGCACTGCGTGCCACGTTCTGCGTATCCTTGGTGGGCTAGGAACAGCAATTGGAGACGTGCCAGAGCGGCCGAATGGGCTTCACTGCTAATGAAGTGTGGGGCACAACTCCACCGGGGGTTCAAATCCCCCCGTCTCCGCGTTTGGCCCCGGTCCTGGACCGGGGCCTTTTGCGTATCGGCGGACGGACAAGTGGCGCCCTGGGTGCCGCGCCGGTGGAATGATGAACGGATGGCAGCAAGGAACACGGTGGATGAGGCCGGCAGCACGAAGGCATGGAGCCCCCATCTGGCCCTCCTGGTGGCCGCCACCTTCTTTATGGAGTTCCTCGACGGCACCATCCTTACCACTGCCATCCCCAACATCGCTGCCGATTTCCGGGTTCACGCCGCAGACGTGAACATCACGATGACGGCGTACCTGCTGACCGTTGCCATGGGCATCCCCCTCAGTGGCTGGCTGGCTGAACGGTTTGGCGCCCGCCGCATCTTTTGCCTGGCCATCGTGATTTTCACCGTTGCATCGCTGGCTTGTTCGCTGAGCCAGGACCTTCCCGCGCTCACCCTCAGCAGAATCGTTCAGGGTTTTGGCGGCGCCATGATGGTTCCGGTCGGAACCCTTCTGGTCCTGCGCGGAACGCCCAAGGCAGACCTGCTCCGCGCCACGGCGTTCCTGGTGTGGCCGGGCCTGCTGGCACCGGTCCTGGCACCATTGGTGGGCGGGGCCCTGACCACGTACCTGTCCTGGCACTGGATCTTCCTGATCAACCTCCCCCTTGGTGTTGCGGCGTTGCTTGCCGCCCTGCGGCTGGTCCCGGCGGCGGCCGGCGATCACCGGCGGCGGCTGGATTGGCCGGGGCTGTTCCTCACTACGCTCGGCCTGGGCGCCCTGGTGGCCGGACTCGAACTGGCCAGCACCCATCCGGACGCTCCCTGGGCAGCCCTGAGTGCGGGATCGGGTGCGGTTGCTGTTACCTTCGCCGTGCTCTGGATGCGCCGCACCCGCAACCCCCTCTTTGACCTCGGGGTTTTCAGCACCCGGACGTTCAGGGCCATGGCCACCGGAGGTTTCGCATACCGGCTGACCATCAGCTCCGTCCCCTTCCTGCTGCCGCTGATGTTCCAGGCCGGGTTCGGCTGGTCCCCGCTGCACGCCGGCGCCATGGTGGCGGCCGTCTTCATCGGAAACATCGGCATCAAACCGGCCACTACACCCCTGATCCGGCGGTTCGGCTTCAAGCCGGTGCTCGTCTTTGCCTCCGTTGCTTCTGCGGCCACCTTTGCCCTCTGCGCCCTGCTCGCGGCAGAGACCCCTGAGCCACTGACCTTCGCCCTGCTGGTCTGCAGCGGCGCCTTCCGCTCCATCGGTTTCTCGGCCTACGCGTCGGTTCAATACGCGGACATCGTCCCGGCACAGCTCACCTCGGCCAACACCGTTTCTGCCACCCTGGTCCAGCTCGCGGCTGCTGCCGGCATCGCCGTCGGAGCCTTGCTGATCCGGCTGTTCGACGGACTCAGCACCTTCCCGGAAGACCCCGCCGGGCCATTCCGTGGTGCATTCCTCACCATGGCGTTGCTGATGCTTGCGAGCACGGCCGACAGCCTGTTCCTGCCGCGGCATGCCGGCGCGGAAGTCAGCCAGCGCAAGGCCGAGCGGATCTAGGCCACCAGGGCTCAACCAGCCTGGGCAAGGACCAGCGGCAGGACAGCCCCGGCCCCGGCCTGACGAAGGGCCCGCCCGGCAACCGTCACCGTCCACCGGCTGTCAGTCAGGTCATCGATCAACATCACCGGCTGCCCCTGCACTGCGCCCAGCGCGGCTTCGAGCTCGGGACCCACGACAAGCCGGTCCCAGACCCCTGCCAGACGGTACGCGCTGTTGCCGCCACGGCCTCCGGTAGGACCGCCGTGGGCCAGCTGCAGCGCACCCAGGTAGGGAATGCGCCCGATCTCCGAGATTCCCCGGGCCAGGGAGTCCACCAGCTCCGGCTTGCTCCGCGAGGGGATGCTCACGATCGCTGCAGGCCGGCCGACTCCGCTCCAGCCAGGATTGCGGCCATCGCCGGTCCCCCATCCCCGCAGAACCTGCACGCAGGCCTGGAGCATGGCGGGGTCCACGGGCCGGTCTTCAGCTCCGGCCGCAAACAGCCCGCGCAAAGCGCCACCCCAGCCAAGATCCGTAAGCCTGGCCAGGACACGTCCCTCGGCAAGGCCTTCCCCGGGCTTGAGCTTCCCCTTGACCGGGACTCCCAGCCGGTCCATGCCGCTGGGCCACTGCAGCCGGGCCTCCAAAACCCCGCCTGCCCTGCTGAGCGTCTGGCCGGCGGCTTCCGTAGCTGTTTCGGCGATGTCTGCCCGGAACCAGCGCCCGGCGCAGTTGTCGCACCGGCCGCAGGCCCGCGCGGTTTCGTCGTCGAGGACGGAGGTGATGTATTCCATCCGGCAGCCGGCGGTGTCCTGGTAAATCACCATGGAGTCCTGCTCATCCACACGCGCTTCTGCGATCCGCCGGTACCGCTCGGCGTCGTAAATCCAGGGCTGGCCGGTGGACCGCCATCCGCCTCCCACCCGTTCGACCGCGCCGTCAACGGACAGGACCTTCAGCAGCAGTTCCAGCGGGGTGCGGCGGAGGTCAACCCGGGCCTCCAGGGCTACCGTGGAGAGCGCAGTGCCGGCTTCTGCCAAAGCGGTAAGGACGGCCGCCGCCTTTTCTTCGGAGGGCATGGACGCGGTGGCGAAGTACTGCCAGATCTCCCGGTCCTCCGAGCCGGGAAGCAACAGGACATCGGCGTTGGCGGCACCACGCCCGGCACGGCCCACCTGCTGGTAATAGGCCACCGGGGAAGACGGCGCCCCAAGGTGGACCACAAAGCCCAGGTCAGGTTTGTCGAAGCCCATCCCCAGGGCTGAGGTGGCCACCAGCGCCTTGACCTGGTTGTCCTTCAGCAGCTGCTCGGCCTGTTCCCTGTCCGCTGGATCGGTGCGACCCGTATAAGCCAGCACCGCGTGCCCGGCTTCGGCGAGGAGCCGGGCGGTGTCCTCTGCCGCCGACACCGTCAAGGTGTAGATGATGCCGCTTCCGGGCAGATCGGCCAGATGCGTCAGGAGCCAGCCCAGGCGCTGCTTCGAGTCCGGCAGGGACAGGACGCCCATCCGCAGGGAATCACGGCCCAGCGAACCGCGGATGGTGAGGACGCCGTTCCCGAGCTGCTCCTCGATGTCGTGCACCACCCGCGAGTTCGCCGTGGCGGTGGTGGCCAGCACCGGAACTGCATCCGGCAGCTGGGTGATCAGGTCCGCGATCCGCCGGTAGTCGGGACGGAAGTCGTGGCCCCAGTCGGAGATGCAGTGGGCCTCGTCAATAACCAGCAGGCCGGTCCGCCGGATAAGCTCCGGCAGCTGGTTTTCCCGGAAGGCCGGGTTGGTGAGCCGCTCCGGGGAGACCAGCAGCACGTCCACCTGGTCCGTGGCCAGCTGCTCCCGGACTGTGTCCCATTCCAGCTGGTTGGCGGAGTTGATGGCAACGGCACGCACCCCGGCCCGGGCAGCCGCCGCCACCTGGTCCCGCATCAGGGCAAGCAGGGGCGAGACGATGAGCGTGGGCCCGGCACCGCGGCGCCGCAGCAGCAGGGAGGCAACAAAATAGACGGCCGACTTGCCCCAGCCGGTGCGCTGGACCACCAAAGCCCGCCTCCCGCCGTCGACCAGCGCTTCAATGGCTTCAAACTGCCCCTCGTGGAATGCAGCCCCGGGGTGTCCCACGAGCTCGCGGAGTACTTCCAATGCCTGCTGGTGGGTTGTGGAAGCGGAAGCAGGACCGGCGGATGGGGCTGCAGAGCCGGGCGGAAGACCGTCAAAATGCGGGGCAGGGTCAGAAATTGCTGTGGCGTGCTGGTTATCGACCATTGGTTCAGTATCCCAGCCGCCCCTGACACCAGGCACCGCACGCAGCCCTTATGTGGGCAGAGCGGGAACATCGCGTTCGCCGGGACCCGCCGTCACATACAGCGCTTCCCAACCTGTCCACCACAGCCACTTCCGCCGTCCACGTAAGATAAAGCCCGTGACTAGCGAACAGACAACGACTTTTGACCTTTCGGCTTCCTTCAAGGCGTACGACGTGCGCGGCATTGTGGGCGAATCGATTACGGCCGAAATCGTCGAAGCCGTGGGGGCCGCGTTCGTGGATATCCTGCAGCTCCAGGGCCAGACGATCCTGGTGGGCGGCGACATGCGCCCCTCCTCCCCCGAGTTCAGCAAGGCCTTCGCCAGC
Source organism: Pseudarthrobacter sp. Hb11 (assembly GCF_059383655.1). Lineage (NCBI taxonomy): Bacteria > Bacillati > Actinomycetota > Actinomycetes > Micrococcales > Micrococcaceae > Pseudarthrobacter > Pseudarthrobacter sp. Hb11. The sequence goes on from NZ_JBWZCM010000005.1 coordinate 62,585, forward strand.
GGCGCAACGGCCCGCGGAGCCGACGTCGAACTCCTGGACCTGATTTCCACTGACGAGCTGTACTTTGCCTGCGGTCACCTTAACCGTGCCGGCGCCACCTTCACCGCCAGCCACAACCCCGCCGGCTACAACGGCATCAAGATGTCCAAGGCCGGGGCTGTGCCGATTTCCTCCGAAACCGGCCTCAAGGACATCCAGGCCCTGGCCGAGCAGTACCTCAACACCGGCTCCATCCCTGCCGCCGAAAAGCGGGGCCGGATCAGCGTCCGCGATGTGCTGAAGGACTACTCCGAATACCTCCGCAAGCTCGTGGACCTCTCCGGCTCCCGTCCCTTGAAGGTGGTAGTGGACGCGGGCAACGGCATGGCAGGCCTCACCACCCCGGCAGTCCTGGGCGACGCCCTGCTCCCCAAGCTTCCGCTGGAGATCGTTCCCCTGTACTTCGAGCTGGACGGCTCCTTCCCCAACCACCCCGCCAACCCGCTTGAGCCGGAAAACCTCCGCGACCTGCAGGCGGCAGTGCTCCAGCACGGCGCTGACATTGGTCTGGCTTTCGACGGCGACGCTGACCGCTGCTTCGTCATCGACGAGAAGGGCGAGCCGGTCTCGCCGTCGGCCATCACCGGGATGGTGGCCCGCCGCGAGATCGCCCGTGCCAAGGCGCAGGGCGAAGCTACTCCCACGATCATCCACAATCTCCTCACCTCGCGTGCCGTGCCCGAGCTGGTGGCGAACGACGGCGGCCGGGCAGTACGCACGCGTGTGGGCCACTCCTTCATCAAGGCCGTCATGGCAGAGGAAGGAGCAGTGTTCGGCGGAGAGCACTCGGCGCACTTCTACTTCCGTGACTTCTGGAACGCGGACACGGGCATGCTCGCGGCAATGCACGTCCTTGCCGCCCTGGGCGAGCAGGACGGACCGCTTTCCGAGCTGGGCCGCGAGTACGAGCCCTACGTATCGTCGGGCGAAATCAACTCCGAAGTTGAGGACAAGGCCGCGGCAGTTGAGCGGGTACGCCTCGCTTTCGCGGATCAAGACCTCACCATCGACGGGATGGACGGCAGCACATTCACGGCCAACGACGGCAGCTACTGGTTCAACCTGCGCCCGTCCAACACCGAGCCGTTCCTCCGGCTTAACGCAGAAGCCACGGACCGCGCCACCATGGAACGTGTCCGGGACCGCGTCCTTTCGATCGTCCGGGCCTAGTCCACGCATGGCTGAGGACACGGGATTGGACTCCGGAAGAGGTGCCGGCGGGCAGGCGTCCTGGCGGGACTCCGTTCCGGAGAGCACGGCCACGGACCTTGAGAACCTTCTGGGGACGGGCATCAGCGCCGCGCAGGAACAGCTCCAGCGCAACGGCGGGTTCCTGCCCTTCGCCCTGACAGTTCAGAACGACGGCGAGGTACGCCTGGTTGCCGTTTCCCCGGCGGATGCGGAGGAAGGCTCCGATGGGGACTTCGACGCCGATGCCATGATCAGCGACCTCACGGCCCTGCTGCGGCAGAACCGGGAAGACTTCCGGGCAGCGGCCGTGGTCTGCGACATCCTGCTCCTGGAGGAGGACTCGGACGCCATCCACGTGGCAACCGAGCACCGTGAGGGCCCGGTGTTCGCCGCCGTCCTGCCCTACTCGGCCGATGCTGCCACCAGGACCTGGGAGTTCGGCGAGCTTGCCGCGGACACCAGCGAACCCGTTATCTGGGTGGACTAGACCGGCGCCGGGGCCATGAAGATCAACGCTTTTGCTGATGTGAGCCTGCGGGCCCTGATGGTGCTTGCAGCCGTTCCTGGCGGCACCCTGCTGACCACGCAGAACATCGCGGACACCGTTGGAACCCCGTACAACCATGTCAGCAAGGCAATGGCGAAACTGCGGAACCTGGGGCTGATTGAGGTGGAGCGCGGCCGGACCGGTGGTTCCAGGCTGAGCCACGCCGGCCGGCTTGCCACCGTGGGGCAGATCCTCCGCCAACTCGATACCCGCGCCGACGCTGCAGAGTGCGTTGCCCCGAGCGGCAACTGCCCGCTGATCAACGAGTGCAAGCTCAGGTCCGCCCTCTCGCGGGCGCGTGAGGCGTTTTACCGCGAACTCGATGGCGTGGTCATCGCCGATCTTCCCGCGTCCCGGCAGATGGCCCCGGTGTTCGAAATGATCGGACTGCGGCCGGGGATCTAGGCTCCTGCCGGAAACGTCCTCCCCGCGTTACGGCACCCCCTGCAGTGTTTCACGCGCGATTTGGTCCTAATTTCTACGGCGTGTAGAACTAGGAATGAATACAGGTATTCCAGATGCCAGTATTTATCAAGGCCGGACGAAGGCCCCGGTCGCTACCTCAGGAGTTCCTATGCTCTCGGACAAATCCCGCCCTGTCATCGAGGCGACGCTGCCGCTGGTCGGGTCGCGCATCGGCCAAATTACCCCGAAGTTCTATCAACGGCTCTTCGCCGCGCATCCCGAACTCCTGGACGGCCTGTTCAGCCGCTCCAACCAGCGCTCAGGCAACCAGCAGCAGGCGCTGGCCGGCAGCATTGGGGCCTTCGCCACGCACCTCATCAACAACCCGGGCACCCTACCCGAGACCGTGCTCTCGCGCATCGCCCACCGGCACGCCTCCCTGGGCATCACCGAACCGCAGTACCGGGTGGTCTATGAGCACCTGTTCGCGGCCATCGCCGAAGACCTGGCAGAAGTCATCACACCGGAAATCGCGGAGGCATGGACCGAGGTGTATTGGCTCATGGCGGACGCATTGATCAAACTCGAGAAGGCACTGTACGCAGGCCAGGCCAACGGCAAAATGTGGATGCCGTGGCGGATTGCTGCTAAAACTCCCGCCGGCGCCGGCTCCATGACCTTCACCCTTGAGCCCGCTGACGAGACCCCGGTGACGCCGGCGCTCCCGGGCCAGTACATCAGCGTGAAGGTGGTCCTGCCGGAAGGCCTACGCCAGGTGCGCCAGTACTCCCTGTCCGGCGAGGCCGGGACCAACCGCAGCTTCACCACAAAACTGGACGACGGCGGAGAGGTATCCCCTGTCCTTCATACCAGCGTGCAGGTGGGGGATATCCTCGAGATCTCCAATCCGTACGGTGAGATCACCCTCAAGGACGGCGACGGCCCGGTGGTTTTGGCTTCCGCAGGCATCGGGTGTACTCCCACCGCGTCCATCCTGCGGTCACTGGCGGAGTCCGGATCCGGGCGGCAGGTGCTGGTGCTTCACGCAGAGAGCACCTTGGACAGCTGGGCGCTGCGCAGCCAGATGACGGACGACGTGCGTCGCCTGGACGGTGCCGAGCTGCAGTTGTGGCTGGAACAGCCTCAGGCCGGGGCCAAGGAAGGGTTTATGTCCCTGCGCGAAGTGGACCTTCCCGCCGACGCGTCCCTGTACCTCTGCGGCCCGTTGCCGTTTATGAAAACCATCCGCAACGAGGCAATCAACGCCGGCATCCCGGCCACCCGGATTCATTACGAGGTCTTCGGTCCTGACATATGGCTCGCCTCCTGAGGTTAGGACGACGACGGCCCCGCACCTTTCGCTGGAAAGGTGCGGGGCCGTCGTCGTACTTCAGGACGCCGTTGTCCCGGTCGGTTGGGCTCAGCCCAGACGGGACTTCAGGCTGGTGAGCTCCGACTGCAGCGCATTTGGCAGGGAGCCGCCGAAGTTGGCGAACCATTCTTCGATGGAGGCGAGCTCCTTGGACCATTCCGCCGGGTCCACCTTAACTGCTTCCTCCACCTGGGCGGGGGTCATGTCCAGGCCTTCGAGGTCGATCGCGTCGCCGGTGGGCACGAAACCGATGGGGGTCTCCACGGCTTCCGCTTTGCCCTCGAGGCGCTCGATGGCCCATTTGAGGACGCGGGCGTTGTCGCCAAAGCCGGGCCAGGCGAAGCCGCCCTCGGAGTTGCGGCGGAACCAGTTGACCAGGAAGATCTTGGGCAGCCGCTCGGGGTTGGCCTTGGCCGAGAGGTTAACCCAGTGGTTCAGGTAGTCGCCTGCGTCGTAGCCGATGAAGGGCAGCATGGCCATGGGGTCGCGGCGCACCACTCCGACAGCACCTGCTGCGGCTGCAGTGGTTTCCGAGGACAGGGTTGCGCCCATAAAGATGCCGTTTGACCAGCTGCGGGCTTCGGTGACCAGCGGAATGGTGGTCTTGCGCCGGCCGCCGAACAGGATGGCGGAAAGCTCCACGCCGTTGGGGCTGTGGTACTCCTCGGCGAGCATGTCGATCTGGTCGATCGGCGTGCAGAAACGGGAGTTGGGGTGTGCGGCGGGCTTATCCGAGTCCGGGGTCCAGGAGTTGCCCTGCCAGTCGGTAAGGTGCGCAGGCACCTCGTCCGTCATGCCCTCCCACCAAACACCGCCGTCGTCGGTCAGCGCCACGTTGGTGAAGATGCTGTTGCCCTTGGCGATGGCGCGCATGGCGTTGGGGTTGGTGCCCCAGCCCGTGCCCGGGGCTACGCCGAAAAGGCCTGCTTCGGGGTTGACGGCGCGCAGTTCGCCTTCCTTGCCGAACCGCATCCAGGTGATGTCGTCGCCGAGGGTTTCGACCTTCCAGCCCTTGATGGTGGGGTCAAGGAGGGCGAGGTTGGTCTTGCCGCAGGCGGACGGGAAGGCAGCGGAGACGTAGTACGTCTTCTGTTCGGGCGAGGTGAGCTTGAGGATCAGCATGTGCTCGGCCAGCCAGCCTTCATCGCGTGCCATGACAGAGGCGATGCGCAGGGCGTAGCACTTCTTGCCCAGCAGCGCGTTTCCGCCGTAACCCGAGCCGAAGGACCAGATGGACCGCTCCTCGGGGAAGTGGACAATCCACTTGTCCGGGTTGCAGGGCCAGGGGACATCAGCCTGGCCGGGCTCCAGCGGCGCGCCCAGGGAGTGCAGGGCGGGGACGTAGAACGCATTCGTTTCAGTGATGCGGTTCAGGACGTCGGTGCCGATGCGGGCCATGATGCGCATCGAGGCGACAACGTACGCGCTGTCGGTGATTTCGACGCCGAACTTGGGGTCCTCGGCGTCGAGGTGGCCCATAACGAACGGAATGACGTACATGGTCCGGCCGCGCATGGATCCGGCGAACAGGCCGCGAAGCTTGTCCTTCATTTCTGCCGGCGCCATCCAGTTGTTGGTGAAGCCCGCGTCATGCTCCTTCTCGGAGCAAATAAAGGTCTGCTCCTCCACGCGGGCCACGTCGGCCGGATCGGAGAATGCCGCGAACGAGTTGGGGAACAGTTCCTGGTTCAGCCGGGTCAGTGTTCCTGCCGCCACCAACTCGTCCGTCAGGCGGGTGTTCTCCTCTTCCGAGCCGTCCACCCAGTAGATGCGGTCCGGCTGCGTAAGCTCAGCAACCTCTTCGACCCATGCCAGCAGACCGGCATGTGTGGTGGGTGCGTTGTCAAGCAGCGGCTTCTGCGCCAGATCGCCCATTTCGGTTCCCTTCCTCGGGTTCATCGGTGTGTGCTAAATGCTATGGTCCGGACCACGTGAGTTTTTTGGACGTATGCTGAGCATTTGGCACCGTCAAAATGCCTTTCCGCGCGAATTCAAGGAATTTCAGATTCAAATCGTACAATAAAGTGACGAAGGTCACCTATACCGGTCTAGTTGCCGAGATTACACTCCGTCCGATTTGGCATCGCGGCCAAACCTCGCGTAAAGTAATTCGAGGTTCAGGGAGAGCGGTTCTTCGCCCGGGACACAAGATGCGCCCATAGCTCAGCTGGATAGAGCGTCTGTCTACGGAACAGAAGGTCAGGGGTTCGAATCCCTTTGGGCGCACAGATAAGGTCCGCACCGGTTCGCTGGTGCGGACCTTTTGCGTTGTGCCGGCCGCTGCTTGGCACCCGCGCCCCAGGGTCCGCAGCCCGGCCGCCATCAAAAGTTACGCAAACCGGCAACTGCGGTCCTTTCCCAATGCAGCCCCGGCCTCAGATCCCCGGCGTAGGCTTTCCCCATGATGCCCGAGGCAATTTCGCGTGAATTTGATGTTGTAGTGATAGGCGCAGGCGCCGTGGGGGAAAACGTAGCGGACCGGGTGGTGCAGGGCGGCCTTACCGCCGTGTTGGTGGAAGCGGAACTCGTGGGCGGCGAGTGCTCCTACTGGGCATGCATGCCGTCGAAAGCCCTGCTCCGCCCCGGCGCCGCCCTCCACGGAGCGCAGACCGCCCCGGGAGCCAAGGAAGCAGTCACACGGACCCTTGACGCTGCAGCCGTCCTGAGGCGCCGGGACGCCCTCGCATCCAACTGGCAGGATGACGGCCAGGTCAAGTGGGTGGAGGACACCGGCATCGAACTGATCCGCGGCCATGCATGGCTGACTGCGCCGAAGTCGGTTGAAGTCGCGGGCCTCGACGGCAACTCCTACCAGCTTCAGGCCCGTCATGCGGTGGTGCTGGCCACCGGTTCAGCGCCCAACACTCCCCCCGTCAAGGGGCTTCAGGACGTGCAGGTGTGGGGCACACGGGAGGCAACCTCGGCCAAGGAAGTGCCGCCGCGGCTGGCAGTGCTGGGTGGCGGCGTAGCCGGGACAGAACTGGCCCAGGCCTACGCACGGTTGGGTTCAACAGTAACGCTCGTGGCACGGAGCGGGCTGCTCGGGAAATTCCCGGCGGAAGCAGCAGGCCTGGTCGCGGCCGGGCTGCGTGCCGACGGCGTAGAGATCCGGCTCAGCACGTCTGCGGAAAGCATCCGCGAGAACGACGACGGGACACTGAGCCTGCAACTTGGTGACGGTTCCAGCGTTACCGCCGAAAAGGTCCTGGTGGCCGCAGGGCGCCACCCGGCCTTGGAAGGCTTGGGGCTGGAGAGCCTGGGACTCGAACCGAATGAGGCAGGGCACCTCGCCCTGAGGGTTGACAACTCGGGGCTGGTGGAAGGAGTCCCCGGCGGCGAGTCATGGCTCTACGCAGTAGGCGACGCCGCCGGAAAGAACCTGTTTACCCACCAGGGGAAGTACGAAGCCCGCGCCACGGGAGACGCCATCGCCGCCCGGGCCAAGGGGGAATTGGAAGGCGCAGTCCACGACTGGAGCCGCTTCGCGCAGACTGCCAACGAGCACGCAGTACCCAGTGTTGTCTTCACCGACCCGGAACTCGCCGCGGTCGGACGCACTTTGGAAACTGCACAAAAGGACGGCTATAACGCTTCTTCCGTGGACCTGCCTATCCAGGTGGCGGGGTCCTCGCTGCATTCCGAGCATTACGAGGGGTGGGCGCAACTGGTCATAGACGAGGACCGCAAAGTTCTCCTGGGCGCGACCTTCGCCGGGCCGGATGTAGCGGAACTGCTGCACGCAGCCACCATCGCGGTGGTGGGCGAAGTGCCGCTGGACCGGCTGTGGCATGCAGTCCCTTCCTACCCCACCGTCAGCGAGGTCTGGTTGCGGCTCCTAGAAAAGTACGGGCTGTAGGACTATTTGAACTGACCGGTCAGTTTGATTAGAATGGGTGCTGAACAAGTTCGCGAAAGGCCCCATTGCTCCTAGCTCAGCAGCTCCACGTCCACGGCCGCCGGGACCCCTTGCTCCCGGCGACGTCCCTCCAGGCCAGCCGCGGGGAGCTGACCCTCGTTTCCGGGGAACGGCAGGACCATCGCACGGCATTGGCCCTGGTGATCAGCGGCAGGATGAAAGCCGGTAAGGGCTACATCAGCTGGGACGGCAGCGGCGGGATTAGACAGCTCCGCATGGCGAGCGCACTGGTGGATGCCCCGGGCGTTAATGAGCCCGAGCGGCACCTGAGCGTGCGCGACCTGGTGACGGAGGACCTGGCCCTGATCCCCCGCCGCTACCGGGGCGCACTGCTCAGCAGTCCGTGGCTGAAGGTGAACAGCTTTGAGGACATCGCGGACCTGTGGACCGAGCAGCTTGCTCCTTCCCGCCGGCTGGAACTCCTGACGGCGCTGGCGCTGGCCAACCCGCATACGGACTTGCTGGTGGTTGACTCCCCCGACCGGCACAGCGCCGGCTCAGGCAGTTGGTTGCCCCGCCTTCACGAGCTGGCGTCCGACACAGGCCGTCCGCTCGCGGTCGTCGCTACGGTAGCTGCCCCGCCGTCGTCGTGGTCCGGGCCCGTCGTGGCGATCGGCAATGCGGTGCCCCGCGGGCTCCCATCCGAGTCGGAAGCCGAGACGGAAAGCCACGGGGGTACTACTGAAGCCGCCCTCGAACGTGAGGATGCCAAGTGACAGTACTGCGGCTGGCCCGCTCCGAACTCAAGCGGATGACCGGTGGGCTGCTGCCGAAGCTGACCATCCTCGCGCTGACGTTGGTCCCCCTGCTGTATGGCGCCGTATACCTCTATGCCAACTGGGACCCGTACGGCAACCTGGACCAGATCGACGCCGCGCTGGTGATGGAGGACGCCGGTGCCACCGCCAGCGACGGGTCGGAACTCCAGGCGGGCAGGGAAGTGGCCGACAGCCTAATGGACGGCAATGTCTTCCACTGGATTCCCGTGGCGGGCGGGAAAAAGGCGGACGAGGGCGTCGCCAGCGGAAAGTACGCCTTCGCACTGAAGATACCGCAGGACTTTTCCGCCCACCTCATATCCCCCGGCAGCTTTGATTCCGCCAGCCAGGCCATGCTCAACGTCACCACCAATGACGCCAACAACTACCTGCTGAGCACCATCGTGGACAAGTTGACCACCTCCGTGCACAGCACCGTCGCCGCCGACGTTGGAGAAGAAACAGCCAACCGGCTGCTCACGGGCTTCGGCAGCATCCACACGCAGATGGTCAAGGCGGCAGACGGCGCCGGCCAACTCGCCCACGGAGTGGCGGCCCTCCGCGACGGCTCTGCCACCCTTCACGAGGGAACGGCCGGCCTGAGCAGCGGAGCCGGTGAGCTGTACGCGGGTCAGCTCAAACTGCGCGATGGGGCCAACCAGCTGACCGATGGCGCCGGCCAGTTGAGCACCGGACTCTCCGTTTTGAAAAACAAGACGGCAACGTTGCCCGGCGACTCCCGGACACTGGCAACGGGTGCCGCGCAGGTGGCCGCCGGAAACGCGCAGCTGAACACCAAGGTCCAGGACGTGGCCGCCCAGCTGGAGGCGGCCGACCAGGGACTTCGCGCCCGCGTGGTGGAGTCAAACAACAGGCTGATTGCTTCCGGGGTCCTCACCCAGGCGCAGGCTGACAGCATCCTGGCCGACTTCGACTCGGTGGCCGCCTCCAGCCCGGTGGCGGCAGCCAAAACGAAAATCCAGACAGACGTTGCACAGATCCAGCAGCTGGCAGACGGCGCCGAGGCCGTCAGCGTAGGTGCGGCGGAACTGGCCGCCGGCACCCCCGCGCTGAGAGATGCCATCGCCGAGGCCTCCGGTGGTGCTGACCAGCTCCACACCGGCGCCGCGACGCTGGCCACCGGGGAGCAGTCGGCAGTGGACGGCGCCGGCGCAGTGGCGGAGGGAGCGCGCAGGCTCGACGCTGGTGCAGCACAGCTCGAGGAAGGCGCGGGCTCGGCCGCAGACGGTTCCAGGACCCTGGCCGACGAGATCGGCAAGGGTGCAGGACAGGTGCCCAACCCGGACGACGCCCAAAAGAGCAACCTGTCCCGCGTTATCGCCGACCCCGTGGCCGTCAGCAACGTCTCCCAGGCGAAGGCGGGATCCTATGGGGCCGGGCTTGCACCGTTTTTCCTAACCCTCGCCCTGTGGATCGGCATTTTTATGCTGATCCAGGCCATGCGGCCCCTCACCCAGCGCGCACTGGCCTCCAACGCCCGTTCCTGGAAAATCGCCCTTGGCGGCTGGCTGCCCTTCCTGGCCGTCTCGGCGGTGCAGGCCACCCTCCTCACCCTGGTGGTCAACCTCGCACTGAACCTCGACCCCGCCCATCCGGTCCTGATGTGGCTCTTTATGCTGGCTGCGGCCACGGGCTTCAGCGCCATCATCCAGGGCACCGTGGCGCTGCTGGGCTCCACGGGCAAACTTGTGGTGCTGATCCTTTTGGTCCTGCAGCTGGTGTCCTCCGGCGGTACTTTCCCCTGGCAGACCACACCACAGCCCCTCCACGTGGTGCACGAAATCCTGCCCATGGGGTACGTGGTCACTGGAATGCGGCACCTAATTTACGGAGCTGACCTGTCGATGATTGTTCCAACCGTGCTGGGACTTGCGGGGTACACAGCACTGGGGCTGGTGATGTCCACCCTCGCCGTGCGCAAGGGCAAATACTGGACGCTCAAGACGCTGAAACCGGAGATAGCAGTATGAGCTCCCGGGATTCCGAGCCAGGGAGGGAGGACCCGGAGCCGGACAGAAAACTGCGTCCTGCCCGGACTACTGCAACCCGGCAGAAGCTTTTTGACGCTTCCATGGAGCTGATCGGTGAGCGCGGCGCAGCCGGAGTGACCGTTGACGAGATCGCAGCTGCGGCGGGCGTCTCCAAGGGAACCGTCTACTACAACTTTGGCAGCAAATCGGACCTCATCGCCCAGCTGCTGCGCCATGGCGTGGATATCCTCAAGGCGCGCCTCCTTGCGGCGCCAGACCGAGCTTTGCCCGAGGGCGGGGCAGCAGACGGAGGCACCCGCAAAGACCCCTTGCTGGCAATGGAGGCAATGATCGGCCAGGCCATGGACTTCATGGCTGAATACCCCTCCTTCGCCCGGCTCTGGGTCAGCGAGAACTGGCGTACCCCGAGCGAGTGGCAGGGGACGTTCACGCTCCTGCGCGCCGAGCTCCTGGCGGTCATCGGTGACGCGGTGGAAAGCGTCGCCAAGGCCTACCCGGTGGATCGGTCCGTTTCGCGGGGGAGCCTGGAAACAGCAATTTTTGGCGCGTGCTTCGTGGTGGGGCTTGACCGGCAGACTTACAACCCGGAGCGCACGCGTGACCAAAGTGTTGCAGCAATCATGGCCATCATGCGCGGCTACGTGCTGAAGCAATCCCCTCCTCGGGGATGATGGTGAACATGCGTCACATGGGGAACAGCGGAAAGTTTGCGGTCGTCGCAGGCATTGTGGCTGCGGGGCTGCTGGTCCTGACGGGCATGACGCTGGCGGAGCCAGTGTTCATCGCCTTCCTCGGCGTCCTCGGTCTCGCCTGCCTCGCCTGCCTTATGGAGATACTCCGCCGCCGTCGCTTCTTGATGCTCGCCGTCGCTGGCTTATCCACGAGCCTGGCTCTGGCGGGATCGATCGCTTTCCTGAGCACCTGGGAACTGGCCTTCGCCGATCAGACCTCGCTATTCGGCACCCCGCTGCCCACCTCGGATCCGGACAACTACTTCTTCCTTGCGGCGCTCTCCCTGCTGACGGCGCTGGGGGCACTGTTCACGGGCGCCCTGTGGCCGGGGCGCCGGCGCAGCGCTCAACAAGCCCGGGCTGCTGGCGTCAGGACCACTCCCCGCGGCGGCACTGCCGCTAGGCAGGGTGCGCGACAGAACGCCGCCCGGCAAGGTGCGGTGAAGCAGCCGGTGCGCCGTCCCGCTCCGAGGAAATAAACCGCCTTAGTGGGACCGCGGCACCTTGAACCTCGTGATCCGTGCATCCTGCCCGTCCAACTCCGCCCAGGACTTCTCCGTTTCGAGGACGGTGAGCGCGTTGGTGGGGTACCTCGTGGCGGCATCCATGTAGGCGTCATGGTCGGAATCACGGGAGGCAAGGTGCATGGCAAGGTCCTGCACCCCCGGCAAGTGCGCGATCAGCATCAGCGTTGTCACCGTATCCGGCACGTGGTTGACCACCGTAAGCATACGAAGGGCCGACGCCGCATAAAGCCCGTCCTCGAGTTTGGGCGTAGGCGCTTTGTCCCCCAGTTCGGAACACACCCAAGTGCAGGTCTGGCGCGTCCGCAGGGCACTTGAGCACAGGATGAAGTCCGGAACAACGTTGTGCTTAAGCAGCCAGCGACCGGCAAGCGGCGCCTCCCGATGGCCCCGCTCCTCCAGCGGCCGTTCATGATCCGCTACACCACCAGGCCAGTCGGCCTTGGCATGCCGCATGATCACAAGGCGTCGAAGATGGTGCTGGCTCATGGCCCAAGCCTAATGCCAGCCTCAACCCCTTAGCCGCAGGGGCTAATGCTTGGAAGGGCCAAGTAGACAGGTGCCGACCTAAGGCGTCAAACAGTAAGGGTTAGATCGAGTATTCCGGAGCGGCCCAGACAACAACCTCCGGGTGCTCGTAGAACCGGTAGCCCTGGCCGCGGACGGTGCGCACGGTGTTGGCGAGGCGGCCGAGCTTGGAGCGGAGGCGGCGGATGTGGACATCGATGGTGCGCTCGTTGGGTACTTCTTCGGCGTTCCGCCACAGGCCTTCGAGCAGTTCGTCCCGGCCCACGGTGCGGGTGCCGTTTTCCACCAGGTAGTTCAGGAGCTCGAACTCCTTGAACGTCAGGTTCAGGGATTCACCATCAAGGTGCACTTCGCGGCGGGCGAGGTCGATCAGGACGCCGGAGGGACGCGGTTCCTGGGGCTGCTGCGGCCGGGGGGTTTCGGTGCGCTGACGGGTGTTGACCGTAGGGTCACCGAAAGTCGAGCGGACGACGTCGAGGGCTGAGCCGGGGGTGCCGGCCGGGGCGACGGCGACAGCGGCGTAGCTCTCGGCTCCGGTAACCAGGGACTGGGCGTAGGCGCGGATTTCCTGGGCGAGCTTGGCGATGGAAGTACCTGCGGCTGCCGCAGTTTCCTCATCGATTCCCATGTACAGAACGAATCCACGCGCAACGTTGTCGTTGGCCACTGGGCGGACCGGGTTCGGCCCGGCCACTACAGGGGTGGGAGCGGTGACCGGCGCGGACTCTGCCGGCGGGACGGCACGGAGCTGGCCGTAGGAGTTGGGGTTGTAGCCCTGGGGGCCGTATCCAGGGCCGGGGAAGCTGCTTCCCGAAGTTGCGGGAGCGAGCGACGTGCGCGGTCCAAAGCCGGGGCGGAGGCCGGACGACTGGCCACCCTTGGCGGCGTTACGGACAGAAATGTGGACGTATCCGGATGCAACTGACATGGATTGCTTACCTCAATGTGAATGGCCGTCATCGCGGCTCGAATGCTGGGTTCCCCGCAATGGATTGGGGAGGGACGCCCGACGCTGGGCTGGGGGCGTATGCCTACGAACTTCAAGGGGTGGGAAGATCAGGCGTACATTCGACAACAGCGCATGTCGGCAGCACCTGATGTGCTGGGCCAATAGTCTGCGGCTGCAGGTGCTGTTGAGTTCTTGTTCACAATGGAAGTGTGCAGCGTAACAATGCTAACTTGCAAGTAACAATGGACGCTCCGGTCCGCATATTGAGACAAAAGCGCTTAATGTGCTGCAGATCACGATTCTGACGAATGGTCGGATTGCTGATCATTTCCCCGGTTTTCTGTCCCCCGGGCTGCCGAAGCTGAACATAATTCGGGCCCGCCCCCGTCAACGAGCTTTTTCTTCAGATGCACTGGGAATGCCGAAATCGCCCAGCCGTGCGGGGTCTTCTGTCCAGCGGCACTGGGGCTTGGACAGTAAAAATGCCTCGTCCTCCGCCTCAGGAACAACCAGACCGAGAGGCACAGGAACCCCATAGCCGCGGCTAACCGATCGATCGCCCCCAGCCCTCCCACCCGGACGGATCCCCCATCCGCGCCCTGGTGGTTGACGACGAGCCAAGCCTGTCCGAGCTGATCAGCATGGGCCTGCGCGTGGCCGGCTGGTCGGTGGCGGTGGCTGCGGACGGTCGCCCCGACGGTGCAAAGTGGCTGCCCATCGAAAGCGTCAGTGACGAAAAGGTGATGGTGCCCGGGCATAACTGGCGGCTGCAGCTTCCGGACGAGCCCGTTGTGGTCAACGGCGATCCTTCGCAGCTGCGCCAGGTTGCTGATGAATCTGTTGTCGAACGCGCGGAAACAAACCTCGGCCGGAACCACCGCGGAGGCTGTCTCGGGCTGTCCATCGTGAAGGCCCCCGGAGGAAGGGTAACGGTGACGTCACAGCCACTGCGCGCTGAACCTGCCCTGCAACTGCTGATCCTGTGACCCTTTCGGCAAGGCGACGCGCCGTCGTCGTGATCTCTGTTACCAAAATGTGACTTGTGCTGGTAATTCCTGTACCGTCGATTAGGTACGGTTCCCGTTCGGGCCGTATATCCGGATGACGCCAAGCTCTGCCACTTCCCGGATTCCTCTTGAACCAAGGCAGAGGCGGGGGACCCACCGTCCCGGGCACTGATTGCCCTTGGGGTTAAGCCAGCACGTGATCCTTCCGTCTGGCCGGATGCCCTCATCCGAACCCGACAGCTAACTCCGCAGGTGTGAGAGGCGATTCATTATGTTCAAGTTCCTGGCACAGCCACGCCCGAAAAACGAGTCTGCACCGCAGGCCGCACCGGAAACCGGCAAAATCCCTTCCTTCGGCAAGCGCGCCGCCGTGGTGGCCGCGTCATGCGCACTCCTAATTGGGGCGGGCGCTGCAGGGCAGGCTACGGAAACCAGCATCCGCGTAGCAGCCACCGAGACGCAGGCCGCCGAGGCGCAATCCAGCCTCAGCATCGAGAAGAGCGAGATCACGGCGAATCCCGCGCCGGAGTCTGCTGCCCCAGCCCTGCCGAAAATCAATGTGGTTCCGCAGGCGGCCGAGCCCGCACCGGCTCCGAAAGCCGCACCGGCACCCGCTCCCAAGCCTGCGCCGGCACCAAAACCTGCCCCGAAACGTGCACCGGCACCCAAGCCTGCCCCCGCACCTAAGCCTGCCCCCGTCGTCGCGGTCAATGATCCCGCCGGCGCCCAGGCTTATGCCGCTAGCAAGCTGGGAAGCTACGGTTGGGCTCCTGACCAGATGCAGTGCCTGAAGACACTGTGGACCAAGGAATCGGACTGGACCACCACGGCCACCAACCCGAGCAGCGGCGCCTACGGCATCGTCCAGTCCCTGCCCGCCGAGAAGATGGCCAGCGCCGGCGCGGACTACCGCACCAACTACCGCACCCAGATCAACTGGGGCCTGGACTACATCCAGGAGCGCTACCAGTCCCCGTGTGGTGCGCTGAACTTCCACCTGTCGAACAACTGGTACTAAGCCCACCGGTTCCACAGGACACGTCAGCCGGCGCGGCCCGCACCTCGTAGAGGGGCGGGCCGCCCGGCGTATTGTGCACCATGACCGCGGGGCGAAGCCAAAACTGCGGGAACCCCTCGCGGCGGATTGCCAAGATGGTTGCAGACCTCAAGCCGGAAAGAAATGACCTGGCCGTCGCAGCAGGTCAGGCGCCGCGGCCGGGGATGTACTGGACGGCCCACCTGTTGCCGTCGGGATCGGCGAAGTACACAAAGTGGCCCCAGTCCTGTATGTCGACGTCACTGACGTCTACCCCGTTGTTTTTCAGATGCTGGTGCGCGGCAGAGATGTCGTCCACCACGAGCTGGAGGTTGGAGCCGGTGCCCGGAGGTGCGTCCGTAAGCCCCTCCCCAATGCAGATCGAGCAGGCCGAGCCCGGCGGCGTCAGCTGGACAAAGCGGATCGAGTCCGTGGGCCGCTCATCGAAGTCGGCATTGAACCCCACCTTGTTGACGTAGAAATCCTTGGCGCGGTCCACGTCTGACACAGGGACATACACAAGTTCCAGTTTCCAGTCCATCCGCACAGGCTAGCGACGCGGCGCGGAATGCAAAAGGCTTGAGGACTACCCCGCGATGCCGTAAAGGCGGTCGCCCGCGTCCCCGAGTCCGGGGACGATGTATGACTTCTCGTTGAGCTTTTCGTCGATTGAAGCCAGGACGATGGTTACGTTGGCGTCCGCGAGTTCCTCCTCCAGCTTCGCCAGGCCTTCCGGCGCGGCGAGGAGACAGATGCAGGTTACGTCCGAAGCGC
Organism: Pseudarthrobacter sp. Hb11; assembly: GCF_059383655.1. Taxonomy (NCBI): domain Bacteria; kingdom Bacillati; phylum Actinomycetota; class Actinomycetes; order Micrococcales; family Micrococcaceae; genus Pseudarthrobacter; species Pseudarthrobacter sp. Hb11. The sequence continues at coordinate 78,374 of NZ_JBWZCM010000005.1, forward strand.
CGCGCTTGAAGAGGAACTTGATGGCTTCGCGCAAGGTTCCGCCGGTGGCGAGCATGGGGTCCAGGACGAAGATCTGCCGGTCCGTGAGGTTCTCGGGGAGGCGCTCGGCGTAGGTGATGATGTCCAGGGTCTCCTCGTCCCGGGCCATGCCCAGGAAACCGACCTCTGCGGTGGGAACAAGTTTCGTCATACCCTCGAGCATGCCCAAGCCGGCGCGCAGGATAGGGACCACCAGCGGCGTGGGCTTGGTGAATGCGGTGCCCACGGTGGTGCTGACCGGCGTTTCAATGGTGACGGGCTCGGTGCGCACCTCGCGGGTGGCCTCGTAGGCAAGGAGTGTCACCAGCTCCTCCGTCAGCTGCCGGAAGACCGGGGACGGGGTGTTCTTGTCCCGCAGGACCGTGAGCTTATGGGCGACCAGCGGGTGGTCCACAACGAGAGTGCGCATGGGTCAAAACTATCACCCGGCTGCCCGTGCCCTTCCGCTGTCAGCCTCCCGCACCAGTCCGCGAGGAGCCGCCGTCGCGCCCTTCCGGACTAACGACGTCGTTGCTCTGGGAAGTCCCCGCGTTGCCCGGGAGCGGCTCCGGGCTGTGGTCCTCCCGAAGGACGGGATGCTCGAAGGTGGGGGCCGGGCCAGCATGCTCCCGCTTCCGCATCAGATGGAAGAGCCTGTGGGCAAGGATCACCATGCATACCCAGGCCAGGCCCAGGAACCACCCGGCCATGACGTCCGTCATCCAGTGATGCCCCAGGAAAACCCGGCTCAGGCCCATGGCGATGATGAATATGACGCCGGCGGTGATGGCAGTGATCCTGGCCCAGAGCATCTGGAACTGGAGGCACATGAGGTACACCAGGACGCCGATCACCACTGTTGTATTCAGGGTGTGGCCGCTGGGGAAAGACGGTGAGGTCTCGAAGGGCGGGACTGCTTCGGAGTGGTCCGGCCGGGTCCGGCCCACCAGGCCCTTGCCCAGGGTAGTGGCCGTGGTGGAAACGAGTGCCGCGCCGCCCACCAGGACGATGGGCCGCCAGGTTCGGCTCAGGAGCGTCAGCCATGCCGTTAAGACGCCCGCGACGATGGGCATGCCGATGCCGCCGCCCACGTTGGTGAAGCCGGTGGCGAACGCGCTGGCCTCGGGGTTCCGCAGTGATTGGGAATATTTCAGGGCAGGAATATCAAGGCTCGCCAGTCCCTCCTCGTCCACGACGTCGGAGTAGACCTCGGCTCCGAGCAGGGCCATGGCGAGCACCAGCGCACCGCCGATGATCATGGTCAGCCACAGGACGGCATAGGGCTTGATCCACTTGTCCACGCGGTCTCGGACTGTGCTCATTGTGCCTCCCGGCGGTGTACGTCACGGGCCCTGGGTATCCTTCGAAACTATCATTGAGCCATGGTCTCCCCTGAAAATAAACATGACGCCTGGATGGGCCTTGCCCTGGCGGAGGCCCGCCGTGCCCTTGCTACGGAGGACGTACCGATAGGCGCTGTGGTGATAGGGCCCGACGGCGGTGTGCTGGGTTCGGGACGAAACCAGCGCGAGGAGCTGGGGGACCCCACCGCCCATGCTGAGGTGGTTGCCATTCGCGAGGCTGCGGCCCGGCTGCGCGAACTGTCGATGGCCAGCGGCGGCAGCTGGGACGGGTGGCGGCTGGCCGACTGCACGCTGGTGGTGACGCTGGAGCCCTGCGCCATGTGTGCTGGGGCGATTGTCCTGGCGCGGATTCCCCGGGTTGTTTTTGGGGCCTGGGACGAAAAGGCCGGAGCTGCGGGATCCGTGTTCGACGTGTTGCGGGAGCGGCGGCTTAATCATTGGGTTGAGGTTTACGCAGGGATTCGCGAAGACGAATGCGGCGGGTTGTTGCGTGACTTCTTTGTGGGGCACCGCACGCGGTTGTAACCGCTTTCGCCTGCTTGGGGCCCGGGCCTGGCGTTTAGCCGCGGAGAATATCCAGCACGTTCGCGGCTGTCTTGTCCCAGCCGGGCAACCGGTCCTTCGTGGCCAGCCCCGCGGCGAGCCAAGTCTCCCTGGTTTCACTGTCCAGCAGCCAGCGCCGCAGGACCTGGGCCAGCACGGCGGGGTTTCCCGGATCATCAGTTCCCGGAAATTGCACGGCCGCGCCGGGGAAGCGGATACTTCCGCCCTCTCCCGGGGCAGCAAAGGTGAGGGCTTCCACAGCACCTGTTCCTGCGCGGACAACTGCCGGGAGGCCGTGCGCCAGCGATTCCGTGACCACCATGCCGAAAGCCTCCGCGCGGGAAACCAGGACGCTCAGGTTTGCACGGTTCCACTCGTTTTCGAGCGCTTGGCCTTTCAGCTCTCCGGCCAGCCCTACCCGGTTTTCCAGCCCGTTCGCCGCAACCGCGGCCTGCACCAGGCGCGCATACCCAGGGTCGGCGGTGTCCGATCCAACCAGCGCTGCCGTCCACTCGAGGTCCTTGATCTTCGCCAGGGCTTCAACGGTCAGCAACTGGTCCTTGTTGGGCAGGAGCGCGGCCACGGTGAGGATGTGCGGCGGGACGGAGCCGTCAGCAACGGGCGCGGGGTCGGTCCCGGGAAGTGCGACGCGCAATCCCCGTAAACCATGGCGTCTTTCCAGGACACCGGCCGCCCAACTGCTGGTGCAGACTATTCCCGATGCCGATCGTAAGGCCCGTGCCTCCCACCCGTGATGCGCGGGCGCCGGCATGTGCACAAGCACCCAGGTCTCCCGCCGGGCTTTGGCGGCGAACTCCAATTCGTCGGGGGCTCCCATAGCGATAAGTCCGTCGACTATCGTCACGACGGACTTGATCGGGGCTTCAGGTGCCCAAGCGCCCAGCAAGCTGCCCAGCCGGCGTCGTTCTTTCGCAGTGGAGTCCGGCCAGGAACCCTCGACCGCCAGCACCTCCACCTCGACACCCAAGGTTTTCAGACCTTGGACCAGGCGCGCATTGTAAACATTGCCCCCGGAGTTGTGGCGGATGTTGGCTGGTACGAGGAGCCGGAGGGGGCGCATTGGGATCAGGCGCTGAGGTCCAGCGAGTAGGTGGCCCAGGCGTCGGGGTTCTCGCGCAAGGTCACGTCGATCCCGGCAAGCTGGCCGCCGTCGTCGTCATTATGCAGCTTTTCCGACACTGACCGGGCAATGTACTCCGCCAGCGCCTCGGTGGTGGTGAGCTTGCCTTCGAAATCCGGGTGCTCGTCCAGGTTGCGGTAATTGACCCCGGCCAGCACCTCCTCGATGATGGTTCCCGCGGCGCCGATGTCCAGCACTATGGCGTCATTGTTGAGCGTCCAACGGCGGAAGGTCACCTCAGCGACAAACGTTGCCCCGTGCAGGGCCTGGGCGGGGCCGAAGGCCTCGCGGGGAAGGCTGTGGGCGATCATAAAGTGGCGGCGGACGGTCAGGCTGAACATGGCTACCTCTGGTCTTCGCGGGTTGGGTCCTGGAGATTTCGGTCTTGGGGGTATTCGATGACGTGGCATAACGCATCCAGGGAGCCGTTAGCCAGTCCCTGGACCGTTTCGGGCAGTTCCGAGAACGGTGACGCTCCGGTGATGAAGGCATCGAACACCGGATCCGTCAGGAGTGAGACTGCCAGGTCCAGGCGGTCGGCGTTGGTCCTGCGGTGGCGCCGGGCCCGTGCTACTACCCCTACCTGGCTTGCCCTGATGGACAGCCGGCGTGCGTGGAAGTCCTCTCCCAGTGGGAGCGTAACCTCCCTGTTGGCATACCAGGACATCTCAATGACGTCGCCCTCATCGCCCGCCAACTGGAGGCTGCGCTCAAGCCCCTCCTGTGAAGCGGAGCAGTGAAACACAACGTCGCAGTCCTCAAGGGCGTCATCCGGGTGGGCAAATTCGACTCCCAGCGTGGCTGCCAACTGTTGCCTGCCGGGGTCCAGGTCTACGAGCTGGAGCCGTTGCAGTGGAAAGGTCCTCAACAGGGTGGCGACCATACCGCCCACCAGGCCCGCACCCACCACCACCACCCGGTCCCCCAGCCTCGGCCCGGCCTCCCAGAGGGCATTGATAGCCGTTTCCACAGTTCCGGTCAGCACCGCACGACGGGAGGGAACGCCGTCGGGAATTTTGGTGAGGGCGTCAAGGGGAACAACGTACCGGTCCTGGTGCGGGTTCAGGCAGAACACCCGCTGGCCTATCCACCCGGCCGGCCCAGCTTCGACAACCCCGACGGACAGGTAGCCGAACTTCACGGGCCCCGGAAACTGGCCTTCCTGATGCGGAGCGGCCATTTCCTTGGCCACGCGGGCCGGGACCGAGCCATGGTGGACCACCATCTCGGTGCCCTTGCTGATGCCGGAGTAAAGGGCGCGGACAAGCGCTTGGCCGGGGCCTGGCGCAGGCAGCTCCTCCGGCCGGAGCTCACCGTGCTCCTTGGCTGTAGTCCAATAGGCGGTGGCGTGGATCGGCGGACGTGAAGTAGTCATCTTGCTGATGAATCTAGCGGGGTGCGTGCGCTGGGGAAAGTTTGACGGCGCTTATGCCCGGTTGCGTTACCAGCGACAGCAGTCTCAACCGCTTCATCCGCCTGCCCCGCGGCCATATTCGTTCCCACGAAACCGGCATCGCCGGGGGCCTGAGAGCTGGCCCGTTTTGGGAATGGACGCCATACTCCGGTACCCTAGTCAGGTTGGTGACGTGTCCGAGCGGCCGAAGGTGCAACACTCGAAATGTTGTTTGGTGTAAAAGCCAACGTGGGTTCAAATCCCACCGTCACCGCCACGTGAGAAGGTCCCGGTTCCCTTGTAAACAAAGGGAACCGGGACCTTTTGCCTTGCGGGAAAAAGGTTCTGCGGTAACGCAGCGGTAACAAGGATTTAGCAGCCGCCATCCTTCAGCGGCTCCAAGGAGCAAAGCGCAGCTTGCGATCCACGCTTATCCATCAAGGCTCCGAGTATCTAATCAACTCTATAAACAAGCTAGAGTCTCACGGCATGTGTGTTGAGTTGACTTATCGCAGGGACGATTCCTGATCTTCCAGCGCCTTGAGCTGAAAAGGGAAACTGCCCGCATATAGCCCGGTGATTCCCGCCCATTCCGGAACCTGTGAGAGAACGTCACAGTCACCCCACCGATAGTCCTGCACTGAGGGAATCCCTTGCCTGATGTCTCTGGTCCACACTCTTGAATACCAACCAAGGTCGAACTCGTATTCGCTGCCAGCTTTGAAGGATGCAGCCACTTCGTCTTGATTATCGAAAGTCACCCCCGGAGAGACATAGATACTCCCGCAGTTAGTCGTCTCAACCATCACGCCTGCTGTCGAAGCCGAGCCTCTAGTGCCACCGGCACTTGTATGCGATTTTGCCGAGCTAATCTCACATCGGATGCTCTCAATCCCTACGAAGTCCAGAGGGAGCATCACCATATGGAAAATAGTGAAGCCAAAGAATAGTATTCCGGCCAGCTTCCAATACCACTTCAGCACGCCCTTGTCGATGTATCGGGACCGGCCCTTCGGCGGCTTCGTCTTGGTGGCGGCTACCGGCACCTCGGCGGTATTCCTTCGAGTTCCTGTTAATTTGCTAAGCGATAGCCGTGTACTGATGGAATCTCTTGCCTGATGTCTTTGGTCACCACTCGTGAGAACCAACCAAGGTCGAACTCGTATTCAGTCCCGGCTCGGAAGGACGCAGCAACCTGGTCTTGGTTATCGAAAGTCACCCCTGTGGACACATGAATTTTCCCGCAGTTAGTCGTCTCGACCAGAACGCCTGCTGTCGAAGCCGAGCCTCTAGTGCCACCGGAACTTTTATGGGGCTTTGCCGAGCTAATCTCACATCGGATGCTCTCAATCCCTACTGAGTTCAGAGCGGGCATGAACATATAGAAGATGGTGTAGCCAAAGAATAATATTCCGGCCAGCTTCCAGTACCACTTCAGCGTCGGTCTCTTGGCAGTCTTTCCCGAGCCGTCGTTCGTCTTCGTCATTCCATCCCCAAGTCAGATCAGCAGACACTCGCCCTGAGGCCGCTGGAGGGCCGAATTGAGCCATTGGCCAAGCCCCCGGCCCCAAATCTAGCGGACGACTGAGCCGGCAGCCCTGGAGCGTTGCTTAGTAGCTGCGCAATCTGACGCTAAGTGCAGGCGACCGCCCAGGAGGGAGACTGGGCCGCCGGCAGCCCGATACAAAGTCAGCTTGGTTGGATGTGGCGGGCGGCAGCAGTTGAATCTCGGAAGAGTTCGCTGTTCACATACGCCATCGGCCCCTGAAGATAGCCTGCCAGGACCCGCTCACCGGAGGCGGTGAGCTCGTAGATCTTGCGTTTGGCGCCGGTGCCCGCCACGGATTCCTGGCTGTGAGTGATGAGGTTTAGTCCTTCCACCCGCCGCAGGGCCCGGTGCAGGCTCTGCTCGTCCACCGCCAGCTGCGCTTCGCTGATGTCAGTGATAAATCCGCGGATCTGTCCGGACCACCGCGGCTCTTGGGATAAGGCCAGCAAGATGAAGAGCATCAGTGTGCTCTTTTTGTGAGTGTCAGTCCACGCGGCGAGGACCTTACGCTCATAGTCAGAGAGCTCAAGGTCGGGTCCGTCCGCTGCCGGGTCAGACTTCGACATGCTCATAGCCCCTGCTGAGCATGGCGCCGATCGTGTGCACCAGAAGACCGGCACCCCACAGTACGCTCATCGACATCAGAGGGCCGGACCAGCCCTGCTGCAATATCTCATCGCGTCCGCTAAGCATCAGGATCCAGGCATGCACCCAGAAGCTGCCGTTGATGATCAGGTAGGCGACGGCGTGGGCGAAGTAGGTTCCGTACGCGCGTTGGCGCAGTGCGGTTCCATTCCTCACCGTGAAGACCACCATATAGAGCGCCACCGCAGCGAGCAGGAGCGCGGTGCCCGCTGTTACTCGTCCATCGGCCACGAAGGCGGTGTATCCCTGGACAACCAATACGCCCACGAACAGGGCGCCGGTGTACCGGGCGAGTCCTTGATTAGTGATCGGGGTGACGCCATCAGGTCTGGTACCCATACCCAAGCTCCTTAGTAGACTATAGGTATAGTACCTAGGCATTTATAACAGACAATAGTGCCAGCAGCCGCAGGTTAGCATTATGGCTGCCCCGGCTCTCCGGGCTGGGCGAGTAAGAGGGGGTGCCCAGGTGGGACTGCATCGCATCGCCACAACAGCCGGCTTGGCCGCCCTGGCAATGCTCACGCTGACGGCCTCATCCTGCGACGAGCGGCCGTTCACGCGCGAAGACGCCCTTGCTGTTCCGCACTCCGTGATCCAGGTCGGCGAGTATCGCGACAAAGACTGGGAGTACGTCGACAACAACGGAGTGACGCAGAAGCTCAACAGGTGCGAGGACATAAGCCCTTGGACCGTCGAATACAGGTGCACCTCTCCCGACGGCACTGTCGAGCTGACCTTCGATAACTCGAAATACGACAGGATGAAGAATGCCACGCTCCACATCAATGACCAGGATGTGCCTCTCCACTGCATCAACGGCGGCTTCTGGACCGACGGAAAGATGTTCTGCATGCCGAACTCAGCCACTCCGGAGCCGACCGGTAACTAAAGTAAAGCGGTGACTGTACAGATCGAAAATCTACTGGCTTCGTTGAATGAGGAACTGCGGCTTGCCAAGGAGCAGCGCTCCACCGGCGCGTCTGATCTGTCACTTCAGGCGGTACTGAGTTTGCTTCAGCGAGCAGACACGTTGGCAGCTTCGGGCCAGTGGGCAAACGCCAACGAGCTTTTTAATGCTGCCGCACGACAGGTATCAAACTCCTGGTCCTTTAGCTCAAGACTCGGTGTGGAAGTTCTTGAATTCGTACGGGCGGTCGAGCGTTGAGCTTCAAATCAGTGGCGCTGACGACGACTCCGCATGCTTCCATCGGGCCGGGCTACTGCCGGCCCAGGGACCAGCACTTTCCCTCCGGCGAATGCTGAATGGGCGGAGGAGCTGGGCATTGAACCGGAGCAGGTCGAACAACTCAGCTTCAGGCAAGGCTGAGCACCGTGGCGTTTGAAGCCCTCCATCACCCTGCTCCCGGACAACGCGTCGCCCACAGGAGGTCTTTCGTATGGGACCTCATCCTGGCAGTTGTCGCCACCGGACTGGGAACCGGCGTGCACGCGGCTTCGACGTGGAGTGTCGAAGCCGGGCCCGGTCGTCTGGTCTTCTTCATGCTGTCTGGCTGGCAACTCTTCCTGATCGCTCATGTCATCAGCGGCCTGGCTGCGGCTACAGCTCTGACCCTGTTGATTCCGTTTCTGATCAGAAAGATCTACCGGGTCAGGGTTCGCCGGCTGGTTGCGGCCGCAGCTGTCCTGGCGGCCGTCGCGGCGGCTGTTCCTTGGCTGTTCTACTTCGCGGGCATAGGCCTGAACGCTGCCTCAGCTACCTATACCAAGGTCGCAGCCGAAGACGGACGAAGCGTGATTGTCGGGCAGTCAGGCTTCGACCGGAGGGATTACGTCGTCTACAGCCAGGAAGCCCTGCTTATGTGGAAGAAGAGCGCAGCCGGAAAGTCTCTTTCAGAAGTCTTCAATCCGGATGCGTGCAGAGTGACGATGGATGGTGCGGGCGGAGCGGATCTCCAGCTCACTTGTGGCGCTGACAGCATCACTGTTCCGCCTGCGGGCGGATAAAGAGGATTCTCCATGAACAGATGCCCTGTTAGCCTTGTCGACATGCATTGCACGCAGCGATTTACCAGCCCCCGACCGGTCACCGGTCGCGAGGGCTTCGAGGCGCGCGCCTAAGTCCTGGCGGCCACCTGGATCGGGGGAAGACCACCGACCCAACCGCAGCCAAGGACTTAGCAATGACCACATATCTCTCCGTAGCGGAGCTTCATGACGCGCTCACGCTTCGCGACCTATCGGATCCCGAGCAAGGCCCTCACGCCATGCAGAAACTTCTGGCCGGGGTGACAGCAGCTCTTGCCAGATCTTGGGGCATCACCGCCCGGACAGTACGCAACAGCCCGCTGGTGTCAGTCAGCGACAACTACGACAAGCTGGGTTTCGATACGTCCGCGGTGACCCGGGATCAAAGGTAATCGAGGTATGCCAGCCCGACGGTGATGCTCAGGAGCCACACGTCAGCCTCGGTGCCGTCGCTTCTGAGAAGCCTGCCGGCCGGTGAAACGCTGGACGAGCTGGTAGTCATGCCGGGGCTGGTCTTCCGCAGAGACTCCATCGACAGGACCCACGTCGGGGCTCCGCACCAGGTGGACCTATGGAGGATCTCTTCGTCTACCCGCCTGACGTCGTCTGACCTGAAATCCATGGTGGCGGTGCTTGCTGACGCGGTGCTGCCCGGCGCAAACTGGCGGCTGGTGCCCGCAGTTCATCCCTACACGACCAACGGAATGCAGCTCGATGTTCTGGTGGGTGAGGAATGGCTGGAACTGGCAGAGTGCGGGTTGATCGCACCCCACCTATTATTGGGTGCAGGGCTGAACCCGGAACAGTGGTCAGGCCTCGCCATGGGGATAGGTCTGGACCGCGCGCTGATGCTTCGCAAGGGAATTCCCGACATTCGCCTCCTGCGCGCTCAGGATGAACGCACCAGCTCCCAGATGCTTGACCTGAAGCCCTGGCAGCCGGTGTCGCTGCTCCCGGCCATCCGGAGGGACATCTCGATCGTCGTGGAAGAACCTTTCGACGAGGAGATACTGGGCGACGAGGTGAGGAAAGCGCTTGGCGCCCGGATGGATGATCTTGAGGCTGTGGAACTTCTCGGACTGGCTGGATATGAGGATTTACCGCCGGCCGCCAGGGACCGGCTACAGATCGAACCCGGACAGGCGAACGCCCTGATCCGCCTTACGCTGCGCCCCATCGAGCGAACGCTGACGGCACCTGAGGCGAATCTGATCCGGGACGACATCTATAAGGTGCTGCATCAGGGCCGGTCATGGAGCTTATTGCCGGCTGAGCAGGACGACAGGACGCGCGCGGGCTGAGCCGGGAGAGGCTTGGGGCGGCCCGTGGCCCTGTTGGAATGAGTGTGTCTAAGCATTCAACCTGGAAAAGGACCACGAGCCTTGATCGAGCCTACCGGGGTCGCAGCCGATGCTGCCACCGTCCTTTTCAACCTGCCCGACTACCGCGTTATCTCCACGATCATGTCCGCTGGCCGGCGTAAGGTCATCGTCGAAACTGACGTGCTGCCGGCTGCCCGAGCTGCGGGGTCATCGCCTCCCGGCGGAAGGAACGCCGCCTCCAGCGGTTAAGGGATATTCCTGTTGCCGGGCCGGTGGAAGTGCTCTGGTCCAAGTACCGCTGGTACTGCCAAGAGTCGGCATGGGGGCAAGCTATCGTTCTTCGAATCGACGCCGCAAGTGCCGCGCCGGGCGCGGTCCACGAGCATGCTTCGGGCCCACCTCGTGGACGCGGTCGTCCGCTCGGGCAGGGCGGTCTCGGAGACCGCTGCCGGCTTCGCAGTGTCCTGGTGGATGGTTCGGGCGGCCCTGAATGAGGCCTGCCTGCTGGGGCTGCCTGACATGGACCAGCTCAGCCCGCGAATGCTGGGTATTGATGAACACCGGTTCCGGTCTGTGCGCTACTTCCAGGACCCGTCATCGAAGGCGTGGACACGGTTCGAGCCGATGACAACCATCGTGGATCTGGACACCGGGAGGTCCTTGGCGTGGTCGACGGCCGGGCCCCGGCAGAACCTCTCCCAGCAGGTCAAGGGCCGCCGCAGCCGGGCCATCGACAAGGCCTGGCCCACCGCATGCTCCTGCTGCGCGGTGGCGACAACCTCAGCTGCCGGGTATCCCTCCGGCTGCAAGAGGTGTTCACCGCGGACGACCCCACCGGCGCCCTTGATGAAATCGCCACCCCACCCGACGGGGGACACCGCCGGCCGACCCCAGCAATCGTCTCCGCAGTTCATGCCGGGAACCGCGGACAGCTTGTTAACCGCCAGAAGGTTGCACCGAGCGATTGTCGATGCAACCTTCAGCATGTGCTGCCGCGTGTCATCGAGGATCGAAGCGTTGTCCTTCGGCCTTGGACGGCATCAACGCCAGAATGAAAACAACCAGACCGCCAACAAAGGGAACAAGCCCAAGGAACGCAAACGGACCTGCCAGGTTTGCATCATGCAGACGCCGCCAGAGCAGCGACAGCTGAGGCACCAAGAGCGCCAAACCCAGAACAACGACAAGAATGAGACCAACCACCATCAGACTGCCGGTCGGCGCGTTCACAACCCCAGGAGCGCCCTCATAGAACACTTCCTGCCCGGTGGCCGGATCGAAACCCATGGACTGCACATTAGGGTTCTGCTGAGCCCAGACAGTACTGCCCACGAGCCCGACCGTCGTCACGAGGTACGGGACCAACATGATCAGAAAAACGAAAAGCTGACTCCACCAGAACTCACTCCGCGAAGCGCGACCCGCGAACTTCGCATACCTCGCAAAGAACCGCTTCACGGACGTACCAAACGACGCACCATAAAGAGGCCCACCCAACCCGCCCGGGCCTGAAACCTCCGCAACGCCTCCGCCTGCAGCATCAACAATCTTCATATCCATCTATCTTCATCTCCTTAACGAAACCATTAGTGAAATTGACAAAACTAAAGAACTCGCGGACAGAGTTCGCTTCCGCCGCAATAAGTCCATCGAGAGAAAATATCACTATCCCGACACCTACCAGCCGGGAAAAATGCGCCTTCAACCAGAATTGTTCGCGCCATAACCCAATGGCCCGCGACGCGGGCTACCACAATGGCCATTCCGAGGATATATGTCCCTACCCGCGACCCTTTCCACATGGGATGCGCATCAGCTTTCCTCCCTGCCCCCGGATGCCAAAAAGAACTAGAGACAACGAAGCATCGCGATCTGCATCCGAAGCCCATTCCCGCCCCAGCTGGTCCGTCACCGAGTCCACTGGGCCCGTGGCCGTGTACACGCGGGGGTGACCTTACCGTCCCACTCGCACTACCGTGCCTCAGAGACTCAGTGGCAGACGCTCGGCAGCTATCGGCGCTTCGGTTACGGGCTCGGCCCCAAGGCCGGCTGTACGGCCGGAGGCGGGGTCGCGGAGATGGTGGAGGGTGCCGATGCGTTCTAGTCAGCCACATAGCCTCTCGCGAGGAACCCTCCAGACCAGACATCCCACGTGGCGCCCTGGCTGCAACTCGGTATTCACCAGCCCGCCAAACCGCTCCCCCAGCTGCTTACTCAAGACGAAGCCCCAATCGGAGGGCGCTTAGATACTTCGTGTCAAACGGCATCAGGCTGTACCAAGGAACGATCGTCAGGTCTAGCCGAACTTCAAATCAAGCACTGCATCTCCTGAAATCCAGGAAAGCTCCGGATCAGGGCCACGGAAATGGAAAAAGCCGCGTAAAGCTCTACTTGCAGTTTCCAGATCGACAACAACACCGCTAGGCGCAAACGCAGGACCAGAAGGAATGAGAATCTCAGACTCCTCTTTCCCTCCCAATGAACCCAACACCCGCCACTCACTCTCCTCCTGAAAATTAGCCACGCAATGCACGATGAAACCCGTTGCCGGACTTCCCATCGCCTCAAACAACCCATCATTACGCTCCACGAAGAAACGCCCCGCCGCAGCGCTATCCCATGACGAAAGCGCCGCCAGTGACGTAGCCTTCGCCGTCTCCGTGGGTGGCACCTCGACACCATTGACAACCCACACGTCACGGGTCGCTTTTCCTTTACCATCAAGGAGTCCGAGGCGAATGACATTACCGACCATCACGCCAATTGCGCTTGCGGGAACTAGCACCGGCCAGAGCTTAGACCAAGGCTCGGCAAATTGAGAAAGAATAAAGGCTTCCCCTACGACAACGAGGACGAGAATTATCGTCACCCAACTTTCGCGGACGAGAGCCCGAATCAAACCGCCCCCAAGCATGCCGGCGGCCAGTAAGATACCGACCTCCAGACCGTCAGAGCCACCGGTCAATGAAAAAGTGGAAACAAATATCCCTACCGCAAAAACCAGCGCCATCACCCAGAGGGCCCAAGCGGCTCGGAAGAAACGAAAAAACGACGAAGAATTCTGCATATCTTTCATATCCTCAATCACCTGTAACCAGAAATCTTAAGTAATCGAGTCCGCCCCCAACCGAAGCGCCGATAGCTGCCGAGCGTCTGAGCGCTACTCCATTCACCCCACTGCGAAGCCCAGAAAGTGTGCTGGGATTGGTCCAAGCCGCCTGCGACAGAGTACTCGACCCAGAAGGACCGCCAGGGAGATGAGTCAAGCCACCACCAGTAGCAGCTGACCAAAGCACGTCGTCAAACTGTAGCTGTTCCCCGGAGATGGCCTTGTCTAGGGCCGTCCCAACTACGCCTCCGCTACCTCCTAGAGCCGTCATCCTGACCGTTGCTGGCAGCCTAGCAATATTGCTGACCGCGGAAGTGTTCGCCGCGTAACCCCCTGCTCTGGCAAGAGTGCCCCCCGCCGGACCGGCCAAACCGCCTACGGCTCCGCCCACGCCACCGCCAACCATTGCACCAGCGAGCCCGCGCCAGTTCTGGATGCCTCCGTTTTTAGCAGCGAATGTAATGCCACCAGCGGCTGCGCCTGTGGCTCCGTTAACTCCCGCATTGATCGCCACGTATCCACTGAGCCTGGATAAACTCGACGAAGCTGCCATTGTGGTTCGGGCAGCTGCGATTCCGGCCCCTCCCAAGGCGCCGGCAACACCACCAGCTACGGCTTCCACGCCTACTTGCCCCCAGTTCACGGTACCGTGCGCTGCCTTTTGTGAAAACGTTGACAGACCCCCGGAGGCAAGCGCACCCGCAATTGCTCCTGCCGCGATGATATTGAGCCCGGGGACGAACAGCGCCGCAAAGCCGGCCGCCACGGCAAGTCCCCCGACGACGTATTCCCAGTGGCTTCCGGCGGACTGATCGTACGCCTTCAGCTCCTCATCTGTAAGGGGGCGGAGTCCGGTGGGGTCGGTGGTGTTGATGGGGTTGTTGCCGGCGTACGCGTACGCGTTCCCATCCCAGCCAGCACCGAGGACAGGAGCCAAAGGATCAGTCGAGAGAAAACCACGGCTGGCAGGGTCATATGCCCGGGCGCCGAGCCATTCCAGGCCCGCGATATCCAGACCACCATTACCGGTCAGCATAATCCCAGCCGGCAACGCACCCGCCAGGCCAGCCCCAGCCCCCGCAACACTGCCCGGCACAGGGTCCGCCACAGTCGGGGTGCCAACAACAGCCCACGGATCAGCCTGATCCGTGGGACGCGCAGCCCGCCAACCTGGCGCAGTCCAGGCCTCCCCAACACCGGTAACACCGCCCGGCAGCGAAAGGACCTGCCCGCCACCGATACCAGCCAGAGTGGGGACGGGGTTGGCGGTATCCCACCACAGGTCACAGCCGTCGACGGCGGCAAGCTCACCTAGCGCGTCAACCCACAGCGAGTGCCGGGACACCTCAGCCCCATCACGATCCCGCACCACAGATCCGCTCAGAAGTCCGTTGGGACCCCACGCATACTCGGTCCAAGACCCGTCCGATCCAATCAACCGTGTGCGGCGGCCCAAACCGTCATGGACATACTCCGTCCGGGACCCGTCGGGTTCCGTGACGGACAGGAGTTGGCCCGCGGCATCGTAACCGTAAACCCGGTACCCGCCCGGGAGCGCCTCACGCAGAAGCCGCCCGCCGGCGTCGTACTCCCACCCCAACACCACAGCCGGCACATCATCATCGCCGGAACCGGTGGTCGTCGCCGACGTCATTTGCCCGGCGCCGTCATACCCGTACCGGGTCACGGCACCGGACCGGGTCAACCCGGTGATCCTGCCGTCGTCATCGCGGCCGATCATCGTCACGTCAGCGGCACCCGAACCCGCACGGTCAATCCGGCTGTGCTCGGAGAGTGCCCCTTTGCGGTACGCCCACTCCTGGACAAGACTCCCTGTTGTGGCGGAGGTGATCCGGCCGGCAGCGTCATAACTGAAGACCGCATCCCCAAGCAACGGGTTACCAACTGCGGTGATTTGCCCCGCGGCGTCACGGGAGTACGTGGTAACAATCCCCTGCGCATCGGTGAATCTGGTGCGGTTCCCGTCCGCGTCATACTCCCAGGACAGGCCCTGCGCACCACGGGTGCGGGAGGTCAACCGGCCACACCGGTCAAAGCCGAGTTCATGTTCCACGGCCAACCCGTCCGGGCCGGTGTAATCGGTGATGACCACCCGGCGGCGGAGCAGGTCGCGATCAATCGAAGTGATCAGCTTCCCGTCCACCGTTGTAGTGGCTTCACGGCCGGCCCGGTCGTACGTCCAGGTGGTGGTGTGCCCGTCCGGATCGGTTTGCGAGAGCAGCCGTCCGGCCGGGTCGTACGTGGCTGTCGCGACCCGCCCCAGCGGGTCCGTCACCGAATCGACGAGGTCCGTGACCGTGTAGGTCCGGGTGGTGACACCGCCGTTGGGGTCGGTGATCCTGACCAGCCTGCCGCGGATGTCGTATTCGAACCGGGTCCGCCCGCCTACACCGTTGACCGTCTCAACGAGTTCGCCGGCGGTGTTGTATTTGTACCGGCGGGTCCCGTACCAGGTGTCCTGGGAGAAGGTCAGCCGCCCGCACCGGTCATAGCCGTACCTTGAGAGTCCCTGCCCAGGGGTGCGGCGGGCAATCAACCGCCCGCCGGCGTCGTACTCGAAGGACTCAACGTCCCCGGTGGGCAGGGTCCGAGTCACTATCCGCTGGTCTGCGTCGTAGCCCAGCTCGGTGACGGCGCCGAGCGGGTCCGTGGTGCGCCAGGGCCGTCCGCAGACGTCATACTCGTACCGCGTGACGGCGCCGCCGGATGAGGTGACCGAGATGATCTTTCCGGCCATGTCCCGGCCCAACACGGTCAATCCGCCTTCACCGTCGACCAGCTCCACCGGGTTCCCGGCCGCGTCATAGGTGACCAGCTCCGCTGACCCGTCCGCGGCTTCCACCCTCGTGGGGCGCCCGAACTCGTCAAAGCGAATGGTGGCGGATCCGAAAGCCTCCGTCAGAGTGGCCGTCCCCGCCTTCCGGTCGGTGGCAGCGTCCGTGCGGACCCCGGTCGGATCGATGACGGCGGTCAGTGCGCCCACCTTGTCGTACTCCCGGGCCCAGTCATTCCCGGCAGGGTCCGTGACCCCGATGAGGCGGGAGAGGGTGTCGTGCGTGTAACCCCAGCCCGCGCCGTCGGGCAGCACCGCGGCGGTGACGTTCCCAAGTTCGTCAAAAACCCGCTCAACGGACCGACCCAGGGGGTCGATGGTGCGGACTATTTCACCGTTGGGGGCGTATTCGAGTTCGGTCCGGCCACCGTCCGGGGCCACGGAGGCCGTAATCCGTCCGGCAGCATCATGCTCGAAGGCCCACACAGCCCCGTCCGGGTCCTCCCGCCGGACCAGCACCCCGGCACCGTCATAGGTGTAGCGGGTCTCGGCGCCGGAGGGGCTGACCGCCGTCACCGGGCGGCCCGCCTGGTCCCGGAGAATTCGGACAACGTCGCCTACCGCGTTCCGGGCAGCAACCAGGTCCCCAAAGGCGTCGTACTCAAACCCAACCTGCACCCCAACAGGGTCCGTGACCTGGACCAACTGGCCCTCGCGCCACTCAAGCTCGGTGCGCCCGCCCAGCGGGTCCAAAACCACGGCAGGGTCCCGGGAAAGGTCATCAGCGTACTCATAGGACACGACCGCACCGGAGGCGGTCACCAGGGTGGTGATCCGGTCCTTCTCATCCCAGCCATAGGTCAGGTCCGCACCCTCCGGGGTCACCGTCCGGGTCTTCCGGCCCCGTTCGTCGTACGCGTGCACCGTGACCGCGCCATCGCGTTCGGTGAAGGACACCAGGTTCCCGTGGGTGTCGTAGGCCATCGACTGCTGCTGGTCATGGGAATCCAGCACGCCCACCAGGCGGCCCTTGGCATCGGCGATCCACGAGTTGGAGCGCGTGCCGTCCTCATCCGACACCACGGTGACCCGGCCCGGCAGGTACGCGAACCGGACCCGGCGCCCGTGCTGGGTCACCTGCAGGATGACCCGGCCCAGCTCGTCGTAAGTGTTTTCGGCTTCAAGAACACCCGCGGCGGAGTACACGGCATCAACCAGGCCCGCCTCGTTCCACCGATACGCCCGGGTGCCCGCCTCCGTGCCCACACTGACCAAACGGCCCGCGGCGTCGTACCCGTATTCGACGCGCCGGCCATCGGAGGCGCGCACGACGGCGGCGCGTCCAGCCGCGTAGTCGACCTCCAGGAAGCGGCCCCGCACGTGGTCCAGCCTCGTTACCAGCCCGGCCCTGCCGCCGTCGGCCGCCTCGGTGCCGTCCGCCGGGACAGCAGCAGGTGCCTCCCGGTGGACCGACACGGTCCGGCCCGGACCGGAACCGGCACCCAGCCATACTCCGGCGAGGCTGAACGCCCACCAAGCGCCTTGGTTGTCCCGGACCACGAGCAGCTCGACTGTGCCCGCGGGCAGGGAGCTCAGCTCCGTGAAAACACCTGCTGTGGCGGGTTCGCGGGTGAGCCAGTAGTTCTCGCCCACTGCCCGCGCCCAGCCGGCGCCGTTCCGGGGGAAGTCCACGGCACGGCCATCAGCCAGCACCCACCGGCAGCCCTCATCCGAGAGGACCAGGGACTGATCCAGCACCGAGGCCCAGCCAGGACCGAAGGCCCCGACCTGCTCCAGTCCCGAGCCCAACGAGTTATACATCCGCGAGAACACCAGGTTCGAGGCAGCCCCGGCGAACCCCAGATCCGTTTCCGGTTCGATGAAGTTGCCCGTCGCGGTGTTCACAGGGTCATTGGCGTAACCGCTGGTAGGCATCGCGCCCGCCGCCGTTGGCGGGTCAATGACCAGCCCGGACCGGCTCGCGCTCAGCCCGGCCGCGGCCAGCGCTTCATTCACCGCCGCGTCCGAAAGCGTCGAAACGTTCCCCTCGCCCCCGGCCGCGGCAAACGCCTCAGCAACCGTCACCGCCCACTTCGCGTCGTTCTCGTTCGCCCTCAGGTACTCCCGGTAAGCCCGGAGCACGCCCGACGCCTCAATCGATCCCCAGTAGCAACTGGACTCAAACGAGGACAACTGCCCCTCCAGGGTCCCCGGGGCCGAGGCCAACCCGTCATCCAAACCGCGGGAGTTCGCTGCGAAGGACCGCAGGTTTGCCGGACGCGCCGAGGAGGTCCCGCCCCCATACCCACCGCCCGGCGGCGGGGTATCCCGCGAGCCAGCGGCGGCATGGGCCGGAGCAAACACCGGGGCCTTCCCCGGCTCCGCGTTGGGTCGTGCATCTTCGCCGAAAAGCCAGTCACCTGCCTGCTCGAAAAGATTCCGGTCATTGTGCTCCCGGACCCACTCATTGTTCCGCTCCCGCCGTGCGTCCTCTTCACGGGCAGCTTCGATCATCTTCCCCACGTAGCCGGCAACCGTCCGCAGCGCAGATGCCAACGCACCCGCGTCATTCCTGGCCGTGGCAGCGTTAGCCTCAAAGACCTCCGAAAAGTGCCCCCGGAAGTCCTCCTTCGCCGAGGAGACGTACGACATCCGCGAACCTGAATGCTCTTCAAGCCTCGCAGCCGCCAACTCGAACGCCGACCTGACCGACCCGGCCACCCCGTAATCGAACCGCCCGCCGTCAGAAGCATCGGAATGCGGCAACAACGGCATCTCAACGAACTCGGTCACAACCAAAGCCCCCCCATGAACAAGAAATGAAACAAAAAACAACCACCACCCCGCAGGACAGGCACCCGCACGGGAAAAGAACCACCAAAAAGCAGGACGCGCCCGGGAGGAGGCCTTAAGCCGGGCAGGGAGCCCCAAAACCCGCCCGGGGAACCCAGGGCCGGAGGAACGATTAAAACAAGGCAACGGCCAGGCAACCGGCCGCTCCCCCGAGCGGCGCGGTCACCCGGCCTTCACGCCAGCAAAGACAGGCTAGGCGCCGCCACCGGCGGAGAAAATGTCCTGCGAGATCTTCTGCAACTGGCCCCGCAGCTGCTCCAACTCTTCCTTGGCCTTATCCAATGCAGCCTTCGTCTCCGGCCACGTCGAACCACGGAACTGGGCAGCCAAAGGACCATCCCAAACATTCGGATCGGACAAGACCCGCCCCTGCGCATCCAGCGCCGAGATCTGGTCCGTGAACCCACCGTTGATGATCGACTGCACCTGACCGATCGCAGCCTTCGCTTGCTCAGTAGACAACACACGCGACATAGAAAATTCCTCCCCAAAGACAAACGTAATTACCGCCGAACACCTTACCCCGGCGATCAGACGAACCTGACGCTACCAACACAGCCGAATAAATCCAACAAAAAGAGAAATAAATATGGCGTTCGTCTTACAACTGCGTTACGCGCAT
The DNA here is from genome assembly GCF_059383655.1 of Pseudarthrobacter sp. Hb11. Classification (NCBI taxonomy): domain Bacteria; kingdom Bacillati; phylum Actinomycetota; class Actinomycetes; order Micrococcales; family Micrococcaceae; genus Pseudarthrobacter; species Pseudarthrobacter sp. Hb11. The sequence continues at coordinate 97,716 of NZ_JBWZCM010000005.1, forward strand.
GATCTTCGCGTAAGGGATTAGTCCATTCGCGAGGGCAACCCCGTATCATGCTGAAGGCACTGTGAACGGAAGAGGGATGATCTTGCCCAAACGAACTTATACCTACCAGCACGCCACGGGGCGCCTTGTCACCCCGGGACGGGCGCTGGGCGGCTTCCTTCTAGCCCTCGGGCTGATAGCGACGACGTCGTGCACCCCGACTCCCCAGCCGGAGCCGGTATCAAACCCCGTGAAGCTCCTCCAAAGCGTGCGTGTGGGCCTGTCCCCCGCCGCCGGAGTCGAGACTGTCGAAGGCACCACCATCTCGGTATCCGCGGCCGGCGAATCCTCTGCCGAGGAAACAAAGTACGACGTGGCAGAGGTTGTCGGGGAACTGCCCGTGCGGGTGAGCCTGCAGTACCGGGCCGGGGACAAGTCGGGCGCCGACCTCGCCGAGCTTGAAGGCCACACCGGGCCGGTCGAAATCAGGCTGACCCTTGAAAACCTCACAGTCGGGCCCCGCGTTATCGAGTACGACGCCGCCGGCCAAAGCCGCGCTGACACCGCTCTCGTCGGTGCACCCCTGACCATCGCGGCATCCACCAAACTCGCCGGCGTAAGGGCAGACGACGTCACCCCGGGCGCCGCCGACGGCGCATCGGGTACGAACGGCGTCCTAAGTAACTCGGAAGACGGCGCCACTGTCGTTCAATGGGCCACAGTGCTGGCTCCGCCGCGTTCAGGCGCCAGTACCACACTTCGTCTCGTCGCCGACGTGGAGGACTTCCAAGTACCCGACTTCGACGTGGCGGTCCAGCCCGGCCTCAACACCGACCTCAGCGCCAACGGTGTCATCGCCAGTGCCTTCTCTTCCGGTGCAGGCTCCGAGATGGAGCTGCAGCGCCGCACCATCTCGCTGGTCTCTGACGTCAACACCGTGCTGACCAAGGCTGGATCCACCATCACCGAGGTTCGACGGAACCTCCAGGCGACCTCCCAGACCCTGGGCGTCAAGACCGCAGGGGAATTGCGCGACAACTCCCAGGCGCTGGCCGCGACCATGTCCGGCCTGAAGGAACAGCTAAGGGCGCTCGGTGCCGACCTGGAGTCCGCAACGACGACAACACAGTCCACCACTGCGTCCCAGCTCAAACAGACCGTCTCCGCCGTCAACTCGATGCTCGGCGACACCTCGGCTGTGCCCCCTGCAGTCCCCATCAACGGCGAGGGCTGTGCCGCCGAGGTTCCCAAGTCGGCAACATCTGCCACCGTCTACTCCAGCGTCCTGACCATGGCATCGCAGCTCGACGCCTACGCGAAAGTGAGCGCGGGCTGCCGGGACATCGTGGCGGGCGCCATTGAGGCCACCATGGGCCCTGAGAACCCCACCGCCGAGGAGTGCGCGGAGCAGGGGTCCATGACCTGCTCCCTTTACGGCTCCGCCGTGACAGTAACCGGCGCGTTGCTGGGCCTGGTGGAGAAGGGCGACGAGCTCGTGGCGGGTCTGCAGCCACAGATGGTCGAGGGCGCCATCAAGGACCACGAGGCCTCCGCCGCCACGATGGAGACACTGCGCGCAGATTTCGCCGCGGTCCTCGACGGCGCCGGGACCACCGAGGATTACAAGACCGCCCTCGCAAACGTGGACGAAGCGATCAAGTCCGCCCGGGCCTCCGTCGCCGCAACCCGGGACGCGGCCGCTTTGGCCCGCAGCAGCATCGACGGCCTCCGGCAGAAGCTGCTCGACGTCGAGAAGGCTGCGAAGAACGCCCGGGGCGAGCTGGGTGACGGCTCGCTGCTGAACGGCTCAATGACCCAGCAAACCCAGAGGCTCGCCGATGAGCTGTGCAGGATCGCCGACGGCGACGTCCCCCGCGAAGGCCAACTGTCCGCCAAGCAGGCCGAGCAGTTGCGCTCCTACCTGACGTCCGCTCCGTGCGAGCCCACGGATGAAAGCGGAAACCCTGCGCAGGAGCTGAACCCGCCGATGGGATTCAAGGACCCCCTGGATGCCCGGCTGGAGGCTCAGTCTGGCGCCTGGGACGCGGTCCTGGCGGCCACTGATACCACCGCCCCGGATGAGGCGATCGGCCAGGCGTTCACCACCCTCGGGACCACGATCGACGACGTCGACGCCAGGCTGGCAGATATCAGCAAAGCCGCGAAAGAGCTCGACGGCGCCGCAACGGGCGGCGTCAGCAGCACCAGGCGCGGTCTTGAAGCCTTGCACGCCAAGCTCGGCCATGCGATCGACTCCTCCGGCAGTGTCGGCTCGACGCTCGTAAAGCTGAAGGAGCAGCAGGACGGGCTGGGCGACAAGGTCAAGCAGTCCCTCCGGGAAGTCTCAGCTGAAACCGCCGCTGAAGTCTACAAGACCGTGGACGACCAAGTGCGCCAGGTCGCCGAGCTCGGCGACGCGGGCTCCGAGGCAGTCATTACGGCCTTCAACCGGTCCATCTCCGGGTTGAAGGCCACGTCTAACGAAGTGGTGAACGATGCCGGGGGCACAGTGGACAAGCAGCGTGACGAACTGCTCGGGGAGAGCGACGTCCTTGCCGCGTCCTTGGCCAAGAGCACCCAGTCCTCGCTGGCGGGCATCGCGTCGAGCACTTCCGGCTCAACCCGTGACGTCGAGGGCGCCAACGCCCTGCTGTCCTCAAGCCTTGGCAAAGTGATGCTCGACCTGGGCGACCGCGCTGTGAACGGATCCGGGTTGCTCGGCTCCATGGCCACAAGCGCCGCCAAGGCTGACACTGCCGACTACCAGTTGGCCCTGGCCTCGCAGAACGCTGAAGGGTATGCGAACATCCGCTCCCGTGATGTGGCCGGGCTGCTGCTGCGCCAGGCACAGTTCAAGGCTTCACTTGCCGCGGCCGCAGAACTGCCGCCATTCCATCTCGAAGTCCCGGCCGGTGCGACGTCGCAGACCCTGTACACCTTGAAAATCGGCGGCCGTGCATGATCCCCCGCAGCAGGCTCTTCATCCTGATCACCGCGGGGGCCGCTGTAGTCGTCGCGGCTGCGGTCGCCCTGGCGATGACGTTGATTCGCCCCACGGCGGCCCCCCGGCCCGACCCCGTGGCCGCCACAGTTCCCGTGGCATTGTCCGCTGACGGCGTGCCGAAGGACTTCTCCATCGGCGTCGTCCTGACGTTTGGCCAGTCCGGCGAGCCCGGCTCCGAATACAACCGGGCGGCGCAGGGTGCTGTCGTTGCCGCAGAACGCTTCGCAAAGGGCGGCATTACCGTCGCCCTTTCGGCCCAAAACGACCGTGGTACGGAGGAAGGTGCCCGGGCCGCCGTCCAAGCGCTGGCCGAACGGGGAGCGTCCGCTGTCATCGTGGCGAGCACGGGACCGCAAGCCCGGGCCGCAGCCAAGACCGCAGGAGAGCTGGGCCTCCCGGCGATCCTGCCCTACGCCGAACCGGCGGAGCCCGCGCCGGCCACCTGGACCATGTGGCCGGCGCGGGCATCCGTCGAGGACGCCCTTCGAACCACGCTGGAGGGCAAGAAACGGGTGCTGCTCGTCAACGACGGCGGCCAAACCCCATCGGTGCAGATCTCGCAAACGCTTACCCGCGAAGCGTTCGAAGACGTAATGGGCCTGGCCCAGGAAGCCGCAATCCAAACGGGAGACCAGCTGCGCCCGCCTGCCGAAGACGCTCCCGCAGGCGCCGCGTCCACAACGGTCGCCGAAGCGGCCGACGCCGTGATCGTCTCGGCCGCCACCCCGCAGCGGCTGGCCCGGCTGGTCCAAGCCCTGCAGTCCCGCAATGTGACTGTCCCCCTGGTCCTGCCGAACGGGGCAACCGCCCCCGCTTTCACGTCCACTCTCGCCGAAGTCGACGGCACCGCTTCCGGCCAGCTGGTCAGCTATTCCCCCACAGGCGGCGATGCCGCTGCGCTCCAGCAGGACGCCCAGGGGCGCGGAATGTCCGCTTTCCTGTCCGCCGTCCGCCTGGCGTCCAGCAATTCCGAGATCACCAATCTGACGGGCGACGCTCCCTTCTCGGCTGACGCCTGGGCAGCGGACACAGGCAGCCACGACGCCGTCGTCGCCCTTGTGAGGGCGTCGGCGCTGGCCGGAACCGGCGACCCCGCCAGGGTCGGGACGGCGCTGGGCACCATGTCGTTTGGCCCAGGCGAGGGAATCGCAGGGCCCGCCCTGGACTTCTCCCGCTCTGCAGCACTCAAGGCCGCGGCAGTACCGGTCTATGCTTCATCCCAGGACTTGGGCCTCCGCCCGGCGGACGAGAACGCTCCGCGGCTCGTTTGGGTGCCGGCGCCGCCGGCCGGCCCCTGACCATCCCGTCCCGGCCCGTCCTCTGAGGGGCCGGGCCATTCCACCATGAAGGAGCGCCTCGGTGCGTGTGCTGATCGACCTGGACGGGAGCCGCCTTGAATGCGAGGTGGCGCGCGCGGCGCCGGCCACCACGCTGACGGACTTAGTAGTGGCCGCCGGCGGGCCCAGCCTTGCGTCCGAAGAGGTGGTGTTCGTGAACGAGGCCGAGGTACGGGGTTCAACCCCTGTCTCGGAGCTGGTCCTATTGGAAGGCAGCCGCATCTCGCGGGCGCCGTGGCAAACGCCGCACCGCGTACAGGGCTGGAGCGTGACGCTCGCCGGCGGCCATCGCGCCGGAACCGTCGTTGAGGTCCCGCGGGGACGCGAGATGCTCATCGGCCGGTCGCCCCACGCCGATCTCAGCCTTCCCACGGAGAGCGCGTCCTGGGACCATTGCCGCCTGCGCCGGGAGGAAGACGGGGTGCGGGTGCTGGATGGCGGATCTACGAACGGCACCCTCGTCAACGGCGAAATGGTGGCGGAAGACGGAATCCTGGTCACCGAAACGGCCACCATCACGGCGGGCGGCACCGTGCTCCTCCTGCGCCCGTCACTGGATGAGACGCCGGCCCCGGCCCCGGGCAGCCTGCACAATCTGACACCGGCGGCAACTGCGCCCTTTAACCGGCCGCCCCGTCCCGGCCGGGCCCTGGCAGGCGACCCATTGGTCCCGCCAAGCCGCAAGGAGGTTCCGCCGGCCAACAAGTTCAGCTACATCACTGTGCTGGCGCCCCTCGTTATGGCCGTGGCCATGGTGTTGATCCTCGGAGATATGCGCTTCGCGATGTTCGCCATGCTCAGCCCGGTGATGGCCGTGGGCATGTGGTTTGAACAAAAGCGGCGCCATGTTCGGGGCGTCAAGGAAGAGGACGAGCGCTTCGCCTCAGCGCTCGAGCAATTTGAACAGCAAATGCGCACGGCCGGCGAGGCGGAAACCGCCCGGCGGCATCAGATGATTCCCGACCCAGCCACGGTATTGCGCCGTCCGGCCCTCCCCGCTACTTCCCTGTGGCAGCGCCGCGCCGACGCGGACGACTTCCTTGCCCTGCATGCCGGCACAGGCGACGTCCCCTGGAAGCCGGAGGTGGACCGCACAGCAGGATCACGGCTGGATGAAAAGGTGAAGGACTCCCTCGCGGCCGCGCGCCTGCAGGCTGCGCCCGTGCTGGTGGACCTCACTGATGCTGGTGTGGTGGGAATGGTGGGCCCCCGGGAGGGAGCCTTGGCCCTCGCGCGATCCCTTGTTGCCCAGGCAGCGGTGCACGTTGGCCCGGCGGACCTGACGATCGGGATTTTCTGCGACGCGGGCCGCGCCGACGAGTGGGAGTGGGCTTCGTGGCTTCCGCACACGCGCCAAGCCGGCAGCAGCACGGGCCAGCGATGGATGTCCGCGCACCGCGAGACGAGCCTCGCCATGCTGCGCACACTCAAGGACACCGTCCAGGAACTGCCCACTCCGGCACTTCTGGTGGTCCTTGACTCCGAAGTGCTCACCGAGGGCAGGGATGCCCCGGCGCGCGCGTTGCTTGGGATGGGCCGCACTTTGCCCGGGGTCCATCTGAACCCGCAGCAGCGCCCGGCACGGGTGGCAGGCATCGTCCTCGCTGCCTCCGAAGAGCAGCTGCCCGCTTCCTGCACCACCATCATCAGGGTGGGGGCGGATTCCGCGGCCACGGTGGACCAGCCGCAGGACCTGACCCGTGTGGAGGATGTCATCCTGGCGGGCCTTGATGAGGACGAGGCCCTGCGCTGCGCCCTCCGCCTGGCGCGCTTCGATGATCCGGAGCTGAACGTCCCCGGCGCCTCGCTGCCCTCTCTCGTACGGTTGCCCGAACTCCTTGGCTACGAACGCCCTGACTCAACCACCATCCGCCGCCTGTGGCAGTCCCCCACGGGGGTTTCCACACCTATCGGCACAGGGGAAAACGGGTCGCTGACCCTGGACCTGGTCAAAGACGGCCCACACGGCCTCGTCGGCGGCACAACGGGTTCCGGCAAGTCCGAGTTCCTCCGCTCGCTCGTTGCCGGCCTCGCTGCGCGCAACGACCCCACCCGCCTGAATTTCATCCTCGTTGACTTCAAAGGTGGGGCGGCGTTCAAGGCGTGCGAACGTCTTCCGCACACCATCGGCACGATATCCAACCTGGACGAGCAACTTGCCGATCGCGCCCTCCGCGCCCTGGAGGCAGAGATGGAGCGCCGCCAGCGGGTTTTTGCAGGAGCCGGCGAAGGCATCGACAACCTGAACGCCTATTTGGCGACAAACCCGGCCGAGCCCATGCCCCGGCTGCTGCTTGTGATCGACGAGTTTGCCATGCTGGCAAAGGATTTCCCGGACGTCCTCAAGGCCCTGGTGAGCGTAGGCGCAGTGGGCCGGACGCTGGGGGTGCACATGATCCTGGCGACGCAGCGGCCGGCGGGCGTCGTCAGTGACGACATCCTCGCGAACACGAACCTTCGGGTGGCGCTCCGTGTGCAAAGCCGGGAGGACTCCAACAACGTCATCGGCGTGCCTGCCGCATCGGCGATTGGCAGGGCCCAGATGGGCCGGGCCTTTGTGAAACTGGGCCAGGACGACATCACGCCCGTGCAGACTGCCCTGGTGACCGGACAGGCGCAGGCGGGTGGGGGTGCCGCCGTCGAGGTGCGGGATATTATCCAGTTCGGCGTCCCCGCCCCCGCGGTGGCTGCGCCGCGGCCTGAGGCTGTGGATGACAACGACCTGGACCTCCTCATCGACGCGGTGGTGGCCGCCAACAACGAGGAGGGGTACGCCGCTCCCCGTCAGGTTTGGCCAGAGGCCCTGGGCGAACGGGTGGAGCTGGAGGGTTTCCTTCCGGCCCAGGACAGCGGTTACCCCGGGCCTCGGGTCCATGCTGCCGCCGATCCTGCAGCACTGCCCCTGCCGGTGGTGGGCGGCGTCCGGGGTTCCTCCGTCATTGTGACCCTCGTGGATGAACCCGATCTGCAGCGCCAGTCCGCCGCAGGATGGGATATGTCCGCGGGAAACCTGATGCTTATGGGCGTGGCAGGCTCAGGAACGAGCACCACGTTGGCCTCGATTGCCTTGACCCTGGCGAGGGATGCCGATCCGGCCGAGCTGGACCTGATGATCCTCGACCTGGGCTCGCGCGAGCTTGAGGCGCTGGAACGCCTGCCCCACACGGTCGCCTACGTGGGGACCGGTGCCGGCGCAAAGGAACAGCAGGCCCGCTTCCTGCGCCACCTGCATACCGAACTGGAGAGCCGCCGCGCCGCGCCGGGCAAGCACCGCCACGCCGTGGTGCTGCTGGACGGCCTTGCCTCCCTGCGGGACGAGTTCCAGGACTTCGAAGGGCAGCAACTGCTGGCCCTCCTGTACCGCGCCTACGCTGACGGCCCGGCTCTGGGCCTGTCCTTCGCCGTTTCCACCACACGCGCCAAGGCTGTGCCGTCAGCCATGAATGAGGTGACGCTGCAGCGGTGGCTTTTCCGGCTGGCCGACAACTACGACTATTCCTCGCTCGGCGTCCGGGGCAAGGCAATTCCCGCCGCGCTTCCGGGACGCTGCGTGGATCCGCGCACCTCGCTCCAGATGCACGTGGCCACGCCCAGTATCGGGTTGGAGGCAGCGGTGGACCGGGTGCGGCAGAGCTGGGCACATGTTCCGGGAAAGACCGCTGCGATCCGGCGCCTGCCTTCCGACGTCACCATGCTGGACCTGGGCGTGGAACCCCGACTGGAGGCAGAGCCCTGGCTTATCCCCGTTGGCATGCAGGAGGCGGACCTCTCCCCGGCGTTCCTGGAAGTTTACGAGGGTGAGCACGCGCTGGTCGCCGGGCCGGCCCGTTCGGGGAAGTCGACACTGCTGCTGGCCCTGGCCGCCGCCCTGCGCGGCGCGCCCACTGCCCAGGGACCGGCCCAGGTATGGGGCATCTGCGACCGCCGCTCGCCCCTGGCTCTCGCGGGTCTCGACCGCGTGGCAGTCGGCGCAGACGACGTGCCGGCCCTGCTGGCCTCCCTGCGGCTGGAGCGCGCTACGGTGTTCCTGCTGATCGACGACGCCGAGCGCTTCGAGGACGCCGATCAATCGATTGCGGGGGTGGTGGCATCCGGGCAGCCGGGGCTGTGCGTCATTGCGGCGGGGCGTGCCGCGGACCTGCGCGGGCTGTACAGTCACTGGACCAAGACGATCCGCAAGTCGCGCCTGGGCGTGCTGCTTCAACCGGACGTAAATTACGACGGTGAGTTGCTCGGCGTCGTCCTCCCGCGCAAGGCACCCGTGGCGATGACCACCGGCCGCGGCTACATCGGGGTGGGCGGACAAATGGCGCTGATCCAGTCGGTCAGCGCCGAGAGCTGATCCCCGGCGGCCGGAGGGGGCGCCTAGAGTAGGTGGGCGGCGGGGGCGGCCGTGAAAGACCAGATCAACTGCGTTGGAGAGAACGGTATGCAATTCGCACAAACTGGCCAGGCGCTCGGCGCGTCCTACCGCTTCGGCGAGCGGGTGGGTTCCGGCGCCGTCGGCGAAGTGTGGACCGTGACGGCGGCCGATGGCCGGACATTGGCCGCGAAGGTCCTGCGCCCGGAACACGCCGACGATCCCTCGCTCGTTGAACGGTTCGTCCGGGAACGTTCCGTGCTGCTGGGGTTGCAGGACCCGCGCATCGTCACGGTGCGGGACATGGTGGTGGAGGGTCCGCGGCTGGCCATCGTTATGGACTACGTTGCAGGCGGCTCACTGCGTGACGCAGTGAAGGAGGCGGGCCCGCTGCGTCCCGCGGACGCGCTCAGCCTCGCCGCCGAAGTGTTCGATGCGCTCGCTTTCGCCCACTCGCGGGGCGTCACGCATCGCGACATCAAGCCGGACAATGTGCTCCTCGCCCGCCCCTGGCCAGAGTGCGGCCCAGGCGACGTCCGGGTCTCCGACTTCGGCATTTCCGACGTGGTGGGCGAGAGAATACGCCAGACAACCGGCCTCATCGGCACCCCGCAATACATGCCTCCGGAGCTCATCAGCCAGGGCAGGTCCGGTCCGGAGGGCGATGTGTATTCCGCAGGAGTCCTGCTCTACGAACTGCTTGCGGGGCGGACACCTTTCGCCGGACCGGGGACGGACTTCAGCGTCGCCTACCGCCATGTTTCCTCCCGCCCGCCGAGGATTGCTGTGGACGATGCGGTATGGAACATTCTCGATGTCCTGCTGTCCAAAGACCCGGCCCGACGCCCGGCGGCCCCTGATGCAGCATCGACCCTCCGACGCCTCGTTCCCCGCGTTGGCGGCAGCGCACCGCTTCCGCGGGAGGAGGCTCCGGAGGACTTCGACGACGTCGAACGCACCGCCACAGTGGTCCGCGGGGCTGCGTTTACTGATTCTGACCTCGCAGCCCTGGCGTCCGCCCCGCCGGGGGACGAGGACGTGGAGGTTCCCAACCTTGGTGAGGCCGGCAGCGCAACCATTGCGCGTCCGCTCCCGCGCCGGGACGTGCGCGCGAAGGCGGACGCCCGGCCCGAGGAGATGGACGCCACACCGTTCTGGCGCACGCGCAAAGCACTGCTGCTGGCCGGCACCGCGGCGCTTCTCCTTATTGCCATGGTCGTGGGGTTCGTTGTCCTTGCTCCACCCAGCCAGCAGGCGTCGCCCGGTGGCGCCGGCTCCCAACTGTCCTCGCAGTTGCAGGACACACCGCTTCCCACTGGCCTCACGATCTCGCGGGGCGCCTCCTATGACCCGTCGTCCGGCCAGGTCCGCCTGACGGTCGCGTATGCCGCGCAAAAGGCGCCGTTGTCCGGCGAGTTCCTTGAAGTGATCCCGGGCTTGTCCGAGGGGGACGCTTGCCCGGCCGTCACATGGGAGGGGACGTCGGTAAGCCGCAACCAGGCTTCCATTACCGGTCTTGACGTCGATTGCGGGTGGAAGCTCCCGGGGATGCAGATCCCGGCTGGAGGGTCCGTCCAGGTGACGGCCGAGGTGCCGGTGGCGCCCTCAGACCAGAGGGCACTGGACGGCTGGCTGCGGGCCGGGTCGGAGGCCACGGCTGCCGCTACCCAGGACGCAGCAGTCAAAAGTACGTCTTACCCCGTCCAGCGCCTGAAGGGGGTGGAGATACGAACTCCCGCGCGTGTGGTGACGCCGAGTCCCCTGAAGATCACCCTGGTGCCGGTGTGGGCCAGCGGCGTTGATGAGCTGAATCCGCTTTACGTGAGTCCCGCCTCCGGCAAACCCTCACAGATGCTCACGGCAGTGACCGGCGGTGAGAAAGGGTTACGGTTCTCGGATGGGTGCGGCGGGGCGCTGGCCGTGGACAGTTCCGGACTTACCGTGACGGCCCTGCAAATTACGCCACAGTGCACCGTGCGCGCCAGCGTGGGAAACTTCACCGAGCTGCAGTCCCCAGCCTTCGGCATCACCTCGCGGGAGAACTCGGGCGAGTGAACCGTCAGAAACCAATCGCTTCTCGACGAGCCCAAGGCAAGGCACGGCGGCAGGAAGTCCCGGCCGCCACGCCCCGCCCGGCAGGTCCACGATTCCCCTGGGCGGCTCCTAAAGCCGGGTGTCGAAGGAATCGCAGAACACGTTGTCGTTGAACGTGCCCTGGAATTCGGACTTGCCCTGGATTTTGGCGATCGTGGCCCGGATGGCCTCCCGGGAACCGGCGTGCGCGTGGATCGCCGTCTTGACCATGGGCACGTCAATCAGGTGGTTGGGCTGGTTGAGCGAGACAAACACCGTGGGCACCTCGGTGGCGTACCACGGGATTTCCGCGGCCATCGGTGAGGACCACTTGATCCGGATGGCGGCCTCCTGGGCGAAACCCTTGACGTTGGCGAACACCAACGCGGCGTCGTACCTGTCCGCGTAATCGCCTACAGCTTCCTCGGACAGGACCCGCATGAAGTTCATGCCGGTCTCGCCCGCGGCCTCCCGCTGCTCCGCCGTCCTGAAAATGTGCACCTCGAAACCGGCCGCTTCCAGCTCTTCCTTGACCGTGTCCAGGTAGGCCAGCGGGTCAGCCCGGGTGAAGTCAGCGCCGCCCGAAATCCCATACAAACGGATTCGCGGATGCGTCTCCGGCGTGATGGGCAGGTTGTTCGCAGTGTCCTTGACCAGCGTGACGGTCTTGTGCGCGATCTCCGCCGCGATGGCACGGTGCGCCTCACTGCCGATGACGGCCAGCGCTTCAGCCGGCGGCACCAGCTGGTCCGCAGGCTTCCGGTGCAGGCCCAAGGACGCCTTGAGACCCAGGATCCGGCGCAGTGCATCCTGCAGCCGCTGTTCGGTGATGACGCCGGACTTGTAGCCATCCAGCATGTACCCGAAGTCCTCCGCCGGGTTCCGGAAGAACAGGAACATGTCGCAGCCGGCGGCGATGGTGGCTGGCACCAGGTCCTTGCGCTTCATGGCCTGCGTGAGGCCCACCATCAGCGAGGCGTCCGTCAGGATCAGTCCGTTGAAGCCGAGCTCGCTGCGGAGCAGGTCCTGGAGCAGTTCGGGCGCGAGCGTTGCGGGCAGGATGTCCTTGTCCGCCAGGCCGGGCCGGAAGTGCCGGGACAGTTCCGGCGCGCCGATGTGCCCCACCATGATGGACTGCACGCCGTGCCCGATCATTTCGCGGTACACGTGCCCGTACGTCCGGTTCCATTCCTCGTAGCTGAAGGTGTTGTAGGAGGTGACAACGTGCTGGTCACGCTCGTCCACGCCGTCCCCGGGAAAGTGCTTCATGGCGCAGACAGTGGGTGACTCGCTGATCCCGTCGAAGTACTCCTTTGCGCGCTCCACCACCACCTCCGGGGTGTTGCCGAAGGCCCGGGTGGAAATGACGGTGTTCCGCCAGTTGTAGTGGATGTCCACGATCGGAGCGAACGCCCAGTTGCATCCGAGCGCCGCGGTTTCCACCCCGGCCACCTGCCCCATCTGCCGGGCGATGGCCTTGTCCGGGTGTGAGCCGGCCTGCAGGTGCGTTGACACAAACGTTCCGTCGTCGCAGCTTCCGGCTCCCCCCATTTCCGGGTTGGAGGCCACCAGCAACGGGATGCGGGTCTTGGACTGCGCGTAGCGGATGTGCTCCTGCACTGCAGCGGACGGGCCGGGCCGGTACCGCATGCCACCCACGTGGAAGTTCTCCAGCACCCCATCGAGGTACTCAGGGGAGTAGTCGTTGTTGTGGTTGATGAACAGCTGGCCGATCTTCTCCTCGAGGCTCATGCCGGCCAGGGTGGATTCCACCCAGGCGACGGCGTCGTCGTCGAGGTTGAACGGCGCGGCCTGAAGGTCGACGTCGAACTGACCCGCCAGGGTGCCCTCAGCGCCCTTGGTGCCACGGGCTGCAGAAAGAGACGCGGAGGAAAGCCCGATGGCGGCAATTCCGGCGAGTGCCTCCCGCACCACCTGCTGGACCGGCGCGGCGATGTCCACCACGACGCCGGCTTCGTCCGCCGCGAGCGGTTCCAGCGTGGCCAGCTGGGACTCGAGCAGCGCCGGCGGCATGAAGTGGCCGGAACGCCCTTCAGTCCGGGCCGTCAGCACCTCTTTGCTGCCGTGCAGGTGCAGGAAGACGGTGTCCGGTGCCTGCTGCCGGATGGCGTCCCGGTAGCTGCGGCGCAGCGCGGAGCAGGCAAGGACTATGCCGCCGTCGCCGGCGTTAGCCAGCTCGGTGCCCACGGTTGCGAGCCAGGGCCAGCGGTCCTCGTCCGTCAGTGGTGTGCCGGCTGCCATCTTGGCGACGTTCTCCACGGGGTGGAGGGAGTCGCCGTCGAGGAAGGGGACGCCGAGTTGCCGGGCGACGAGGTCACCGATGGTGGTCTTGCCACAGCCGGAGACTCCCATCACGATGACGAGGAGCTTGGGCTGAGCGGCTGCGGCCGGAGCGGTTGTTTCAGGCTTGGGGGTGTTCACCAGTCGTGGACCGTTCCGTCGACCAGGCGGTTGTAGGGCAGGTAGGCCTGCTGGTACGGGAAGGCCGCGGCGGCTTCTTCGTTGAATTCGACGCCGATGCCCGGCTCGTTGCCCGGGTGGAGGTAGCCGTCCACGAAGGTCATGGACTGCTTGAAGACCTCGTTGGTTTTGTCCGAGTGCTGCATGTATTCCTGGATGCCGTAGTTATGGATGGCAAGGCCCACGTGCAGCTGCGCGGCGAAGCCCACCGGGGAGATGTCTGTGGGGCCGTGGAAGCCGGACTTGATCTGGTACTGCGCGGCGAAGTCCATGACCTTCTTCAACGGGCTGATCCCGCCAAAGTGCGTGGACGCGGCCCGGACGTAGTCGATCAGCTGTTCCTTGATGATGGTCTGGTAGTCCCAGACGGTGTTGAAGATCTCGCCGATGGCCAGCGGGGTGGTGGTGTGCTGGCGGACCAGGCGCAGGCCCTCCTGGTTCTCCGCCGGGGTGCAGTCCTCGAGCCAGAACAGGTCATACGGTTCCAGCGCCTTGCCGAGCTTCGCGGCCTGGATCGGCGTCATCCGGTGGTGGCCGTCGTGCAGCAGCGGAATCTCCGGGCCGAACTCGTTCCGGACCGCTTCGAAGACGGTGGGCAGGTGGCGCAGGTAGGCGCGGGTGTCCCAGTCCTCCTCCTGCGGGAACGCGCCGCGGCCGGCCGGTTCGTAGTCATAGCGCTCACCGGATGCCTGCGCCTGGGCAGCCACGCCGTAGACGGCCTTGATGCCCGGCACTGCGGTCTGGATCCGGATGGACTTGTACCCCAGCTCGAGGTGCTCCCGGACCGAATCGAACAGCGATGGCAGGTCCGCACCGGAGGCGTGGCCGTAGGCGCGCAGCCCGTTCCGGGACGCCCCGCCCAACAGCTGGTACACCGGCATGCCCGCCAGTTTGCCCTTGATGTCCCACAGCGCCATGTCCACCGCGGCGATCGCAGCCATCGTGACCGGGCCGCGCCGCCAGTACGAGGAGCGGTAAAGGAACTGCCACGTGTCCTCGATCCGGTGCGGGTCCTTGCCGATCAGCAACTGCGCAACGTGCTCCTTCAAATAGGCGGCAACCGCGAGCTCACGGCCGTTCAGGGTGGCGTCACCAATACCGGTCACACCGTCCTCGGTGGTGATCCGGAGCGTCACGAAGTTGCGGGAGGGACTGGTCACGAAGACTTCAGCGGCAATGATTTTCACGGCAGATCCTTTCAAGGACTTCAGGTCAGGTTGTGGTGCTTGGAGTTATTGGCCGGCAGGTTTGCCGGCATCAGCAGGGGTGCTGGCTGCCGGGGAAGTGCTGGCGCCCGCGGCGGGGGTAGTGGCCGGGTTGGTTCCTTCGGAGGTGTTGGCATCAGCGGTTTCATCAGCGCCCACTGTTTTGGTCCGGCGTTCCTGGATCTCCTTAAGGATTTCCGCGTGCTTGACGTCCGTCAGCGTGTACTTGGTCATGACCAGTGCCGCCAGGAAAGTCAGGACGGCCGGGAGTGCGCCCGCTGCGATCTGAATGCCGAACACTGCTTCGGAGGTCTGGGCAACTCCGCCGGACTTGTAACCGCCGAGGGCGAGCGCATAGGCGGCGAGTGCGCCACCAACGGCCTGGCCAGACTTGCGGGTGAAGGAGAAGAGCGCGTAGGTAATGCCCTCGGTCCGGACGCCAGTCTTCCACTCGCCGTATTCCACGGTGTCTGCTTCGAGGGCCCACACCACGATGCTCATCGCCAGGACACCCACGAGGCTGAGTACGAGGCCGCTGAAGCCCATCATGACCTGGCCGGCCGGGCTTAGGAAGATAACCACGCCGCCGAGGACAGTGATCAGGGAAGAGTAGATGTAGATGCTCTTCTTGCCAATGCTGCGGACCAGCTTGGGCATAATCGCAGCCAGCAAGAACGTCAGGACGAGCTGGATGATGGACAGTACGGGGTAAAGGTCCAGCCGGCCGAGGACGTCGCGCAGGTAGTACAGCTGCACGGAGGTCAGCGCCAGGTAGCCGGAGAGGAAGAAGAAAGAGCTGATGCACAGCATCAGGAGCGGCTTGTTGCCCTTGAGGGTATCGATGCTTTGTTTGACCGACACATTAGGAACGGCGCGGTGGACGCGTTCCTTGGCGGTCAGGACCGTGAAGAAGTAGAGGGCCGCGCCGATCACCACAAACACCAGGGTGATGGTAGTGAAGGTCGACTGCAGGTCAGCGCCAGGCTTGATGAGCGGTGCCACGAAGATGCCAAGGCCCGAACCCACCAGCAGGCCGCCAATCATGCGCGCCGATCCCAGCTTGGCACGCTCACCCGGGTCCTGGGTCATTGCGCCGGCGAGCGAGCCGTAGGGGATGTTGACGAGGCTGTAGGCCAGGCCGAGGGCCGCATAGGTGACGTAGGCGTAGAGCAGCGTCCCGGATTCACCCAGCTGCGGGACGGAGAACGTTGCCACACTCAGGAGCAGGAGCGGGATGGAGCCGAACATGATGAAGGGACGGAACTTACCGAAGCGCTTGCTGTAGGTCCGGTCTACGAGGCGGCCGGCGAAGACGTCAGCGAAGGCGTCAAACAGCCTGACCACGAGCAGCAGGGTTCCGGCGGCCGCTGCGGAGATACCGGCAACGTCCGTGTAGTACACCAGCAGGAACATCGTGGCAGTGGTAAAAGCGAGGTTGTTTGCGGCATCGCCGGCCCCATAGCCGATGATGCTGAGCTTGCTTAGCTTTTTCATGATATTTGGGCTCCTTTACCCGCTGCCGCCTTGGAGGCCGGCGAAATATGGAAATGCTATAAAGCGGTAAATCGTGGCGAGGCCTGGCTTAGTCATGCCCGACATCCGACGGACGTGCCGCACTGTGTTTCTCGTTGCCTGTAATCCTAGTCACTTGGCAATCAAATGGCAAGCGGTTGCCAACCTATTTGTTGAAACTTCATGAAACAGCTTGTGGATTGAAAAACAGTACTGCCCGGTCCAATAATCGTGGACCGGGCAGTGCAGGACGAACAGACAGCGCTGCGGTTACTTGGAATCGGCGCCTGCAGCGAATGTTCCCAGCAGGCCGGCAACCAGCTCCACCACCGCGTCGTCTGCCGCGACAGCCGGGTCCACAAGTGCCAGCAATGCCTGCACGCGTTCCGTTCCCCCGAGCTTGTTGGCCTCGGCCACTTCGGTTGCCAGCGGATCGTGGAATGTCTCTGCTGCTGCACTGAAATCAATCCAGGCCGCAATCATCAGGGCCGCAGCGGCACCGGGCCTGCCCTGGGCGCGTTCGGCCAGGAGGACGGGCACGGCCCGCATGCGCAGCTTAGTGCTGCCGTCCATGGCGATCTGGGCCAGGTGGTGGGCAATACGCGCATTGCCGAAGCGGGCCAGCAGGGCGGCACGGTACGCCGGGATCTCCAGGTCCGCGCCACCGGCCGCGGCGCCGGACAGGTTCGCTTCGGCCTCGTCCCAGAAGCTTTCGACGGCGTTCAGGCACTGCGGGTCCGCGAGGGCCTGCGCCACCGTGGTGTGTCCGCGGAGCTGGCCGGCGTAGGCCAGCAGGGAATGAGCCCCGTTCAGGAGCCATAGCTTGCGGTTCTCGTAAGGCTCGATGTGGTCAACGAAGACCGCGCCGGCATCTTCCCAGCGCGGACGGCCAACGGGGAAATCGCCGCTGAGCACCCAGTTGGTGAAGGGCTCGGCCACTACCGGCGAGTTGTCACGGTAGCCGCAAGCGGCCTCGACCGCGGCGATGTCCGCGTCCGTGGTGCGCGGAGTGATGCGGTCCACGGACGTGCTGACAAAGCTGACGTTCGCTGCAACCCAGGCCGCGAGCTCCGCGTCCCAGGCCGCAGCCAGCCCGGTAACAGCGTTGCGGGCTACCGTGCCGTTGTCAGCGAGGTTATCGCAGCAGACAACGGCGAGCGGCCCGGCTCCGGCAGTCCGCCGCGCGGCGAGGGCGAAGACCAGCCGGCCCAGCGGCGTCGACGGGTTTCCGCTGCCGGAAGCCAGCAGCCCAAGGTCACTGACGACGTCGGACGCCGCAGAGTCCAGCTGTCCGTCGGCACCGAGCCGGTAGGCCGCTTCGGTGACCGTCAGGGTGACCACGGCGGTGGCAGGTGCCGAAACGAGCTCCGCAAGCCGCTGCACGTCCGCGCCGTCTGCCGCTTCAGCGATGCTGCCGACGACGACGAACGTGTCACCGCTGTCAGCGCGTTCCACGAGCGTGAAGAGGCCGTCCTGCTCGGCAAGAGCCAGGGCAGCATCCGGGCGGCGGCCGGTGAAAGAGGCAATGCCCCACTCAGCGGCGTCGCAGGCCTGGCTGGTGTACCAGGCCTGATGTGAGCGGTGGAAGGCACCGAGTCCCAGGTGGACGATCCGCACCGGCGGCTTGGCGGAAACGGCCAGGGTCCGGTCCAGCTGCGGCAGGAATCCGGCAGTCTTGCCTGTCACATCGGTCTGTTCGATGCTCACAGTTTGAAAACCCTTCGCGGGGAGGAATCGACGGTGTCCACGATGATTTCGTGGGCCCGGTCTTCACTGACACGGTGCTCGACCACGAGGCGGGCCAGGAAGGAGGCTTCGATCCGGCGGGAAGCATCGTGACGGGCAGGGATGGAGCAGAAGGCCCTGGTGTCATCGATGAACCCGGAGGAACGGGAGAAGCCTGCGGTCTCGGTGACGGCGGAGCGGAACCGGAGCATGGCATCCGGGGCGTCCAGGAACCACCACGGGGCGCCCAGGTAGACGGATGGGTAGAACCCGGCCAGCGGTGCGAGCTCGCGGGAGAACACCGTCTCGTCCAGGGTGAACAGCACGAGGTGGAAGTCCTTGGCCGTGCCGAAGTCCTGCAGCAGAGGCCGGATGGCCTCGGTGTAGTTGGTGGCGACCGGGATGTCGTGGCCGGTATCGGCACCGAAGGCATCGAACGTGGGGGTGTGGTGGTTGCGGAATGAACCCGGGTGGATAGTCATGACCAGCCCGTCTTCCACGGACATGCGGCCCATTTGATACATCATGTGGGCTTCGAAGGTGTTGCGGTCCTCCGCCGTGGCCTTGCCGGCCCGCGCGAGTTCGAAGATCCGCTCGGCCTCGGCACGGTCCAGCTTGAGCGTTGCCGGAGTGGCCACGCCGTGGTCTGCCGAGACTGCGCCGTGCTCCACGAAGTAGCGGCGCCGGTTTTCCAGGGCCGTGATGTAACCCGTGTATCCCGCGGCGCCGTCACCGGCGGTTTCAATCAGGCGGTCAACATTGGCGCTCCAGGTGGGGTGCGCGATGTTCAGGTAAGCGTCCGGACGGAAGGTCGGCAGGACGCGGCCGTTGAAGGTGGGGTCCTCGGCGATGGCCTTGTGGCTGGCCAGGTTGTCCAAGGGGTCGTCGGTGGTGGCCAGAACCTCAATGTTGAAGTCCTTGAAAAGCTGGCGCGGGCGGAAGCCTGGCTCTACGAGTTTGGCGGCGATGGCGTCATAGCTGGCCTCGGCGGACATCTCACCCAGGTCTGCACCCAGCTTGAAAACGCTGTCGAATTGGTTGCGCAGCCAGTAGCCGGAGGCTGTGCCTTCGAACAGTGGCCAGGCATCCACGAATGTCCGCCAGATTTCGCGTGACTCGGGCGTGGTGGGACCGCCCGCCCGCAGGTTGTCCAGAGGGGCGCCGTTGGCGTGGATCAGCCGGGTGACGTAGTGGTCCGGGCTGACCAGCAGCGCTGCCGGGTCCGGGAACGGGGTGTTCTGCTCGATGACTGCGGCGTCAACGTGCCCGTGCGGGGAGATGATGGGGAGGTCCTGAACGCGCTGCAGGAGTTCGCGCGCAATGGCGCGGGTTCCGGGATCAGCGGGCAGGAGCCGGTCTGGGTTGGCAGCAATCGACTGTGACATAAGTCAATAATCCGGGTTGACCGCTGCATTTGTCAACCGGTTGCCAAAACTTGCCACCACCGTTTCTGCTGGGGTTCAGCCCGCCGGGAGGACCCGTCCGCTGGAGCCGCGCAGCACGAGCTCCGTTTCCACGCGCAAGGTCCCTGCGGGTTCCCCGCTGCCCTGCAATAAGTCAAGCAGCCGCGTGGCGGCGCCGGAGCCGCACTCCCCCAGCGGCGAGCGTACGGTGGTCAACGGCGGGGTGGTGAAGTCCGCACCGAAAATATCGTCGAAGCCCACGATGCTGATCTGGTCCGGCACGGCCATGCCGCCCGCCTGCAGTTCCTGCATGAGGCCTATGGCCAGGAGGTCGTTGTACGTCAGCACAGCCGTGGCTCCGGTGGCCAGCACGTCGCGTGCAACCTGCCTGCCGCCGTCGACCGTTGGTTTGCTGGACTCCACGCGCACTGCCTCAAGGTGGGACCATTCGCAGGCAGCCTGGGCGCCTTCCCAGCGCCGCGCCGACATCCAGGACCGCGCGGGGCCGGCGACGAACGCCAGCTTCTTGTGTCCGTTGCCCGCGAGGCTGCGAACCGCCTCGCCAATGCCCTTGCGCACATCCGGGATGACACAGGGCACGTCCTCCACCTCGCGGTTGATAACCACTACGGGTTTGTCGCGGGCCAGCGCCCGGATATCGTCGTCGTCCATGCGCGGGCTGGCGAGGATCAGGCCGTCCACGGTGGTCATCATGCGCCGTGCTGCCGTCAGTTCGGTGACAGCTGACTCGGCCGATTCGGCTAGCACCAGGGTGTAGTCACGCCGGGTTCCGGTGGTCTGGGCGCCTCGGATGATGTCGAAAAACGTGGGGTTGGTGATGTCGGCAACGATCAGGCCGAAGGTGTTGGTCCGACCGGTGGGCAGTGCACGGGCGAACGGATTGACCTGGTAATTCAGCTGGGCAGCGGCGTCCTCGATGAGCTTCTGCGTCTTGGCACTGACCCTGCCGGGCTTGCTGAGCGCCCTGGAAACGGTGGAAGGGTTGACGCCGGCAAGCTTGGCGATGTCGTAGATGGTGGCGTTGGCCTTACCGTTGCGGGCTGGCTTCTTGCCAGTTTCCGGCGATATGGCAGGGCCCTGCGTCTTGGGTTCGGTCACCGCCCCATCCTAACGAGGAAACCACCCAACTTAGTCGCGCTAAGTGTCGTTTTGGGGCGTCAAAACGACACTTAGCGCTACTTGGTTGGGCTGCAAAAGGGCCAGCGGTTGCCAGCGCCTCTTGCCGGGGCTGGTTGCTGGCCGGCAGCTAGGAGCGCTCGGGGAACTTGCCTTCGTCCGCGATGCGCTTGTTGAGTTCGGCGAGGAACACGTCCTCGTTGAAGTCCAATCCAACTTCCTTACCCGTCCAGGCGGAAAGATGAATGGCGTTGGCCAGGCGGACGCCGTTGATGCCGTCAGAGCCGGGAGCGAGCAGCGGGGTGCCGTCCAGGATGTTGGCGGCGAAGTTCTCCAGAACGCCGGAGTGCTGGGCACCCCACGCGGACTCGAACTCGATGACCTCGGTGGTGTAATACTCCTCCGGGTTCAGTTCGCCCATAAAGAGCTTGCGGACATCGTCCATGCCCATGCCGTCGCTGAGCTCGCGCTCAGGCTTCTTCAGGCGTGTCACGGTGGCGGTCTTGCTGCCTTCGACGACGATCTTGCCCTGGTCACCCAGGATCTCGAAGCGGTCCGTGCCAGTCAGATCGTGCGTGGCCGTGACAAAGACGCCGGTAACGCCGTCTCCGTAGTCAGCCACCGCAGTCACTTCATCTTCGACAGCGATGTCGCGGCGGAAGCCGAAGGAAACCTTGGAGTAGACGGACTTCGGCACGCCGCAGATCCACTGCCACAGGTCCAGCTGGTGCGGTGCCTGGTTGACCAGGACGCCGCCGCCCTCGCCGCCCCACGTTGCGCGCCACTCGCTGGAGTTGTAGTAACCCTGCGGACGCCACCAGTTGGTGATGATCCAGTTACTGCGGCGGATCTTGCCGATCTCGCCGTTGTCCACGATCTCTTTGAGCTTCTTGTACAGCGGGTTGTTGCGCTGGTTGAACATGATGCCGAAGGACAGTTCCGGCTTGCTGGCAGCAAACTCGTTCAGTTCCTTGACCTGCTTGGTGTAGACGCCGGCCGGCTTCTCCACCAGCGCGTGGATGTTGCGCTTGAGCGTTTCAATGCCCATTTCCGGGTGCAGGAAGTGCGGAACACAGGTCACGACGGCGTCAACGTCGCCGCTTTCCAGCATGGCGATGTAGTCATCGTAGAAGGGAGCGTCCGGGTAGGTCTCCGAGGCGACGGCCTTTTTGGCCGGATCGGTGTCGCAGATTGCTCCGATCACCATATTGGGGACTGCACCGTCAGTGATGAACTTTGCGTACATGCCGCCCTGCTGGCCCAGGCCGATGATGCCGAGGCGTACTTTCTTGCTCACAGTTATTTATCCTTCTTTGTTGGTTGAGCTTGTCGATACCAAATTGGGGAAGTGGGTGTGGTTTAGAAGAGCTCGGACTGGCCTAGTGCAACCAGGTTGTCGTAGGACGTCTGCAGCGCTTCCCAAACCGTGCGGCCATAGAGTTCGTCCTGCTCCACCAGCAGGTACTCAGCACCGGCAGCCTGCGCGGCCGGAATGATGGACGCGAAGTCCAGGTTGCCCTCGCCCACTTCGGCGAACTGGACGACGTTCTTGAACTCCTGCATGAAGCCCATAAAGTCCCCGGAATCCAGCAGCCCCATAGCCGATTCCGGCATTTGGCCGATCCGGTAATCCTTCAGGTGGACCATGGCCGTGCGGCCGGCGTACTTTTCCAGGGTGCGGACCGGGTCCAGGCCGCCGCGCTGCACCCAGTGCACGTCGATTTCCATGCCCATGGCCGGGGAGTTCTCGGCGATGATGTCCAGCATGTACTTGCCGTTGAACTTTGCAAACTCGATGTGGTGGTTGTGGTAGTACAGGCCCAGGCCCTGCTCCAGCAGCCGCTCGGCGTATTCGTTGGCCTGCTTGGCGAAGTCGATGACGGCGCCAATGGACGTCATCGCCCCGAACGGCAGCATACCGATCCGCAGCAACTTCGAGTCCAGGCTCTTCGCGTCGTCCACAATCTTGTCAAACTGCTCCGCCAGCGAATCGCCGGGCCGGCCCTTGGGGGTCTCCATGGCCACGGACAGGGCTGCGATGTCCATGCCCAGCTCACTGCGGGACCGGTCCAGTTCAGCGACATTTTCAGGCGTCATCGGGATTTGGGAGATCTCGACGGCGTTGTAGCCGATGTCACTGACCTTGCGGAGCGTTTCGAACGCCCCGACTTCGGTGAAGCTGTCCTTCAGCATCATTGCCTGTACGCCAATTTTGGCCACGTTATTCCTCCATTGTTCTTGCTGTTGAGTTGATTGGGGCACGTGCCCTAGGCAAAGGCAGCGGCCTGCTCGTTCTGCTGGCGCTGTTCTTCGAGCAGCCGGTGACGATCGGCACGGCGCTTCTCCTGGCGGTCCGGGTCCGGCACGGGTGAAGCGAGCAGCAACCGCTGGGTGTAGGGGTGTTCGGGGTTCCCTGTGACTACCGCTGCGGGCCCCTGCTCCACGATTTCTCCGCGGTACATCACGGCTACACGGTGGCTGATGTGACGGACCACGTCAAGGTCGTGGGAGACAAACAGGTAGGAGACGTCAGTGTCTTTCTGGATCTGCAGGAAGAGGTCCAGGACGCGGGCCTGGGTGGACAAGTCCAACGCACTGACCGGCTCATCACAGACGATGAGCTTCGGAGACAGCGCCAGGGCGCGGGCGATGGCCACGCGCTGGCGCTGGCCGCCGCTGAACTCCCGCGGCAGGCGGTGAATAGCGTCCGACGGCAGGCCAACCTGGTCCAGGAGCTCCTTCACGCGCTTCTTGGCTGCTGTCGTCTCCATGCCCTGGACGCCCAGGGGTTCGGAGAGGATGTCGCCGATCTCCAGGGCCGGGTTCAGGGATGTGTAGGGATCCTGGAAGACGACCTGCATATCGCGGCTGAGGACGCGGCGCTGCTTTCGGGTGGCGTGGCTGATGTCCTGGCCTTCGAAGGTGATCCTGCCGCCGCTCACCGGCGCGAGGCCCAGTACAGACCGGCCCAGGGTGGTCTTGCCCGATCCGGACTCCCCCACCAGGCCCAGGGTTTCGCCCTGGCCGATGCTGATGTTGATGTCCGTCAGGGCTCGGAACTTCCGTGCACGGAACCCCTTGCCGGCGTACTCCACCACTAGGTTTTCCACCCGAAGGAGTTCTTTGCGTGCCGGCGCTGATCCCTCCGCGCCCAAGGCTGCAGATACAGTCACAATACGTTCTCCTTGGCAGTTGGTGACGCAGTGGAAGACGAAGCAGCTGACACCAGCATGGTCATGGGTTCCTTGCCTTCCAGCATTGAAGCCAGCAGGGTCTGGGTGTAGCTTTCCTTCGGTTCGCGGAGGATCTCCCGTACGGGGCCTTCTTCCACGAGCCGGCCGTTCTGCATGACCACCACGCGGTCGCAGAGGTCGGCCACCACGCCGAAGTTGTGGGTCACCAGGATGACGCCGACGCCGAGGCGGCGCTGGAGGTCGCGGATGAGGTCCAGGACGTCGGCCTGCACGGTGACGTCCAGGGCGGTGGTCGGTTCATCGGCGATGATGAGGTCCGGTTCGCAGCTGATGGCGCCGGCGATGAGCACACGCTGGGCCATGCCGCCGGAGACCTCGTGGGGGTAGGCCTTGAAGGTCCGATCCGGGTTGACGATGCCGACGTCGGAGAGCAGCTTCATCGCCCGCTTGGTGGCTTCGGCCTTGGTGATTCCCAGGATCCGCACCATGGGCGTGACCAGCTGGTAGCCGATCGTGAAGGCTGGGTCCAGGTTGCTCATGGGCTCCTGCGGGATGTAGGAAATCCGCTTGCCACGAAGCTTGGAGAGGCGGTCCTGGCTGACCTTGTCCTCACCGGGAGCCACCGTGTAGTTGCCATCGAACTGGATGGCGCCGCCCACGATGCGTGCCGTATCCGGCAGCAGGCCCAGGATGGAGAAGGCCGTCTGGGATTTGCCCGACCCCGATTCGCCCACGATGCCGAGGATTTCGCCCCGGTCAACGTGGAAGGAAACGTCATCAACCACCTTCTTGATGGATCCGTCGGCCTGGGGGTAGCCGACGCCAAGGTTGGTCACCTTGACCAGGTGGTGTTCGGTTCCGGCCTCGACGGCGGCAATGGTCTTGCGCGCTGCCTTGGCGGCGCTCGCTGCGGCAGCATCTTCAGCCTGATGTGCTTTCTGCCTGCGGTGCTTGATCTTTTCGCCGTCTTCCAGGGCATCCCGGATGGCGTTTCCCAGCAGGACCAAGGCGCCGATGGTCAGCGCCATGGCAAACGCCGGCCAGAACAGCAGCGTCGGTGTGAGGTAAACGTTCTTAAATCCTTCACTGAGCATCACGCCCCAGGTTGCCTTGGCCGGATCGCCCAGCCCCAGGAACTCAAGTCCGGACTGGATGGCGATGGCGACGCCGGCGATTGCGGCCGTCTGGATGATGATGGGCGCTCGGACCACGGAGAAGATGTGGCGGGTGATGATAGTGAGGTCGGACAGACCGGAGACGCGGGCGGCATCTACGTAAAGCTCGTTGCGTACCGACTGCACCGCTGATCGTGTCAGCCGGAAGTAGGAAGGGCTGATCAGCACACCGAACGCGATCATGGCAATCCATACTGACGGACCGAAAGCGGCCCGGATGGTGAGGAGGACGATCAGGCCAGGGAGGCTCATCAGGATGCTGACGACCCAGTTGGAGACTGCTTCGAATTTGCCGGCATAGTAGCCGGCCACCAGACCGGCGGGCAGGCCGATCGCGATGGCGACGGCGGCGCAGAGGAGGGCTGAGGTGAGGGTCAGCTGTGCCCCGAAGAGCAGCCGGCTCCAGACGTCGCGTCCTGAGCTGTCCGTGCCCAGGACGTTGACAGCGTCCGGCGCGGCGAGGGTCTTGGAGATGTTGGCGAAGTTCTCGTCGAACGGGGCCAGGACATCGGCGAAGACGGCCATCACTGCCATTGCCAGCAAAATGACGATGGCGATGATGCCGAGAGGATTCTTGAACAGGCGCTTGAGGACTGTTGACCGGACGACGGTCCCAGTCTGGCCCGACGTGCCGGGGGCGGACGTCAGAGCGGAGGTTTCGACGGACTCTGTCACGAGACACGCACCTTCGGGTTGAGCCAGCCGTTGAGCAGGTCAACAATGAGGTTGACCACAATAACAACGGCGACAGTGTACATAACAACGCCCATAACCACGGGCTGATCGCTCTGCGCGGTCGCGGCTACGGCGAGCGGCCCCATGCCGGGAAGGGCAAAGATCGTCTCGATGATGACCACACCGCCGAGCATGCCTATCAGCTGGAGGCTGAGCACGGTCAGGCCGGCCGGGGCTGCGCTGCGCAGGACGTGCTTGAACAGGACCTCACGTTCACCGATGCCGCGGCTGCGGAGAGTCCGGACGTAGTCGCGTTCGAGCTGTTTGATGACGGCACTGCGGATCTGCTGTGCACCGCCGGTGACGCCATTGATCAGCAATGCGATCACCGGAAGGGCCAGGGACAGCATCCAGGCATCTGCTCCGGCGCCGGGCGAAATGGTGCTGGTGGCCGGGAATAAGCCCATCTGGATGGCCAGGATGGTCACCAGGATGATGCCGATCACGAAGCCGGGGACGGAGTCGCCGATGATGGCACCGATCTGGACCACACGGTCCACCCAGCCGCGCTTCACCGCTGCGGCAACGCCGATGAGAGTGGCTATGATGGCGATCAGAATCATGGCTACAATCACCATGGTCATCGTGACCGGGATGCGGGTGGCGAGGGCGTTGGCCACGGGTTCAGAGGTGAACCAGGATGTGCCCAAGTCCCCCTGCAGGGCTCCCGTGAGCCAGCTGAAGTAGCGCGTCATGATGGGCTGGTCGAGCCCCAGTTCGGCTTCTTTCACGGCCAGCTGCTCCGGTGTGGCCTGGTCGCCCAGGATGTTCCGCGCAATACTGCCGCTCGATACGTAAAGCAGGGAAAAGACGAGGATCGAGACGGCGAACAGGACTACGAGTCCGCTGCCGAGGCGTTTAAGGATGAAAGTGATCATTGCTGGCTCCAGTGAACTGGCATGGATTGGTTGCCCGGTCCGGCAGCCCATCGTTGGTGGTGGGCTGCCGGAATGGCGCAGGTTTTTGTGTGGCTACGTCCCTGGTAATTCCTGGCGGGTTACTTGGCGGGTGAGTAGTTGTAGATCGACGGGACAGCCTGCTGGACCTGGGGCGTCACCGTGATCTTGGAGTTGTGGTAATACATCTGGTTGACCCGGTACAGCGGGGCGAACCATGCCTGCTCCACAACGTACTTGTTGACTTCCTGGGCCGCCTTGCCGGCGTCCTTGCCACCCTTCTCGACGGCATCGATCTTGGCCTGGAGTTCGGGAGTGGTGTTCTTGAACGGGTTGTAGAGGGCCTTCGTGGAGACGATCTGGTTGGTGGCCACCCACGGCTCACCCTGAAACAGCGAGAATAAAATGGCGGTGAACTTCTGCGCCGAAATGTCCGTGGTGTAGGTATTGGTGATCGCGGCGCCGACGTTTAGTGTGATCCCGATATCGGACAACTGCTGTTTGACCACCGCGAGCTGGGTTTCGAAGCCCGGGACAGCCGGGACGTCGAGGACAACGCCGGTTTCGTAGCCTGCTTCCTTGAGGAGCGACTTGGCCTTGGCCGGATCGTAGCTGTAGTAGTTCTCCAGATCCTCAGTCCAGGCCCCGCTGGCCTTGCCGAACGGCTGCGAGGTCGGGGTGCCCTGGCCCATCAGCACCTGGTCCACAATGGTCTTGCGGTCAAAGGCGTGGTTGATAGCCTGGCGGACCTTGACGTTGCCCAGCGCGGGGTTCTTGGTACCGTCGCGGTCCATCAGCAGGAGACCCTGCCAGTCCACCTCGGTGGCTACCAGGTTCATCTTGGCGCCTTCAGCCTGCTTGCCGGTCTTGGGGTCCAGCAGCGTGGCGTCCACCTGGCCCGAAACGAGGGCGTTGGTGCGGGCGGTCAGGTCAATCAGGATCTTGAAAGTGACTTTCTCGAACTTCTGGATGTCCTTGTTCCAGTAATCCTTGCGGGCCGTGAACACAGACTGTGAGTCCTTGACCGTGGCGGCCTTGTCCATAACGTATGGGCCGCTGCCCACAGGCTCGGTCTTGATACCTTCGGTGCCCAGCGCCTTCGGGCTGCCCATCAGGCCGGCTGCCTGGCTGAGGTAGAACTCCAGGGACGGATCCGGGCTTGTGAGGTTCAGTTCGATCGTGTCGGCATCCACAACCGCGACGTCGGAGACGGCGGTGAGCTGGGCCATCTGCGGGCCGTTGGCCTTCTTGAAGTGGTCCAGGTTTGCCTTGGCTGCCTCAGCGTTGAACGGTGCGCCGTCACTGAAGGTCACGTCCGTGCGGAGGTCCACGGTGAGCTTGGTGTTGGTCTCGTTGTACTTCCACTCGGTGGCCAGCATGGGGCTGAGCTTGCCGTCCGGTTCCCGCAGGACCAAAGAGTCGTACGCCGCCTGGTAGGGCTGGAGGTAGTGGCCGACGTGGGCCTGTGCCGGATCCCAGGAGCGCATTTCCTGGATGGCACCCACGGTAAGCGTCGTTGTTTTGGCTGCTGCCGTGCCGCTGGTGGCGCTGCCGCCGCAGGCTGTCAGTGCCAGTGCTGCACTGACGGTAATGGCGACTGCAGCCGCTTTTGGACCTAACTTCATTGTTGGCTCCTGAATCTGTGGAACGTGGGTGGGATGAATCCGGCCGGTGTGGCGTGCACCACACCGACCTTCCAAGATTCAGAATACGCATAATTGCCATCTTTGGCAACCGATTGTCAATGCTGTTGCAAAATTGGCTAAAACGGCCGCGAATGAAA
Organism: Pseudarthrobacter sp. Hb11; assembly: GCF_059383655.1. Taxonomy (NCBI): domain Bacteria; kingdom Bacillati; phylum Actinomycetota; class Actinomycetes; order Micrococcales; family Micrococcaceae; genus Pseudarthrobacter; species Pseudarthrobacter sp. Hb11. The sequence continues at coordinate 125,715 of NZ_JBWZCM010000005.1, forward strand.
CGTTTCTAACGCCTTCAACCGGTTGCCACCAGTGGTTAGGAAACCTGGGCCGCCGCGTCAGGGTAGCTCTGGCGGTAGATTTCCTTGACGATCTTCAGCGATTTCTCTGCCTCCTCCGGGTCGATCCAGAAGGGTCCGGACTCCCCGAGCCGGGCGTAGAAGTCGCTGATGAGCAGCTCGTGCGAGACACCCCAGTAGGCGCGGCCGCCGGACTCCACCACTCGCTCCGGGACAACGTCCACCTGGCCATCCGCATACGTGACGGTCAAATCCCCGCGAAGACTGAGAGTCGCTTTTTCCGTGACGATGTCCAAAGTAACCGGCGCGTTCACGGCGTTGGCCAGTGTGGCATAGAAAGCGCTGCGGACACCGTTTGTGTGTTCCGCCACGAATTCCGCAGTGTCCTCCACCTCAATGGCTTCGCCCAGGAACCGGGTGGCGGCGTTGCCGGACAACGATACGACGTCGCCCACCAGCCACTGCAACAGGTCAACGGTGTGGATGGCCTGGTTCATCATGAGCCCGCCGCCACCGCCCTCCCAAGTACCGCGCCAGGGCCGGCTGCGGTAATAGCCCGCGTCGCGGTGCCACAGCACCGTGGCGGAAGCCCCTACTACCGCGCCCAGCTCACCGGAGGACAGCAGCGCGTGCATGGCCTGCGCGGTGGAGTTGTAGCGGTTCTGGAAACAAACGGCGATCTTCGCGGTACTGGCTTTAGCCGCCTCCACCAGCCGGCGGCCCTCCTCGAGCGTGTGCGCCAACGGCTTTTCCACAATCACATTGACGCCGCGCTCAAGGCAGTCCGCGGCTATCGCAGCATGGGTGTTGTGCGGCGTCGTAACGTGCACAACATCCGGCCCGACAGCCTCAATCAGGCTGACGTGGTCCGGGAATCCCGGAACGCCGTAGGCGGCCACAGCCGCCTCAAGGCGGCCGGGGTCCGTGTCACAAACCCCGGCCAGGCGCGCGCCGTCGAGCTTTGCAATGGCCTCAAAGTGCACGGCCGACACATCACCACAGCCAATAACTGCGGCCTTGAGGCCGGTCATGAAAGCTCGATTCCGTTCTTGGCGGCAAGGATCGCGAAGGCGCGGGCCGCATCGCCGAAGGCAACCGGCCCGGAGAAGCCGCCCAGTTCATGGTGGCTGGCCAGGTGCGGTTCAAGGGAGGCAAATCCTGCGTAACCGTCCGCCTTCAAGGCGGCAATGGTGGCGTCCAGTTCGCCGTCGCCCTGACCGGACGGCACAACCTCACCCGTGGCCATCACCGCGTCCTTGACCTGGAGGTATTCGAGGTAGGGGCGGAGCATGGCGTAGCCGTCGGTGTAGGGGCGGACGCCCACCTGCACGAAGTTGGCGTTGTCCCAGGCGGCCCGCAGGGCCGGAGAGCCAACGGACTCCATGATGTCCAGGACGCGCTGCGGCGTATCGCCGTAGATGCCCTTTTCGTTCTCGTGCAGAAGGACGACGCCGGCACTCTCGGCTTCCGCAGCCAGTGCCCGCATACGCGTGATGACGTCGTCGCGGATTTCGTCCTGCGTCTGTTCTTCGCCACGGAAGAAGGAGAAGATCCGGATGTACTTGGTATCGAGGCCCTTGGCCACGGAGATGATCTGGCGGAGGCGCTCAACCTCGTGCTCCACAGGCAGGCTGATGTCCACCTTGCCGATGGGGCTTGCGACGGCAGAAACCTTAAGGCCCTTGGCGTCCAGGATTTCCCGGAGTTCGGATACCTGTGCCGGCGTCAGTTCGGAGACATTGACCCCCCAGGCGCTGCGTACTTCGATGTAGCTCGCACCCAGGGCCAGCAGGACAGCAGCCTGGACGGCGGGATCCGGATCAACCTCGTCGCCGAATCCTGAGAGCGGCCAGACGGTCTTTGATGTTTCGGTCACGGAAATCTCCTTAGGTGTGCCCGCGACGGGACAGCCTTGGTGCCGCTCCAGCGCACGGGTGACTCAGTTCACAAAAAGTGCTCCCCTAAGTCTAGACACGATTTCGATCAATGACAACCGATTGCCAAATGGTTGCATCCTGTGGCAATCTAGGAATTAAAGGGCTGTGGCAACCGTCACAAATGCCTCCTGTCATCCCGTTCACTGAGGAGCGCCATGGCGATGCAAGCGGCCGGAACAGACCGTCCTGCCACCATCCACGACATCGCCGCCATGTGCGGGGTGGCCGCTTCCACCGTGTCCCGGGCACTCTCCACTCCGGACCGGGTCAACATCCGCACGCGCGCCCGCATCGAAGCAGCGGCAGTTGAGTTGAACTACACGCCGAACAGCCAGGCGAAGGCCTTGAGCTCCGGCCGCACCGGCGCCGTCGGCGTTCTGGTGCCTGACATCACCAACCCCTTCTATTTTGACCTCATCCGGGGCACCCAACTGCAGCTCAAGGCGGCCGGTTACACGCAGCTGCTCGTCGACACGGAAGAGTCCGACGAGGTGGAGGCTTCCACCATGGAGCAGCTGCGCAAGAGCGCTGACGGAATCATCGTCGCAGCGTCCAGGCTCAGCGATGAGTCACTGCTGGCCGCGGCCGCCAAGATCCCCATGGTGACCATCAACCGTGATGTTGCCGGTGTCCCGGCGGTCATCATCGACACGCCGTCCGCTACCAGCCAGGCGCTCGACCACCTGATTTCGCTGGGGCACTCCCGGGTTGCCTACATTGCGGGGCCTTTGACGTCGCAGTCCAGCGAACGGCGTTGGGCTGCTCTGACGGAGGCGGCCCAGGACCGTGGCGTCGAGGTGCGCAGCCTCGGCCCCTTTGCGCCGAAGACACAATCCGGTGCAGCCGCAGCAGACGCCGCCGTGCACAGCGGTGTGACAGCTTGCATTGCCTTTAATGACCTCATTGCCATCGGCATGCTCCAGCGTTTGCGCGAACGCGGGATCCGTGTGCCGGAGGAGATGAGCATCGTGGGGTGCGACGACATCTTTGGAGCAGACTTCTGCAACCCCCCGCTGACCACCATGGCTTCGCCGATCGAGCAGGCCGGCCGGGTGGCTGTTTCCATGTTGTTGGCCCAACTCAACCCGCTCGCCGGCGGCGGCATCCGCAACCGTTCGGTGATGCCCACGCATCTGACGGTCAGGAGTTCCACGGCCGCCGCGCGGAACTCCTGACCGCTTAGCTCCCGTTGTGCGCCTAAAGGTGCACCGCCGGAGTGTCCGACGCCGTACCGCTGAAGGCCGTGCGGTAAATGTCGATCAGCAGCAGGGCTATCGGAACGATCAGGATGGCAACACCGGCGGCCAAGAGGAAAACCAGGGAGTAGCCGGCCGACACCGCAGCCAGTACCGCTCCCCCGACCGCAGCTGTGGCTGAGGCAGCGATGGTGCTGAAGAGCGCGATGCCCAGCGATCCGACAACCTGCTGCGAGGCATTGACCAGCGCGCTGGCCACGCCGGAATCATCCCTGTCCACACCGAGCAGGGCGAGGTTCTGCATCGGAACACGGACAAAGGAAGCCCCAGCGGCGGCTGCCGCTGGGGCTCCTAAAATGACGGGTTCCGCTAAAGCCGGTCCGTCTGGTCCTCACCCTTATGGCCGGACCCGCGCAGGTTCTCCTGGACCTTGCCGAACAGATCCTTGATGGTGGATTCGGCGTTGGTGAGGACATCCACCGGCAGGTAGACCTCATGCGTGAGCGGCAGGTCGTATTCATCCTTCAGGTGGGTGCCGTTCCCCACACCTTCCAGGGACAGGTAGACCATGGCCTCCGTCCGGGCGATTCCAGCGATCTTGCCAAAGACAACGGTGAACTCGTTCGGCTGGAAGCTGATGGTCTGGCCAACATGGCTGCGGCCAAGGTCACCGGCGGTGACGGCCTTTTCCTGCTGGCTGCGGGTGTATTCCATAACTACTCCTCTGGGTCGCCGACATCTACGCCAGCAGTCTAGCGTCGCCCTTTCGGGACGGTACATAGTGCAAGACTGGGTTAGAGCCCAACCACACGACCCACCGGGAGCTGCCATGACCGCCCACCCCCGCCCTTCCACCTCCGCCGGCAGGGTCACGACACTCTTCGGGATCGACGCTCCCGTGGTTCTTGGCCCCTTCGGCGGCGTCTCCTCCGTACAGCTCACCGCAGCAGTAAGCGACGGCGGCGGGCTGGGTTCCTACGGCCTGTACGGGTACGACGGCGGCGCCATCCGCAAGACCGCCGCCAAGCTTCACGCCGCCACAGGGAAGCCCTTCGCCCTGAACCTCTGGGTGCCCAACGGCAGTGAAACACCAGCCCTGCCACAGGAAGAGTTCGACCGCTACGCGACCGCCCTGAAGCCGTACTTCGAGGAACTGGGCATTCCCCTGCCGGACATGCCCGCGCGGTACATGCCCGACTACGGCGAACAGGTGGAAGCGGCGATGGAGGCGCGCCCCGCCGTCGTGAGCTTTGTCTTCGGCGTGCCTGCTCCGGCCGTTGTGGAAGAAGCACACCGCCGCGGGATCAAGGTCGTGGGCACGGCCACCACCGTTGCAGAAGCTGTGGTGCTGGAGGCAGGCGGCGTCGATGCCGTGGTAGCCAGCGGAATGGAGTCCGGCGGCCACCGGGTGTCCTTCCTGAAGCCCGCGGAGGAGTCCCTCGTCGGAACGTTCGCCCTGGTCCCGCAGGTGGCCGATGCCGTTTCCATCCCCGTGATCGCGGCCGGCGGAATCGCAGACCGCCGCGGCTTCGCGGCAGCCATGGCTCTGGGAGCCAAGGCTGTGCAGGTGGGAACGGCGTTCCTGGCCACCAGGGAGTCAGCCGCCGTGCCCGCCTACCGGAACATACTGCGCAGCAACGCAGCAGCACAGACGGTGCTGACCCGGACCCTGAGCGGCCGGCTGGCCCGCGGCATTCCCAACCGCATCATCGCCGAGCTTGAAGAGGGCGGCACCGTAGCCCCCTTCCCGGTACAGAATTGGCTGACGGGCCGGTTCCGGCCGGAGGCAGCCAAAAGGGATAACACCGAACTTATGTCCCTGTGGGCCGGGCAGTCCGCGCCGTTGCTGCGGCACGAAACCGCAGCGGAAGTCCTTGCCGAGTTGCTGGCTGGCACCCACTGACTGTCATACCGCCTGCCGTCTACGTAACGCCGGCCCGGGGCCGCCAAGGGATCACCGATAGAATCTGAACGACTATCAGCTGACCGGCGCCGCACACCCGCGCCGGTCCGGTCACCAGGAAGGGAGAAGCTGTGCGCGCGCACCGTCAGCGGACGCCCTTCCATTTCCTCCGCTCGTCCGCCGTGGCCACAGTCATCCTGACCCTCGCCGCCGGAGCACACCTTGCCGGCGGCGGAGAGCTCCCGGCTCCGGCCATCCTGCTGGCAGTCCTGGCACTGACCGCCCTCGGCAGCACCACCGCCACACGCCTGCGGCTGGGCTTTCCGGCAATGGCCGCCCTGCTGGGCGGTGGTCAACTGGCCCTGCACAAACTGTTTACCGCCTTCGGCCCGGCCGCTGTCGGGGCAGCACCAACTACGGCTGCCCCCCATGAAGCCCACCTTGCCGGCGCCGAAATCCTGGCTCCCGCCGTCGCCCATCTCCACGGAGCGGACGCTGCGTCCGGGCCCCTCATGCTGGCCGCGCACGCCCTGGCCACACTGGGCTGCGCGATCCTGCTCGCCAAGGGTGAAGCGGCCCTGTGGGCACTCGCCGCCTGGCTCCGGCCCCTGGCCGCGCTGCCCCGCGCGGTGGCGCCCGACGCTGTTCCGCCAACTCTGGCCAGCTTCCCCACCTTCGCGGCGCCGCTGCGTCCCTGGCGAAACCTCCGGCAAGACAGCCGTCGCGGCCCGCCTTCCGCCGTCGTACTTCCCTGGTAGAACCGCCGCCGCACCTCCTGCAGGCGGCAGCACATCCGAATTTTCGTGCTCCCGGCCACGCTCCGGCCCAACGGTGAGCACGCCAGAAAGGCAAATCCATGAACACCTCAGCTCTTCGCCGTACCCTCCAAACTGCCGCCGTCACCGGTGGCGCCGCAGCCATGCTGCTCACCGCCGCGGGTGGAGCTTCGGCACATGTCGGGGTGACGCCGGACAAAACCGCCGCCAACTCCCACGCCCTGCTCACCTTCGGCATTCCGCACGGCTGCGATACCTCCAGCACCACGAAGGTTGCCATCACCCTGCCGCAGGAACTGAACGACGCACAGCCCACAGTCAACCCCAACTGGACGGTGGAGAAGGTTACCGAGCAGCTCGCCGAGCCAAAGAAACTCGGTGACGGAACGTCCATTACCAAGCGGACCAGCCAGATCGTCTACACCGCAAAGGCACCTCTGGCCCACGAGCTGCGGGATGCACTGGTGCTCTCCGTAAAACTTCCTGATGCAGCCGGCACCACGCTGTACTTCCCCACCCTCCAGAGCTGCGAGACCGGGCAGACGGACTGGTCGGAGATCGCCAGGGACGGCCAGGACCCGCACTCGCTGGAGGCACCTGCGCCGTCCATCACGATCACCCCGGCTGCCGGCCCCGATGGACATGGCGAGGCCGCGGCAACATCCCACACCGCTGAAAGCCCCGCCACCGAGCAGGCGTCAGCAACGGACAGCGGGGCCGACGTCCGCAGCTGGTCGGGGCTGGCAGCGGGCATCGGCGGCCTGGTGCTTGGCGGCGCAGCCTTCCTGCGCAGCGGTTCGCGCCGCAGCGCAGCCGGGGCATCGGGCAAGTAGGAGAAACGCTACTGATGCCCGGATCATCACGATCCGGGCATCAAAACGCTCGGCTGCGTGCTGGCATCATTGACGCGGCCACGCACTGCCGCCAAGGTGGTGCCATGAGGTCTCAGCGAATTTCACATGGGTTGGTTATGTCGACGGCGGCCGCGGCGGCTGCACTGATGCTCAGCGGGTGCGGCCCCAGCCAGCCGCAAACGCAGGCGACCACGGTGCCTGGCACCAGCTCTGCCAGCCCCGACGCGACGTCCGCCTCGCCGGCGGCGCCAGCGACGCCGGTGGAAACGCCGTCTGCAGCGGCCCCGGCTACACCCAAGAGCGGGGCACCGGCCACGGCGAAAACTGGGGGCCCCGGCCTCTGCAAGGCGGCGGGCCTTTCGGCCGCAACGGATGCGTCAGGCGGCGGAGCAGCGGGGAGCGTCTATATGAAGCTCAACCTCACCAACACGGGCACTGAAGCCTGCGTCCTGCGGGGTTTTGCAGGGGTGTCCCTCGCCGCTGATGCTGCAGGCGCCCCCATCGGCGCACCGGCCACCCGTGACGAAGCCATGGCACCCGTTACCGTCCTGCTGGCCCCCGGCCAGACGGGCACGGCAGTCCTGCGCTACACGCAGGCCGGGAACTACCCCGACTGCACCATGGTGGATGCCGCCGGCTACCGGATCTATCCGCCGGAGGACACAGCATCCCTGTTCCTTCCCCAGCCGACGAAGGCCTGCAGCAACGCCGATATCAAGCTGCTGACTATTGGGGCTTTCCAGCCCGCGTAGAGGCATTCCCGCTGTCCCGCTCTACTTCCCTGCTTTCCCCGGCGAATCGGTGCCCCGATAAGTGCACAGATAACTGCAGGCGGTCCGGCAAGGTGCCGGGCCGCCTGCAGTTGGTTCCGCCCGCTGGGGCGTTTGTTGAGGTATTTAGTGTGCGGTGGTGGTGCGTCCGGCACGGGCGGTGCCGCGGGAAAGGGCAACGCCCAGGCCGATCATGCCAACCCCGAGGACAAAGTGCAGCCAGTTATCCGCGGTGTTAACCGGGACGAAGTTCGCGGCCGTGTCGAGTCCGATCAGCAGGCCGTAAAGCCAGAGGACCAGGTAGATGGCGCCACCAACGAGCAGGTAGTTCCTTGACTGTGCAGCGCTGCGGGCCATGGCGATGCCGGCCGCCCCAAACAGGAGGTGGACGATGTTGTGCAGAATTGACACCTGGAAGATCCCCAGGAGCAGGGCCTTGGATTCATGCCCCGCGAAGCCCATGGTCTCGTAGTTGGAGGTGATGCCCGGGATGAAGCCCAGGACGCCCACCAGAAGGAACACTGCGCCCACGGCAAGGGCAGCTTTTTGGATGTTTGTTCGGCCTCCGGTGCGACCGTCGGAACTCATGCTTGTCATGATTACTCCTGCTGTTGTCGTAAACGTTCACATCTGGCTGCCGGGTCGCGCCTGAACCATAGACTTAAACACCGACATCATAAGTATACTTAGCAACTACGCCAGGCATAGATCAGGATCTATAACAGACCCATCACAAATGGCCCGCAAGGGCATGGACCAAAGGCAGGCTGAGCAGGGATGACGTCGATTTGGTTGGATCGCGCGGAGACTTTCACGTCAGATCCGTTCGAGCCCGGAAGCAGCTATGACACCGTGGTGGCCGGCGCCGGACTCACCGGCCTGGTAACCGCACTCCTGCTGGCCCGCTCGGGGCAAAACGTCCTGGTGCTCGAGGCCCGCCATCCCGGTGCCGTGACCACCGGAAACACCACCGCCAAAGTGACACTGCTGCAGGGCACCTTCCTGTCACAACTGGCCCGCCAGTACTCACAGAAGCAGGTGCAGGCGTACGTGGATGCCAACCGCGAAGGCCAGGCGTGGCTATTGCGGTACCTCGAAGAGCACAGGGTGCCCTTCCAGACCCGGGACGCTTTTACGTACGCGGCGTCCGCGCAGGGGACGGAAAAGCTCCGAGAAGAGGTCAGCGCCGGCACCACCGCAGGACTGGACATGGAATACGTGCGCGACCCCGGGCTGCCGTTTCCCGTCCACGGCGCCGTACGCCTCACGGACCAGGCGCAGATCAACCCCGTGGAGGTGCTGGACACCCTGGTGTCCGACATCCGCGGCCGTGGCGGCTCAATTGTGGGTGGCGTACGGCTGCAGGATGTCACCGGCGCCAGCCCGGCCACTGTCCACACAGACCGGGGCACTGTCACCGCCAACGAAGTGGTACTCGCCACCGGCATTCCGGTGCTGGACCGCGGACTCTACTTCGCCAAGCTGAAGCCCAGCCGTTCCTATGCGGCGGCCCTGCAGCTGCAGGAGGACCAGACTCCTCCCCCTGGTATGTACCTCTCGGTTGAACAGCCCACACATTCGCTGCGCGACTACGAGGTGGACGGCCGCCGGCTGCTCCTGGTGGGCGGGCACGGACACCACGTGGGCCGCGCACGTTCCGAGAAACACCATCTCGGCAGTCTCCTGGACTGGGCCGTGCAGCACTACCCCGGCGCGGTTGCCACCCACACCTGGTCAGCGCAGGACTACATGCCCACCAACCTCATGCCCTTTTTCGGCAAGTTCCCGCGGGGCAAGGGCCACATCCACTTCGGCACGGGCTACAACAAGTGGGGCATGACCAATGCCGTGGCTGCCGCCGTGGGCATTTCGGCTGACATCCTGGGCGGGAACGTGCCGTGGGCCAAGACCATCCACCACCGGGTCACCTCACCCTCCGGCGCCTTCTCCGCCGTCGCGCTCAATGCCGGAGTGGCAGCAAAGCTCGCTACCGGCTGGGGGCAGGTGGCCGCCGAGGGCCTGCGGAAGGACGGGAAAGAACCTGTGCCCGCACAAGCCCCGGTGGTTCCGCCCGAAGGTGAGGGCAGGGTCTACCGCGAGGGATCAAAACCGGTCGCCATCTCGACCGTTGATGGCACCACCTGCAAGTTGTCGGCCGTCTGCACGCACCTGGGCGGAATTCTGCATTGGAATGACAGTGAGCGGTCGTGGGACTGCCCGTTGCACGGCTCCCGTTTCGACGGTGACGGAAAACGTCTTGAAGGTCCGGCCACCAAGGATCTTCCGGCCGCAGGAAAGGCTTGAGCCAAGGCAAGGGGGAGGCCGGCACCAGTGTCGGTGGCCTGGGGCATGATGGAGGCATGAAGCAGGAGCAGCCCACCGCCGGCCGGGACAATGGCGTGCTGGCTCCCATGGCCCAGTTCAGCAGGCCAACACGCGACTGGTTCCTCGGCGCCTTCTCGGAGCCGACACCGGCGCAGAACGGCGCCTGGCAGGCGATCTCCTCGGGGTCGCACGCGCTGGTGGTGGCTCCCACCGGATCGGGCAAGACCCTCGCCGCGTTCCTCTGGGCGCTGGACCGGCTGCTCGCTTCCTCCGCCACGGCTGCCCCCGAGACGCAGGTGCCGGAGGCACCGGCAAAAGGCAAGCGCGCCCGGGCACCCAAACGCAAGACCCGCGTCCTGTACATCTCACCCTTGAAAGCCCTCGGCGTGGACGTGGAGCGGAACCTCCGCTCCCCGCTCATCGGCATCACCCAGACCGCGAAGCGGCTTGGGCTCCCGGCACCGTTGATCACCGTGGGTGTCCGGTCCGGGGACACCACCACGGCGGACCGCCGCGCGCTGCTGACCAACCCGCCGGACATCCTGATCACCACGCCGGAATCGCTCTTCCTGATGCTCACCTCCAAGGCCCGCGAGACCCTCGCCGAGGTGGACACCATCATCATCGATGAGGTCCACGCCGTCGCCGGGACCAAGCGCGGAGCCCATCTCGCCGTCTCCCTGGAGCGGCTCGATGCCCTGTTGCCTCAACCGGCCCAGCGGATCGGGCTGTCGGCCACCGTGGAACCCAGGGAACTGGTGGCGCAGTTCCTGGCGGGCGCCGCGCCGGTGGAAATCGTTGCCCCGCCGGTCAAAAAGAACTGGGACCTCACTGTCTCCGTGCCAGTGGAGGACATGTCGGACCTCCAGGGCGCTGCGGGCGCGTTCGACTCCGGCCCGGCCTCCGGCCTGCAGCCTCAGGCGTCGATCTGGCCGCACGTGGAGGAAAAGATCGTTGACCTGGTGCTGGCCAACCAGTCCACCATCGTTTTTGCCAACTCCCGCCGCTTGTCCGAACGCCTCACGGCACGCCTTAACGAGATCTACGTGGAACGGCAGCTGATGGCGGAAGGCGGGGGCTGGGACGATCCTGTCCCGGCAGGACCCGCGGCGTTCAGCTTAACGGCCGGAGCGCCGGTATCTACAGCAACACCGGCACACATGATGGCCCAGGCGGGAACCTCCGCCGGAGCAGATCCCGTGCTGGCCCGTGCCCACCACGGATCCGTTTCAAAGGACCAGCGCGCCCTGATTGAGGACGACCTCAAATCCGGCCGGCTGCGCTGCGTTGTAGCCACGTCATCACTGGAACTTGGCATCGACATGGGCGCGGTGGACCTGGTGGTGCAGGTGGAATCCCCGCCGTCGGTAGCCAGCGGCCTCCAGCGCGTGGGCCGCGCCGGCCACCAGGTAGGGGAAGTTTCCCAAGGCGTCCTCTTCCCGAAGCACCGGGCGGACCTGGTGCACACAGCCATCACCGTGGAACGGATGCTGGGCGGGAAGATCGAGCGCCTCAGCATCCCGGCCAATCCCCTGGATATCCTTGCGCAGCAGACCGTGGCTGCCACGGCACTGGGCAGCATCGATGTTGAGGAATGGTTTGCCATTGTCCGCCGCTCGGCCCCGTTCGCGTCCCTCCCCCGGTCAGCATTCGAGGCGACCCTGGACCTGCTCGCCGGCCGTTACCCATCCGACGAGTTCGCCGAGCTTCGTCCTCGGATCGTCTGGGACCGCAACGCGGGCACCATCGAAGGCAGGCCCGGCGCCCAGCGCCTGGCAGTCACTTCAGGCGGCACTATTCCGGACCGCGGGCTCTTCGGCGTGTACATCATCGGCACTGAGGTGGAGGGATCGGCTTCGCCTTCCTCCGACGGCAAGCCCGCGCCTGCCCCGAAGGGCGGCCGGCGGGTGGGCGAACTGGACGAGGAAATGGTGTACGAATCCCGCGTGGGCGACGTCTTTGCCCTGGGCGCCACCAGCTGGAAGATCGAGGACATCACCCATGACCGCGTGCTGGTCTCCCCCGCTTTCGGCCAGCCCGGCAAGCTTCCGTTCTGGAAAGGCGACTCGCTCGGCCGGCCCGTGGACCTGGGCCGCGCCCTCGGTGCGTTCGTGCGGGAACTGTCTGCGTCCGACGTCGGGCCCGCCACCGAGCGCTGCCAGGCCAGCGGCCTGGACGCCTTCGCGGCCAACAACCTGATCCAGTACCTCAGTGAACAGAAACAGTCCACCGAGGTTGTGCCCAGTGACACCACCCTGGTGGTGGAGCGTTTCCACGACGAACTGGGCGACTGGCGGGTGATCCTGCACAGCCCCTTCGGCATGCCCGTGCACGCGCCCTGGGCGCTTGCGGTGGGCCAGCGGCTCCACCAGCGGTATGGGATGGACGGCTCAGCCATGGCGGCCGATGACGGCATTGTGCTGCGTGTGCCCATGATGGAGGACGAGCCGCCGGGGGCTGAACTGTTCCTGTTCGACCCCGAGGAACTGGAACAGATCGTCACGGCGGAAGTAGGCGGCAGCGCGCTCTTCGCCTCACGTTTCCGTGAATGCGCGGCCCGTGCCCTGCTGCTGCCCCGGCAGACCCCCGGCAAGCGGCAGCCGCTGTGGCAGCAGCGGCAGCGGTCGGCCCAGCTGCTGGACGTGGCCCGGAAATACCCCACGTTCCCCATCGTGCTGGAAACGGTCCGGGAATGCCTGCAGGACGTTTACGATCTCCCGGCGCTGAAGGACATTGCCGCGTCCGTGGAGCGGCGCGAGTTGCGGATCGTGGAGACCACTACCTCGCAGCCGTCGCCGTTCGCGAAGTCACTCCTGTTCGGATACGTTGCACAGTTCCTTTACGAGGGCGATTCTCCCCTCGCGGAGCGCCGTGCCGCTGCCCTGGCCCTCGATTCCACCCTCCTCAACGAACTGCTGGGCCGCGTCGAGCTGCGCGAACTGCTGGACGCCAGGGTCATCGACGCCACCGAACGGGAGCTCCAGCGCCTGGCACCGGACCGGCGTGCGCGAGGGGTGGAGGGCGTCGCGGACCTGCTCCGGCTCCTTGGCCCGCTTGCGCCGGAGGAAGCGGCAGCAAGACTCCACAGCGAGGAAGCCGCGGCCCCGGAATCACAGGCCGCTGTACCCCCTGCAGAGGTGTCGGCTGTAGAAGCACAGATGGCCACGGAAGAGACTGTTGGGGAACCAACAGACGCCGAGCTCGCGGCGGACGCAGCCGGCCAGGCGCCGGCACGCGAGCTGCCGCCTGCCAGCACTGAGACCGCCACCGGACACCTGCTGGCGCTGCAGCGCGCCAACCGCGCCATCAAGGTCAACATCGGCGGTGTGGAACGTTACGCGGCTGTCGAGGACGCCGCGCGGCTTCGCGATGCCATCGGCGTGCCCCTTCCCATGGGCGTCCCGCTCGCGTTTATCGAGCCCGTGGCGGATCCCCTTGGTGACCTCGTATCCCGCTATGCCCGCACCCACGGGCCGTTCACCGCGGCCGAAGCAGCCGCCCGGCTTGGCCTGGGCGTGGCAGTGGTAAGCACAGCCCTGAAGCGCCTGGCCGCGGATGGGCGGGTGGTGGAAGGCGAGTTCCGGCCCCATGCAAGTGCCACTGATAACGGAAGCACCGCCGACACCACTCTTCAAGCTGGCGTTGAATCGCCGGCACAGGCGCCGTCGGAGGAACCTGCAGCACCTGAAGCACCGCCTCCCGCCACGGTCAGTGAGTGGTGCGATGCCGAGGTCCTCCGCAAGCTGCGGCGCCGCTCCCTGGCAGCGCTGCGGGCAGAGGTGGAACCTGTGGATGCGTCCGCCTACGGCCGCTTCCTGCCCGCTTGGCAGCACGTCCGCACGCCGGGCGCGGGCCGCGGCCAGCCCTCGTTGCGCGGGCTGGACGGCATCGTCACGGCCATCGACCAGCTCTCCGGCGTTCCGGTTCCCGCTTCGGCCTGGGAGCCCCTGATCCTGGCAAGCCGCGTCTCCAATTACCAGCCAGCCATGCTCGACGAACTCATGGCCACCGGCGAGGTTCTTTGGTCCGGAGCAGGAGCCCTGCCCGGAAACGACGGCTGGATCAGCCTGCACCTGGCCGATTCCGCCGAACTGACGCTGAATCCGGCCATTGACTACGAACCGGGCGACGCCCAGTTGCGGCTCCTGGACCACCTTCGCAACAACGGCGGAGGCTACTTTTTTCGGCAACTGACCGAGGTGGCCGGCGGGATGGACTCGGTTCTTAGTGACCAGGAGGTTGTCACCACGTTGTGGGACCTGGCGTGGGCGGGCCGTATCACCGGGGACACCTTTGCCCCCGTCCGGGCACTGATCGCCGGCGGGCACACAGCACACCGCCAGGTTGCCCGCGCGCCCCGGGCAAGGGCTCCGCGCCTCAGCCGGTTGGGCCGCTCCCACGGGACCGGCTTGTTGGGCTCGGCTGGAGGGGGCAGCGGACGCTACGGCACGTCAGCAGGCACGGCCACCCCTCCCATGGCGGCAGGCCGCTGGTCCGCCCTCCCGCAGCCCGAACTGGATCCCACTATCCATGCCCGGGCCACGGCCGAACTCCTGCTTGACCGCTACGGTGTGGTCACGCGCGGCTCGGTGATGGCAGAACAGATCCTGGGCGGATTCGGCCTGATGTACAAGGTCCTGGCCAGGCTCGAGGAAGCCGGCCGCTGCCGCCGCGGCTACTTCATCGAACACCTGGGAGCAGCCCAGTTCGCCGTCCCCGCCACCGTTGACCGGCTGCGTTCATACTCAGAAGACACGCAGCTCGCCAAGCCCGAACCTGTGGCCCTCGCCCTGGCCGCCACCGATCCTGCCAACCCCTACGGCGCCGCCCTCCCCTGGCCCGCCCTCCATGACGACGCCGGAACCGGTCACCGCCCCGGGCGGAAGGCGGGAGCACTGGTGGTGCTGGTGGACGGGGCACTGGTCCTCTACGTGGAGCGCGGCGGAAAAACCCTGCTGGCCTTCAGCGACGACGACGCCATCCTCGCCGCCGCAGGTACGGCATTGGTGGGTGTGGTGACCAGCGGCGCCGTGGACAAACTGATCATGGAGAAGGTCAACGGGCACGGAATCCTGGACACGCCTATTGCCGCAGCCCTCAGCTCTGCTGGCGCCTACTCCACGCCGAAGGGACTGAGGATCCGTGCCTGAGGGGGACTCGGTCTGGCGGGCCGCCAACCAACTGCACCAGGCCCTGGCGGGGCAGAAGCTCGTTGCATCCGATTTCCGCGTGCCCCGCTTCGCCACGCTGAACCTGGCCGGCTGGACGGTGGCGGAAGTCCTGGCCCGCGGCAAACACCTGCTCATGCGGGTGGAGGGTCCGGAGGACAAAAAACTCACCATCCATTCGCACCTGAAAATGGAGGGCACCTGGCAGATTTATCCGCCGGGCGGCAGGTGGCGGAAACCGGGCTACACGGCCCGGTGCGTGCTGCGCACACCTGTGGCGGACGCCGTCGGGTTCTCGCTGGGAATCGTTGAAGTGGTGGCCACGGCCAATGAGGACTCCATTGTGGGGTTCCTTGGCCCGGATCTCCTGGGCCCGGACTGGGACCTGGATGAAGCGGAGCGGCGGGTGCGCGCTGCTCCGGACGTCCCCATTGGGGTCGCCCTCCTGGACCAGCGCAACCTCGCCGGGATCGGCAACATCTACCGCTGCGAGGCGTGCTTCCTGTCTGGAGTGCACCCGGCGTCCCCGGTATCCGCCGTCGAGGATGTGCGGACCATGATGACCGACGCCAAGCAGCTGCTGGAAGTGAACCTCGGCCCCGGCCGCCGCGTGACCATCCTCAACGCCAAAGGCCTGCCGGTAGGGAGAATGGCCGGACGGCCCGGCTACTGGGTGTACCGCAGGGAGCACCAGCCCTGCCTCAAGTGCGGGACACCCATTCGGCGCGGCCTGCTGGGGAAGTTGAACGGCGAGGAAGAACGGGATATCTACTTCTGTCCGCAGTGCCAGCCGCTCCTGCCTTAAGGGCCCCGCCGTGGAAAGCCTGCGCTAGCCGTTACTGGCCAGTGGTTCCGGTGCGGCGGCAGTGCCATTGTGCTCCTGGCGGTCAGGTTCCGCCGGAAGCGCAGCCGGCACCATAAACACCGGGAGCAGCAGCTGGACAAGGGGCCCAATAGCGAGGGCGTACACAACGGTACCTACTCCCACCGAACCGCCCAGGACCCAGCCGACAGCCAGGACCACCACTTCAATGAGGGTGCGCGACAACCGGACGGACCAGCCGGTGCGCCTTGCCAGCCCTGTCATCAGTCCGTCACGGGCGCCGGGACCAAACCGGGCACCGATATAGCAGGCGGAGGCAATGCCGTTCAGCAGCACGGCGCCGGCCAGCATGCCGATCTGGCCACCCAGGTGGGAAAGAGCGGGGATCAAGGCAAGGCCTATGTCCGCGAAGACGCCCACCAGCACGGCGTTGCACAGAGTGCCGAAACCGGGCCGCTGCCGCAGCGGGATCCAGAGAAGCAGCACCAGGAAGCTCACGATAATGACCACCAGGCCGATGCTGAGCCCGGTCCTGCCGGCCACGCCCTGGTGAAAGACATCCCACGGGTCAAGGCCCAGTCCGGCCCGGATAAACAGGGCGAGGGAAATGCCGTACATGGCGAGGCCGAGGAAGAGCTGGAGGAGTCTGCGGGTCAGCATGGGAACAACTCTCGCAGAAAACTGGCCTTGAAATACATAGCCAGTTTGAAATACTGGCCTTATGACTTCCATGGGCGCGCCGGCCCTTGCCCGCCTCCTCGGCACGTGGAACGTCGGTGCTTCGCCCGCCTACCGCGAGCTGGCCGACGTCGTACGGCTCCTGGTGCTGGACGGCCGGGTGGCCCTGGATGCCGCCCTGCCCAGCGAGCGTGCCCTGTCGGAATCGCTTGGCGTCAGCCGGACCACTGTCACGGCCGCCTACGGCCTACTGCGCGAGCAAGGGTTCCTCACCAGCGGCCAAGGCAGCAGGAGCCGGACCCGGATTCCGCGCACGACGCCAGCCGGCACCGCCGCATTCACTGGCCCAACGCCTGGTCCCGCGCTTGCAGGGCCGGGACAGACGGCCCCCGGACTGGCTGCGCCGGCGGGACTGATCGACCTCGCGTACGCGTCACTTCCCGCCAGCGGCGAGGTGGTGCACCGCGCGTTCGCGGCTGCACTTACGGAACTTCCGGCCCTGCTTCCGGGATTCGGCTATGACGCGGTGGGACTGCTCCCCCTGCGGGAGGCAGTGGCGGCACGGTACACGGCAGCCGGGGCACCCACTACTGCGGACCAGATCCTGGTGACGTCCGGAGCACAGCACGCCCTGAACATCGTCCTCCGCGCCCTGGTGGGCCGGCAGGATCGGGTCCTCGTGGAGCACCCGAGCTACCCGAACGCGCTCGATGCCATCCGCGCAGCGGGCTGCCGGGCCGTCCCTGTCGCGTTCACGGGCAACCACGGAACCGGTACGGACGGTGCCCGCGGCCGGTCCGCCCCTTCGGCCTGGGATCTGCAGGCACTGCAGGCCGCCCTGATGCAGCAGCGGCCCAAGCTCGCGTACGTGGTGCCGGACTTCCACAATCCCACCGGCCACATGATGCCCGATTTCCAACGGCGCCATCTGGTCAGGGCGGCAACTGCGGCCGGAACAACACTGGTGGTGGATGAGACCTTGCGGGAACTGAACCTCGACGGTGTCGAGACGACTCCGGCGGCGGCCTTCAGTCCTGCAGTGGTGACCATCGGCTCACTCAGCAAGTCCCACTGGGGCGGTCTCCGCACGGGGTGGATCCGGGCGTCGGAAGATCTCATCCAGCGGTTCGCGGCGGCGCGGACGTCCCTGGATCTGGGTGGACCAGTCATGGAGCAACTGGCCGCGGCGCACCTGGTCCGCGCGCTGGATGAGCCGCTGCCGGCCCGCCTCACGGCGCTCCGTGACAGTCGGGCTGCCCTGCTGGATTTGCTGGCAGGACACCTGCCGGAGTGGGAGGTGGCTTACCCCTCCGGCGGCCTGTCCGCCTGGTGCAGGCTGTCCGCCCCGATCAGCACTGCGCTGACGGTCATCGCCCCCGAGTTCGGGATCCGGTTGGCTGCAGGGCCGCGCTTCGGGGTTGGCGGTGCTTTCGAGCGCTACCTGCGCGTGCCTTTTACGCTGCCGCCGGAGACGTTGGAGGTTGCGGTGCTGGCCCTGCGATCGGCTCAAGACCGGCTAAATGCTGCACCCCAGCTCCGGCGGACCCTCAAGGACGCCCCCGCCGTTGCTATTGCGTGACGGGTGACGGCCGGGCCGATCTGCCCAAGCGCTGCTTTGCCGTGCTGGTGCCGGCCCTAACAGGAACATGTGCGGTGGCTTTGGCCAGCCCAAACAGGGGCATTCCGTTGTAAATGACCTCGATTCCGGACGCGGGCACCTGATAGGTCTCATGCCAGACACCGACGTCGCCACTCCCGGCCGTTTCCTTCATAAAGCGCCGCCAGGGCTCCAGATGCGGGGATTCCCGGTCCGCGGCGAACTTCCGCAGGTGTTCCGGACTCTCCCAGTAGCTGAGCAGCATGGTGGTCCGCCCGAACCACTGCTCATATCCCAGCATCCCCGACGACGGGTCCCCCGCCAGATGCTGCAGCATCCGGGGCATGGCAGCAGCGACCTTGCCCACCGTACCTGCCTTCCACCAGCGGTTTGCGCGCATGCCGATAAGGAAGACGGTGACTGAGTCACGGCCCGGGTCTGCGGTGTACCGGCCGGAAAAAACGTTCTGCGCCACGGGATGCTCCTTGGTCCTGGTTCCGGTCATACTGTTACGTAACAGCGTTACAAAACAAGGTTATGAAACAATAGGTTTCATGGCAAGACCTTTGGTGCACAACGATTCCTTGCGGCAGCAACTGCTGAGCGTCACCGCCGAACTCGTGGACCGGGACGGGCCGGCCAGAGTGACTCTGCGGGATGTGGCATCGGCGGCCGGTACTTCCACCACAGCCGTTTACTCCCTCTTCGGCGGGAAGTCACAGCTCCTGACGGCGGTGGTGGATGACGGGTTCCGGTCCTTCGGCGACTCCCAGCGTGCTGCTGCCACGGGAGGATTACTTGGGCTTGGTGTCGCCTACAGAGTGTGGGCGCTGGAGCATCGGGCACTCTACCGGCTGATGTTCGGGGGCGCGCTGGCGGCGTACGTGGACTGCCAGCCCAGCCCGGAGGTGGCGGCCGGGTCCATGGAACCCCTCATGGAGGCCGTTGCTGCCGCACAGTCCGAGGGCGCCCTGCGGCCGGCGCCGGTTGAGATGGTCGCTTTCGCAATCTGGGGCCAGGTGCACGGACTGATGAGCCTGGAACTGGCGCAGGTGGGGCCGCCGGACGCGGACTGGGCGGCCGCGTACAGCTCAGCGCTGGACGCCGTCGCGCGTGGCTGGGCCGCCTGACCCAACCCGTAGAATTGGAAGGTGATGCAATCCCCCCTCCCCGTGCGCGACGGCGTCAACGCCACCCGCCTGCGCCTTCCCGGGGAGGGCCCGTGGGAAACCGCAATGGACTACATGATGCACCGCTGGGGGCATATCGATCCGCAGGGCATTGAAGACAGGTTCGACGCCGGAGAGATCGTTGGCGAGGGCGGCGCACCGCTCAGCCGCTCCACTCCGCTGCAGGACCACACGTTCATTTGGTACTACCGGACACTGCCGCCCGAGACCCGCATTCCCGTGGAGCTGGGCATCCTGCACCAGGACGAGCACCTGCTGGTGGTGGACAAGCCGCACTTCCTGCCCACCACGCCGGGCGGGACCTACATCCAGGAATCGGCCCTGGTGCGCCTGCGCAACCAGCTGGACCTCCCGGACCTGATTCCGATGCACCGGTTGGACCGCATGACGGCCGGCGTCCTGCTTCTCTCCACGAACCCTGACACCCGCGGCAAGTACCAGGTGCTTTTTGAGAAACGACAGGTTCAGAAGGACTACGAGTGCGTGTCCGCCGCAGAGCCAGCCCATGGGTATCCCGCGGTCGAATTTCCCGTGGTGGTGCGCAACCGCATGACCAAGTCCCGCAGTTATCTGTTGGCCGAAGTGATTGACGGCGAGCCAAACGCGGAAACGCGGATTGAGCGGCTGGAAACGTTCGACGCCGGTGCTTCCGCCGCCGCTGCGGGCTGCGAAAGTCCCGCGCGGCGGGCGCTGTACCGGCTGGAACCCCACACCGGCAAGACCCACCAGCTGCGGGTTCACATGGCGTCCCTGGGGCTGGGGATCGTCAACGACGCGTTCTACCCCGAGCTGCTGGACAAGGCCCCGGACGACTACACCAAGCCGCTGCAGCTCCTGGCCCGCGGCATCCGGTTTGTGGACCCCATTTCCGGGAAGCCGGTGGAGTACCGCAGCCGGCTGCAGCTCAGCGAGGCCGCCGGTTCCTTCCTTACCCGCTGACGGCTTAGAGCCCGCGCATCACCGCGGCGGAAGCGTGCAGCCACGCCTCCCGGGTTTCCGGCTGCAGCGCCTGGTAGTTCAGCCGAGCGCCTGCGGCGCAACCGCCAAGCCCCCAGCGGACTTAAGTGCCACTCCAATCCGAGAGTCACCGTCATGCCAATCCCTCTCAAAAGACCGTGGGATTATTCGGGTGCCGCCACCGAAGCTTCCTGTCCGGGCTCCTGTGGCAGGCATCGAACCCCTGAGGGAATCTGCCCACCTGCTGCTGGTCCAGGCCCACCTTGGCGCCGGAAACAGGGCTGCAGCGGTCCGCGCCTACACGATGTTTGCTGACCGGCTCTACGACGAACTTAGAGTTCCGCCTTCTGACCAGCTCAGCGACCTCGTGTCCAACTTCGTCCGGCACTGAGCCAGTTACCTGGATCTGCGGTACGTTGTGGCAATGGACAACGGCTACGCAGACAGCTGGGGAACGGCCATCTATTTCTGGATCATCCCCATCGTGCTCGGCGACGCCATCTTTCCGCCCGTCCCGTCCGAGATGGTGGTGATCACCGGCGGGGCACTTTCCGCTGACGGCCGGGCCAACGTGTTCCTGGTGTTGGCCCTGTCCGCCCTGGCTTCCTGGCTCGGCGACGTTGTGGTGTTCCAACTGTTCAGGCGGCGGCTGAGCCACATCCTGGACCGCTGGACCTGGGGCCGGCGCGTGCACTCCGGAATCCACGAGGCGATTGCCAGGGCCGGGCGCTCGTCCACGTACGGAGCCATCATCGGAGCCAGGTTCATTCCGGGCGGACGGCTGGCCACGTCCGCCACTGCCGGGATCGCCAACGTCTCGGTCCGCGGCTTCAGCCTGTGCGCAGGGCTCGGCGCGATGCTCTGGGCCTGCTGGCTGGTGGGCCTGGGCTACTTCACCGGCTCAGCAACCGGCCTGCCGTTCTGGGCCAGCTCGCTGATCGGCGTGGCGATGGGACTGGTGATCGGCGTCGTCGTCGGCATCATTGTGACGCGGCGGCGCGGCAGCAGATCGCCGGTTGAGGAGCCGGAGCCCCCACTGGCCTAGGTGTAACTCCCAGGACGTTGTAAACAATGTGATGTTGCGTATACGGCGGAGCGGATTGTTTGCATTGTCAGCGCCCTTTAGTGAATCTAAGTCTCCTGGATCCATATGTAATAGCCGCTCCACAAAGAACCGATCCGACCGCGGCTGCCCAAATCGGGTTGTGATCCTGAGTGACGTCCTTACCCTCCGTGGGGTCTGCTAATGCGCCCCCGACGGGAGCGACAGCTGAAGCACCACGTGGTGATGGAGCAGAAGCTGCAGCCGCTGTTGCCGAAGCTGCCGTTTCGGGTTCGTTACTGACCCGGTCCGCTGCCGCCGGAGGTGCAAGCACTTCCGGTTCAACCATCGACACTTCCTGCTCCGCGTTGCCGGCATCGGATGAGGATGGGGCGAAACTGGATGCAACCTGATGAGAGGGCTCATCAGCAGGGGCAGGGGCAGGCGCCGCCTCAGTAGCCTGGGGAGTGAGATTGGCAGCAGAAACAGGAGCAGGAGATTCAACGGCAGTTACGACGGGGGCAGGAGATTCAGTTACAGCTGCAGTCGCTTCCGCGGTAGAGAGAACAGAAGGTGCTGTTCCTTGCAGCCCACAATGTGTCCCTACTCCGGCCCATGCATCGCCGAGTTTCAGAGATGAGCAGGAGGGAAGGTTGGGAGTGGGAGACGGTACAAATAGCAACCTGTTAGGAGTTGCACCCTTGTTGCTACTGACTAAACCCGTAGTAGCGTTATTGATTATTGTCTGCTGAACTTCTGCTGGAGACAGCGAACGGTGACGGGAAAGCAGAATTGCGGCTGCACCAGAAACGTGTGGAGTAGCCATTGAGGTGCCATCCAAAGTGTTGTATCCGGTAGGAGAGCTGTTCCACGCAGACCTGACGGACACTCCGGGAGCCTGAATATCAACGCAAGAACCGTAGTTGGACCATGAAGCTTGAGCATCGTTGATAGTCGTTGCTGCGACAGTAATGGCAGATGGAACTCGGGAGGGGAAAGTGGTGCAGGCATCTGCACCGGAGTTGCCTGCTGCTGCTACTACTGTAATTCCATCATTCACCGCGCTTTGAACGGCCTCCTCAAATGAAGCATTGGTAAAGCCGCCAACGCTTAGGTTCATCACGGCTGGCTGGCCAGAAACATGGTGTGAAATCGCCCAGTCAATCCCCGCCATGACGGTTGAAGACCACCCACTCCCGTCGCACTCAAGCGTTCGGACGGGGATGATGTTCGCTTTCCTGGCAACGCCATAAGTTGTTCCGGCGGCGCTTCCGGCGACATGTGTTCCATGACCGTTGCAGTCGTTAACCCCTTTGCCATCATTGATTCCGTTCCACATTGCAGGAATCCTGCCGGAAAATTCTGAATGGGAAAGGTACAACCCGGTATCAACAACGTAGACATTCACCCCGGCGCCTTCATCACCGATGCTGTACTGCCCGTCTCTTCCAGATCGTTGATCTACTCGGTCAAGCCCCCAGATAGAAGTAGAACTTGAAATCGAAGCACGACTGTCAAGTTCGATTGAGGCTACGTCTTTTGAGTTTTCCAGGGACTCCAATTCCTTAGGTGTCGCGACAACTACTGAAGCTTTCATTGCGTGGGAAAGAGTACCTTTTACTTCGATCCCTTTTAGTCCCAGCGAGTCCGACTCGGCTTCCGCATTCACATCATTGACGTATTTCACAATATACCTGTTCTCCCCTTCAGGTAGAGCAGAGGTATGGAAAGGAGTTTGGGCGAGCGAATCATCAACCGTGAGATCAACATGAGCAACAGCAGGGGTTATAAATAGAGCTATCGATCCAACGACAACGGAAATAACAGCTAAAGGCGCATAGGACGAAAACTTTTTCATGCAATTTCCGTTCGGAGATCTTTGGAGTAAAGGCCGCATGAACACGCGACGCAGTCTCGGTGTGGTCACGGGGCGGTGGCGTGGTCGTCGTGGAGTTCTATATCGGTGGCTTCAACCTGCGCCAGGGCAAGTCGAAAGACTAGCGATACAAATGGCTGAACGATTAAGGTCTTTTTGAAGAACTGGGGACCGCCACGACAGGCCGTCCTTCGCTGCAAACACCAGTTTTTGGCGTTCCTCTAGACTCATTCTGATTGCCCCCCGGCCTTCAATTGGTGTCATCCGCGCGGCAGCACCGTCCGGATACAACTCCCCTGAGCGGGACCAGCAGATTCTCTTTTGCCGCGCTGACCCCAGTAACTGTAGACACGGATCTTGGATGCAAGAACGGGATTTGGTTCACGATGCCGATTCCTACGAAAATCTTGTGCTTTCTATGCGACAAACCTTGGCTCGCGCTGAGCAGCCATCTCAGGACCTACACCGACCGGAGGGTTGCCTGCCCGCTCAGGACCCTCGCAGGGCAGAGGCCAGGGTGTCTCCTGTGGTCGAGGCAGTTCCGTAGAGATCCAGCTTTAGGCAGGACCTGCCATCAGCGAGGGACGACTGTCGGCGCCGCCACCCTCCACCTTCCTCAGGCATAGCGGTACCTGCGGCCAGGACTGAACCGGTCGGGCAGCCCAACCAGGCCAATGCGTAGGGCGCCGGGACGAGGCCTAGCCCGCCCTAAACAGGCGCCCAGCGGCCACGGCTGCGCCGCAGCACCATCAGCGAGCCGGTCAGCGCAACGCGTTCGACGGCGTCGCGCATCATGGCTGCCGACTCCAGCGCCTGCTGGTTCTCACCGCTGTATTCCGTAGCCTCCACGAGGAAGCGCAGGTTCAGCTGGGGCACCCCGCCGGCGATCTGCAACTGGTTCGACTCCACATGGTGACGTGTTTCCAGTGCCTCCACCGCTGCCTCCATAACGGCTTCGGGCAGATTGCCGGGGCGCAAGCCAGTGATTTTCAGGCGGGTCTGGAACGAAGGCATGCCCCCAACCCTACCCAGACGCGCGCTCACTTTTGGCAGGAAAAACGCGAACGCCCGCTCACCAGTTGAGCGGGCGTTCGCCAATAAGCCGCCGGATGGGAGCGGGGTTGGGGGTTACCCGGTGTTGCGGAGGCCGGCCGCCACACCGTTGACGGTGATGAGCATGGCCCGCTGGAGGCGTTCGTCGATCTCGGCCCCGCTGATGCCATCGGCCTTGTTGGTAGCTTCTGCGCGGACGCGGCGGAGGAGTTCCACCTGCAGGTAGCTGATGGGGTCCAGGTACTGGTCGCGGATCTCCAGAGAGCGCTTGAGTGTGGGCTGGGCCTCCAGGAGGAGGTTCTCGCCTGTCAGGTTCCGGACCTCGGCCACGGTGAGCTCGTATTCCTCGCGGATAGCCCGGAAGATGTGGTGCAGTTTTTCCGGAACCAGGGTGGACACGTAGTAGCCGGCAATGTCCATGTCGGTCTTGGCGAGGGTCATCTCCACGTTGGAGAGCACGGACCGGAAGAAGTGCCAGTTTTCCCACATCTCCACCAGCTGCGCGGAGTTCCCTGCCTCACGGGCAGCTTTGAGGCCGGACCCGACGCCGAACCAGCCGGGGACGATCTGGCGGGACTGGGTCCAGCCGAACACCCACGGGATGGCGCGCAGGCCGCCAAGCCCCGCGCCGGAATCCGGGCGCTTGGAAGGACGGGAGCCGATGTTCAGGGAGCCCAGCTGTTCCACGGGCGTGGACGCCAGGAAGTAGGCCGGCAGGTCGGGATCGTCAATCAGGTTCCGGTACTGCTCAAAGGCGGCGTCGGAAATGGTTTCCATCACGTGCCCGTACCGTTCCCGCTGGTCTGCGGAGGTGCGCGGATCCCGGTGCAGGGCCGAACCCTGCAGCACGGCAGCCAGGGACAGCTCGAGGTTTTCCCGGGCCAGCTCGGGCAGCGAGTACTTGTCCGAGATGACCTCGCCCTGTTCGGTGAACTTGATTTCGCCTTCCAGGACTCCGTTGGGCTGGGCCAGGATGGCATCGTAGGTGGGCCCGCCGCCGCGGCCCACGGAGCCGCCGCGGCCGTGGAACAGGCGCACGCGCACGCCGTGCTTGGCGGCCACATCCCGCAGCTTGCGCTGGGTCTTGTGGATCTCCCACTGGCTGGTCATCACGCCGGACTCCTTGTTGGAGTCCGAGTACCCCAGCATGATCTCCTGGACATCCCCGCGGAGCCGCACGAGTTCGCGGTAGGAAGGATCGGAGAGCAGCTGGTCCACGATTTCCGCCGAGGCGCGAAGCTCCTCCACTGTCTCCAGCAATGGCGCGAACCCGATCTTGGCGTAGGGCTTCTCGCCGAAGAGGTTCACCAGGCCGGCCTCACGCGCCAGGACGGCAGCGGCCAGTACGTCGTCGGCACCGCGAGTCATGGAAATGATGTAGGTCTCGATGACATCCGGGCCATACATGCGCAGGGCGCGCCGGATCTCCCGGAAGACGTCGTACGTGCCGTCCGCGGCGCCGTCGAGCTTGATCGGGTGGCCGGACAGCGGACGGCGTGAGGCAAGCTCGGAGCCCAGCACCTCAAAGCGTTCCTTGCGGCTCAGCTCGGCGTACCGCAGTCCCGGGCCGCCAATCCGGTCCATCAGCTGGCCCACCGCGTCGTGGTGATGGTCGGCGTGTTCGCGGATGTCCAGCGTGGCCAGGTGCAGGCCGAAGGACGCGACGGCCCGGCGGACTCGGGCAAGGGCGCCATCGGCAGCCAACGACGCCGAATGGTTTCGGAGTGAGAGTTCCAGCAGTTCGAGGTCCGCCAGGAGTTCGTCGGTTCCGCTGTAGTCCCGGCCATGCTCGTGATTGGAGTTTGCCGCTACTCGCTTGCCGGTGTTGATCAGCTTGGCTTTGATGCACGTGAGCTTCAGCCGGTAGGGCTCCTGGGCGTTGAGCTCCAGGACCCGCCGGTCCAGCCCGGGCAGCTTCTTCAGGTCGGCATCGAGGGAATCCAGCAAGGCCTGGTCCGCGCCGGCGAGGGCGGTGGAGTTGGAGAGGATGGAGATCAGTTCATCCATCATGCCGATGCTGATCCGCACCGCGTGCTGGTTCTGGATCTGCAGGATTTCCCGGGTTACTGCCGCGGTGACATTGGGGTTGCCGTCACGGTCGCCGCCGATCCAGGAACCGAACCGGATGGGGGCGTCCTGGGAGGCGAGGCTGACACCGTGTTCGCCCAGCAGTTCGGAGAGTTCTGTCAGCATTTCGGGCATGGCGTCCGTGAGGATGCCGCCCAGGTAGTAAATCGCGTTCCGGGCTTCGTCCACCGGGGTGGGCCGGACCTGGCGGAGTTCATCCGTCTGCCACATCTGGTCAATAATCTCGGCGAGCTGGCGGTCCTGGCGGCGGCGGGCCGTGGTGCCCTCGGCGGTGGGCTGGGCCAGCACGTCGGAGAGCTTGCGGATCTTGTCCAGCACGGAGCGGCGCGAGGCCTCAGTGGGGTGCGCGGTGAATATCGGCCGGACATCGAGCCCGTTGACCACTTCCTGCAGCACGCCGGGCCCGGCCTGCTCCGCGATTTCGGCGACGGTTTTTGCGAGCCAGCCGTCCTTCTCCGCCCGCGTCCGCAGGCCCCGTACTCGGTGGACCTGTTCAGCCGCGTTGGCGAGGTGGAAGTAGAAGGCGAAGGCACGGACCAGGTCGGTGGCCTGCTCGATGGGCAGGGAGCCGAGGAGTTCGCGGACCTGGGCCACGACGTCGTGCGCGCTCCACGGCCCGGTGGCGTCCGCACCCCCGCGGGCCGCTTCCTTGGATTCCTTGGTGAGGAGGCGGACCTGCTCCACGAGGTCCAGGAGCTCCGGCCCGTGCTGGCGGACCAGGGATTCACCCAGGAGGGTGGAGACGCGGCGGACGTCTGCCCTCAGTTCGGAGGCAAGATCTGTTTCGGGATGTGCTGCAGTGTGAGCCATGGAAGCTATCTTTCGAGGGTTTCGGACTTGGCTCGTACACTGCGCTGGATACTGTGAGCCACGTTACTAGCTAAAGATGCTACCCGCAGTCCGGGGCCCCGGGGCAATTTGTCTCAGATAATGTCGTTCCCGGGGTAACCGACATGGCGCTTTACGCCCTCCAGCTCCACCCGGAGCGCTTCCATCTCGGAACTGTAGCGGGCCAGTGCGGCATTCCGCCGCCGTGCGGCCCGGGCGTTGGCCGCAAGGACCAGCAGCCCCACCGGTACGGCCGCTGCCAATGCCCAGCCTGCCGCCGCAAAGTAGTCCAAAGCCACCGGAAGGGCCGACCGGAAGTCTATGAAATCGTTGACGCCGTCCGCCATGCCGCCCAGCGCCCCTTCCAAAGGCTTAAGAAAGTCCCCCACCACCGGCGCACCGGACAACGACGGCGCACTAAGCTTGGCCTGCGCGTCACCGCCCCAGCGTCCGTCGCTCAAATGGTTCAGGACATAGATGCCTGCGCCCACGCTCGCGGCCATAAACACCATTACGGCGGCCAGCAGCGCCTGGTCCGGGCGGCGCCGCCGGCACACCAGCACTGCCGCTCCACAGACAACCGCACTGATCCAGGTCAGCGCCCTAAGCGACTCACCGCTTACTCCTGCCAAAATATCCACGCAGCCTATTCAACAGTGGAGACACCGTCACCGCGGAATGAACATCCGGCCCGGGCAGTTGTAGCCGGGGCAAGAAGATCTGCGAAAGGAACCATGAGCACCATTCCCGCCGCCAAGCTGGAGCGCTGGCAGCGCTTCCGTGACAACCGGAACAAGGCCCTCGCCGCCCGCCACGGCTGGCTGACTCTCACCTCCTTCCAGTGGCTGGAGGACTCCCCGGCCGCCGTCGAGCTGGCGCCCGGGCTGTGGGCAACGGACGGTACGACGGCGGCACTCACCGCAGTGCCGGAGGACGGGCTGTCCCTGGTGGAGTCGGGCGAACCCGTCAGTGGGACGGTGTCCGCCGCGCTCGCCGATGAGGAGTCGCTGATGTGGGTCCGGTTCGGCGGCGTGGACGGGACGCAGGTGGTGGTTGAGCTGGCCGTGCGCGGAGGCAGGTACGCCATCCGCACCAGGGACGAGGGCTCCCCCATTTTCACCGAATTCGACGGCGTCCCCACCTACGGGTATGACCCCCGCTGGGAGGTGGCCGGCAGGTTCGAGCCCTACCCAGAGCGGGTGGACGTGCCCATCGCGACGGCCAATCCCCTGGTGGACGGCATCCACCGCACGGTGGGCGAGGTGGTGTTCCGCCTTCCGGACAGCCCCCACGAATGCCGGCTGCAGGCGGAGGAGGAAAAGCTCGGCGCCCTGACCGTCACGTTCCACGACGAAACCAACGGCGATACCACCGATGACTGGCGCAAACTCGCCCTGCCGAGGCCCCGGCCGGACGGCTCGGTGGTCCTCGATTTCAACCGCGCCATTAATTACCCCAGCGCCTTCACCCCCTACGGCACCTGCCCCATGCCCGTAAAGAACAACTCGCTGGACGTGCGGGTTGAGGCGGGCGAGCTGCAGCCGTATTCTGCCGGGGACTAGACGATGGCGGACACCCCCGTGACGGCGCGGCCAACTATCAGGGTGTTGATTTCAAACGATCCTTCATAGGTGTAGATGGCCTCCGCGTCCGCGAAAATCTTCGCCATCCGGTAATCGGTCACGATGCCGTTTCCGCCAAGGATTGACCGGCCCAGCGCCACGGTCTCACGCATCCGGGCGCTGAGGTAGGACTTGGCTAGGGCCACCTGCGGCATGTCAGCGGCGCCTTCGTCCTGCAGCCTGGCAAGGCCAACCATCATGCCCATGCTCGCCACGGCGTTGCCGAGCATGGTCACGAGCTGTTGCTGGACCAGTTGGAACTGCGCCAGCGGGCGTCCGAATTGGCGGCGTTCAACGGCGTACTGCCGGGCAACATCGAACGCCGCCAACTGCTGCCCCACGGCCTGCCAGGCAACCATGATGCGCGAGCCGCGCAGCAGTTCGTTGGTGTCCTCGAAGCTGTTGATGGCGGCGAGGCGGTCGGCTTCAGCTACCCGGACGTTATCAAGAACAATGTCGGCGTTCTGGACGGTCCGCAGGGCTATCTTGTTTTCGATCCGGGACCGGCTGACCCCCGGGAGGGTGGCGTCCACGATGAAGCCCCGCACTGATCGGTCAGCCTCGTCCCGCGCCCACACCAGCATGTAGTCGCAGAACGTCCCGTTGCCGATCCACCGCTTCGCCCCGTTCAGCACCCAGGTGTCCCCGCCATCGTCGGGCTTTCCCGTGGCGGACGAGATCCTCTTGGCGCGCGTCTCCATGCCGCCGGCTACGTCGGAGCCGTGGTTCGGTTCGGTCAGGGCGAAGGCACCGGTGATGCGCAGGTTCGAGGCGTCCTCCAGCAGCCGGTGCCTCTGGTCGGCGGTGCCGAAGGCGTACAGCGACTCAACAAAAAGGTCGTGATGGACCAGGAAGAAAGTGGCGATCGAGGTGTCCACACGCGTCATCTCGGCGATCACCAGCCCGGCAAACAGATGGCTGTAGCCGCGCTGTGCCGGGGTGCTGAGCTGCAGGGCGGCCAGTTTGGGCAGGATGTGCGCCGGAAACTCGGCCTTGTTCCACCAGTCCCCCGCGTAAGGTGCAACTTCGGTTGCCAGGAACCCGCGCAGTTCTGCCAGCTTTTCCCGCTCGGTCTGGTTCAGCAGTGACTCGACGGCGAAGAAGTCCGCCGAGGGCAGGCCGGACAGGCTTTCCGCGGCCGGGTAGGAGGGGCTTGTCATTTGGGTCCCATCCGGATGGCGCCGTCGAGCCGGATGGTTTCACCGTTCAGCATGGCGTTGTCCACAATGTGCGCCACCAGGCTGGCGTATTCGTCGGGCCTGCCCAGCCGGGAGGGGTGCGGCACCTGGGCACCCAGGGAATCCTGCGCTTCCTGCGGCAGCCCCGCCATCATCGGCGTTTCGAAGATCCCCGGAGCTATGGCCACCACCCGGACCAGCGAGCGCGCGAGCTCCCGTGCGATGGGAAGGGTCATGGCCGCCACAGCGCCTTTGGAGGCTGCGTAAGCAGGCTGGCCGATCTGCCCCTCAAAGGCGGCCACGGAAGCGGTATTGATGATGACGCCCCTTTCGGGTCCACCCAGCTTTGTGGTGGCGGGTTCGGTGGCGACCATCGCCGCTGCTGCCAATCGCACCACATTGAAGGTCCCCACCAGGTTTACCTGGACCACCCGGTTGAACGCCTCCAGCGGAAGCACGCCCTCCCGGCCCAGCACCTTGCCGGGGGTGGCGATGCCGGCGCAGTTGACCACAATCCGCAACGGTCCCAGTGCCGTGGCGGCATCGACGGCGGCCTGTACCTCGGCTTCGCTCGTCACGTCCGCCGGCACGAAGACAGCCGATTTTCCCGGGCTTCCTTCCGGGCTGCCGTCCCGGCCGTTGCCGCCGCCGCTGTTCAAAGCTGCACTGTTCAAAGCCGCACTGTTCAGCGCGTCGCCGTTCAGCTCCTCCGCGAAAGCTGCCCCTGCCGAGGACGGAAGGTCAACAAGCACCACTGTTGCTCCGCCGTCGAACAGCCTGCGGGCCGTGGCGGCTCCCAGGCCCGAGGCGCCTCCGGTAACCAGCGCAACGCTGCCAGTGACGTCCATACATCCTCCTTGATGCGTGACTGCTTCCGCAGGAAACCGCGAAGCATTAGTTAGTGCATGTTAACTGAAATTGCTGCGGGTCCGCACAACGAGCCATCGCCACGCCGCGGCCCCGCTAGGGTGGAAGCCATGACTTCCGCGGCTGCTCCTTCTCCCGTTGACTGGCAGGAAAGGGCCAACGTCGCCGCCCGCGCAGTGACTGCACTCTTTGGGAGGAAGCTGTTCTTCCTTCCGGGCACGCACCTCGCCGTGGGGAAGTGGCCGTCCCCTGCCTGGCGGTTCGGCCTGAAGGGGACACTGCTCCAGCCCTGGCACTACTGGTGGCAGGCCCACTACGTCGACTGCCTGGTGGATGCGGGCCGGCGGGAACTGGGGAACCGCGCCACCCCGGCTTCGGGATTCGACGGCCCCAGCAACCCCGGCGCCGGGCGGCTGGCCTCCCGGCTGCTGACCGGAATGTGGCTGCGCAACGCCTTCACCTTCGTCAACAACTACTACGACGACATGGCCTGGCTCGCCCTTGCCGTCCTCCGGCTCGACACGCTGGCAGAGGAAACGGGCACGCGGGGGCGGCGGCGCAACGCACGCGTCCGTACTTCCCTGACCCTGCAGTTCGACGCTGCCTGCACCGGTGACATGGGCGGGGGTGCCTTCTGGAGCAAAAAGCGGGACTTCAAAAACACGCCCGCCACTGCACCCATTGCCCTCTACTATGCCCGCACCGGCCACCCTGCAAAGGCGCAGGCACTGCTCGACTGGCTGGACGCCACCCTCTTTGATCCGGACCAGGACCTGTACTTCGACGGCGCCCGGCTCAGTTCCGAAGGGAATGTGCTGATCGACAGGGCGGTCTACACCTACAACCAGGGCCCGGTCCTGGGCGCGCTGCTTGAGCTGGGCGGGGAAGCGAACCTTGTGAGGGCGGCTGCACTCGTGGAAGGAGTAGACAGGCTGCTGACCGTTCCGGTACGGAACGCCTCTGCAGCCGTGCACCCCGAGGGGGCTCCCAGGAAGGTCCTGCGCTGCGACGGAACGGGCGACGGCGGCCTGTTCACCGGGATCCTGTGCCGTTACCTGGCCCTCGCCGCAGCCGATGCCAGGCTTCCCGAGCGGACGCGGACTACCGCTGCCCGGCTGGTGGTTGACACTGCCGTCGCGTTTTGGGACGGAAAGCGGCCTGCCGGCCCCGGCGATGGACCACTCCGCAAGGGACAGGCGGGAAGGCCCATCTTCTCGATGCACGCCGCAGACCCGGCGGACGCCACGTACCCGCCCGGATCCGTCGTCGAACTCTCCACGCAGCTGCAGGCCTGGATGGCCATCGAGGCCGCCGCCTCGATCACCATCGCCGAACGATCACCCTGACACTCCAGGGGGGCGCTTCTTCTGCGGATACGGCGCCTCGCCGCGGGCCAGCATCTCCACAAACCCGGCGATCTTCCGCTCCCGGGTGGCGGCCTGCTTCACTGAGTTGGTCCGGTAGATCAGTGCGAACCGGT
Source organism: Pseudarthrobacter sp. Hb11 (assembly GCF_059383655.1). NCBI lineage: Bacteria > Bacillati > Actinomycetota > Actinomycetes > Micrococcales > Micrococcaceae > Pseudarthrobacter > Pseudarthrobacter sp. Hb11. Next base: position 157,941 of record NZ_JBWZCM010000005.1, read on the forward strand.
TGGTCCTGGTGAGGACGTCGAACATTGCCTGGGCGGCCGGAACCGCGGCTATTGCCGCTGCCAGGTCCGCCGGGACTTCGGCGTTGGCCTGTCCCTCGTAGGCCTTGTCCCAGCGGCCGTCCTCCTTGGCAGCGTTCACCGCCGCCCACCCGGCGTCGGCCATCCGGCCCTCGGACTCCAGCCGCGCCACATAGGTGACGTTCCGTGCCGACCACGGGCTTTTGGGTCCCCGCGGCGTCATCCGCTGGAAGGAACTTTCACCGTCCCGGCGCCTGGCCTGGCCGTCGATCCAGCCGAAGCACAGGGCTTCGTCCAGCGCCGCCGCATAGTCCAGTTCGGTGACCTGTCCGCCCTTTTTATGCAGGACGAGCCATACTCCGGGGCTGGTTTTGTGGTTTTCCTCCAGCCACCTGCGCCAGGCGGGGGCGTCCGGAACCAGCAGTTCCTCAAGTTCAACGGCCATGGCCCTATTCTGCTCCTGCAACCCGGCGGCACAAGCGCGGCGACACCCGGCGAACCAGGTGGCAGGATGGCACCAAAGTCCCATGACTAACCGAAGGAGAAGCCATGCTGCGCGTCCGACCCCTCCACTTCACATCCAAGATCGAGTCCTGGGACCGGCTCCTTACCGCCCTGGGCCTGGTCCTGACCGAGGGCGACGGCGGTTTCCGCGTTTTTGACGCCGGTTCGGGCCGCCTTGCCCTCCATGACGTGCCCGAAGGGACAGCGGGGGACGGAACCACCGCGTTGGCGGTGGAGGTGGGAGACCTGGCCGAGTTTGCGCGCCGCACCAATCTCTCGGCGGCAGATGAGGGAACCCCGCCGGCGGAAATCATCACGGCAGACCACGGCGAAGCCTGCAAAATCACCGCGCCGGATGGTTTCAGTTTCCTGGCTGATCCGGCCGCCCTCGACGCCCAGGGCGGCGGCGCGGACCCGGCCCTCGCCGTCGTCGGGGTCTGGCTGACGGAGGACACCGCCTCCGCTGCGCAGACGCTGCGGCACGTCGGCGCCCGCCCGCGTCCCGTGCCGGACGCTGACGAAACTGCCGACTTCACCGCCAAGAACGGAGGAGTCCTCCTGGTGCGCCCGGCGTCGGGGACGCCCCGCTCAGGGCTCGGCTTTGAGTACCACGGCAACCTGGAACCGCTGCGGGAACGCCTCGCCTCGGCAGGGTTCGAAGCCGGCATTACGGAGGAAGCATTTGGCAGCACGCTCCACGTGCCCAACCCGGATGCCGGCGCCGCCGCGCCCCACGTGCCGGCCACGGTATGGATCTCCGAGCGGCGTCCCATGGGGTAGAACTTAACCATGAACGTGCGCACCCCTGACCCGAATCCCGGCTGGCTCTCCGAAGAAGACCTCTTTGAGGCGCGCGGGCGGCTGCCCATGGTCTACGTCGAGGCAGTGCCCGTCCGGCTGGATCCGCTGGGCTTCGTCAACGAAGTGGGAACACTCCTCCAGGCTGACGAGGACGGCACCATGGTCCGCTCCCTCGTTTCCGGCCGCGTCATCTACCGCGAGACCATCCGCGCGGCCCTTCTCCGGCACATGGAGAAGGACCTTGGCCCGCTGGCGTTCCCGCAGCTTCCCGTCAGCCCGGTCCCCTTCACCGTGGCGGAGTACTTCCCGGCCCCGTCGCAGACCGGCTTCACCGACGAGCGCCAACACGCCGTCTCGCTGGCCTACGTGATCCCCGTGACGGGCGAATGCGAGCCCCGCCAGGACGCCCTTGAACTCACCTGGATGACCCCCGAGGAAGTGCTCAGTCCCGGTGTTCAGGTGGAGTTCACGGGCGGGCGCGGCGGGTTGATCCGGCAGGCCCTGGCCTTCGCGGGGGTAGGGTCCTGACACCCTCGGCCGCACCCGGCGTCCCCGATTTCCGGCACCGTCCTTTGTAGACTGTAGGGCGGACCGCAAGAGAACTTAAGGACTCCCATGACCGAAACACCAGCCGCCCGGCACCATCGTGAACAGCAGGCTGGATCCCTGACCACGGGCAGCCACATCCTCCTGCCCGACGGTGAACGGACGGCGGAGATCCACCAGGTGGAACTGGAACCGGACGATTTCGGCGCCCCCGCGCTGGTACTCGCCAGCCTTGCCGGCGGCGGCACTCTGCGCATCGCCGTGGGCACCACCGTGACGGTAACCGACGGAGCGTCCGACGCCGTGACGCAGCTTCCCGTGCCGGCGGAGCCTTCCGAGGAGGCCCGGCAGGAGCAGCCCGGCGAAACCCCCGCTGCGGCACCGGTGGCTCCCGCCGTCGTCGTCCCTCCGCTGCCCGCGGTTCCGCCGGCGGCCAGCGGCCCCAGCGAGGAGGAACTCGCCCTGATCCCGGCGCCGATGGGCACACCGGAATCGGTGGTGGAAGCCGCAGCGGAAGCGCACCCGGACGCTATGGGAGTGCTGCTGCTGGCCGATCGGCTGGCGAAAGGCGTGAACTTTAAGTCGGGCAGCTGCCTCAAGGACCTCAGCGACCTCGCCCACGAACTCTTCATCACCCTCAAGGACGCCGACGGATCGCTGGCGGTCGCGGACCTGCTGAACGTCCTGCCGTACGACGGGAATCCCGGCCGGTGGACCTCGGTGGAGGCGTCCCTGGCACTGTCCAGCTACATCTGCCGGCAGGACGGCCAGGAGGAGCGGGCAGAGGTCTACGAGAGGCTGATCCGGACGCCGGAAAACCAGGAGACAGATCCGTTCAAGGCGAGGATGGCCGCCAAGGTCCGGCAGCGGTCCCTGAACGAGCCCAACCTGTACGACAAGGAAATTTTCCGGTCCATCGACAACTCCAACCACGATGCCGAGCGGGAGTGGCGGCTGCTGCGGCTCGAATCCCTGCTGTTCCTCCGCGCCCACGGAGGTTCTGAAACCATCGGGTCCGGCGAACTTGAACGCCGCATCAGCAACGAACTTGAGGCTGTCCGCGCCTAAGTAAATTCCCTCTACCCGGCACCCGGCCGGAGTTGTACATTCGGGGCTATGACTAACAATTTGAGCGTGGTGATCAATGCTGACGCGCCGCAGGTCTGGACAATGCTGCGCGAACCGTCCAAAGTCGCTCAATGGCACGGCTGGCAAGCCGAGGACCTGGACGCCGAGATCAAGGAAATCTACTTTTCCTCCGACGTGGAGGAAGCGCCGGACCACACCAGCCTGACGGTCCACGGCGGGGACATCTTCGAGCTTAGGCCGGTTCCCCAGGGGACGCTGGTCAGCGTGACCCGGGCCGCCGTGGACCACAACTCCGAATGGGCGGCCTGGGACGAGGACATCACCCAGGGCTGGCTCACATTCCTGCAGCAGCTCCGCTTCACACTGGAACGCCACCCGCACGGCAAGCGCCATACGCTGTTCCTGCAGCTACCGGGCGGACCCGGCTCCGCCATCGACAAACTCGGCCTGGCCGAGCTCCCCTCCCGCGGTGACAACTACGAACTGACCCTGGCCACCGGCGAAGAGATTTCCGGGAAGGTCTGGTACCGGACCAACCACCAGGTGGGATTGACGGTGCACAGCTACGCGGACCACGGTGACGGCCTCCTGGTGGTCGCCGACCAGCTTGCCATCGACGACGTCCGGCCCGACGGCGGGTCCCTGGTGATCGCCTCGACGTACGGCCTTGGTGCCGCCAGGCTCGATGCGATCCGCGCGTCCTGGGACTCCTGGCGGGCTGAGAACTACCCCACATCCGAACCGGTGAGCTGAGGGGCCTGCACGATTGCTGGCACACTGGTACGGTGCCAGCCAACCCTGCTTCTGCTCCTTCCCCTTCTGCCGCCCTGACGGAAACCGGGCCTTCGTCCCGGCCTGTGTCCCCCCGCGAGGCGGCGCCGGGCGCAGCGGCGCGGCAGTCTGAGTTCGGGTTCCGGGTGGGCACCCGCCTTGCCGAGACCTGCCCGCCGTCGGCTGCCCAGGTGGCATCCAACGGCGGTCACTTCCTGGGACGCACCGGCACCATCACCACTCCCCATGGTGAGATCCGGACGCCGGCGTTCATCGCCGTCGGGACCAAAGCCACGGTCAAGGCCGTGCTGCCCGAGTCCATGGCAGACCTCGGCGCCCAGGCCCTGCTGGCCAACGCCTACCACCTGTACCTGCAGCCGGGCGCCGACATCCTCGACGAGGCAGGCGGCCTTGGCGCGTTCATGAACTGGTCCGGGCCCACCTTCACGGACTCCGGCGGATTCCAGGTGATGAGTCTGGGATCCGGGTTCAAAAAGGTCATCGACATGAAATCCGTGGACGCGTCCGGGCCGGATGACGCCGTTGCCCCCGGCAAGGAACGCCTCGCCCACATCGATGACGATGGCGTCTGGTTCAAATCGCATTTGAACGGCGACAAGCACCGCTTCTCCCCCGAAATCTCCATGCAGGTCCAGCACCAGATTGGCGCGGACATCATGTTCGCCTTCGACGAGCTGACCACGTTGCAGAACTCGCGCGGCTACCAGGAGGAATCGCTGGAGCGCACCCGGCTGTGGGCACTGCGGTGCATTGAGGAGCACTTCCGCCTGACGTCCTCGCGGGTGGGCAAGCCGTACCAGGCCCTGTTCGGCGTGATCCAGGGGGCGCAGTACGAGGACCTGCGGCGGAAGGCGTGCCGGGACCTGGGCGCCATGCCGTTCGACGGGTTCGGCATCGGCGGGGCACTGGAGAAGGAGAACCTGGGAACGATTGTGCGCTGGTGCAACGAGGAACTCCCGGAGGACAAGCCGCGCCACCTGCTGGGCATTTCCGAGCCGGACGACATCTTCACCGCCATCGAGAACGGTGCCGACACCTTCGACTGCGTCTCCCCCACCCGGGTGGCCCGGAACTCTGCGTTCTACACGCCCCAGGGCCGGTTCAACCTGTCCGGCGCCAAGTACAAGCGCGACTTCGGCCCCCTCCAGGACGGCTGCGACTGCTACACCTGCACCCACTACTCGCGGGCGTACATCCACCACCTGTTCAAGGGCAAGGAGATGCTGTCCGCCACGCTGATCTCCATCCACAACGAGCGCTTTGTGGTGAAGATGGTGGACGACGCCCGCCTGGCCATCGAGGCCGGCACCTTCTTCGACTTCAAGGCCGAGACGCTGGGACAGTACTACTCCTAGACTCAGGCTGGTCCCGCCGTCGTAATCCCCCGAACGGGGCGCCGGACGGAATGGTGCCCGGACGCCGTTTCGACGGTTCCCTGCGGGCGCGACGCTTTCGAACGTCGAGTGAGCAGGGAACCGTCGAAACGGGCTTGTCCACATAGCGGTGTCCGGCCCTGGGCTGCCGAGGCCGGCCCGGCGATTGTGGAGCCATGACCACACTTGCTGCCCTTCCTCCGTCGGTGAACCTCTGGCGGACGGATGAACTCCTCGAACAGGGGCTGAACTCCCGGGCCATTGCGGCACTGGTCCGCGAAGGTACCCTGCTGCGGGTGCGGCGTGGCTGTTATGCGCGCAGCGCCTGGTGGACAGGCTTGAAAGCCGCCGGACGCCGTCGCCAAATCATCCATGCCCACGCGCACGGAACCAGAACGACGTCGGCAGGCGGGTTTGTTTACAGCCACACCTCGGGTGCCAGCTTGCGGCGGCTTCACCTGTGGGACGTCGATGACCTGGTGCACTTGACCCAATCGGGTCGCCCGTCCAAGGTCTCACACGGGCATGGGGTCGTTGCCCACACCAGGAGTCTTATCAGCCGCGACTTCTCGTTTGTGGACGGCTTGCCGTGCACTTCGTTGGAACGCACGGTGGTGGACTGCTGCCTGATGTTCAATCTCCGGCAGTCCGTGATCCTGGTGGATCACGCTGCCAGGCTGGGCGCAGATCTTCCACTCCTGAGGGGTCATTGCGCCGCGTTGGCAGGCCGCAACGGAGTGGTGGCACTGCGCAGGGCCCTTGAACTTGCCGACCCCCGTTCAGAGTCAGCCGGCGAGAGCCTCACCCGGGAGCTGCTCGTGAGGCTCAAAATAGAAGTCCCCGTCCCCCAGTTCGAAGTTCACACGCCACTCGGACGGTACCGGCTGGACTTCGCCTGGCCGGAACGCAAGGTTGCCCTTGAATTTGATGGCAAGTCAAAGTACTTCGTGTACCGCCCCACCAATGAGGTCCTGTTCGAGGAACGCCGGCGCGGGAAAGCGCTGATGGAGGAAGGCTGGACGTTTCTCCGGGTGGAGTGGAAGGACCTGTTCAACGAGGCCGAATTCAAGTACCGCGTGCTGCGTGCGTTGGCCCAGGGCTCGGAGCACGGCTGAGCACCGCCGTTTCGACGGTTCCCTGCAGGCGCGACGATCTCGAACGTCGAGTGCGCAGGGAACCGTCGAATCGGGCAGCAGGCGTCGGCGGGTGCGGCGGGGGCTCAGGCCGCGGGCGCGGGAACCACCCCGTAGCTCGGCTCGCGCTTCTTGATCCAGCCGATGACCAGCGACGTGACGGGCACGAAGAGGAATTCCACCAAAGTCTTGTAAACGAAGCCCACCACCACGTAGTTGACGAAGGTCCCGAAGTCGGTAATGCCGATGACGGAAGCCGCGATGCTGCAGAAGATAAGGGTGTCCACGAACTCGCCGGCACCGGAAGAACCCATAAGGCGCGCCCACAGGGACTTCTCACCTGAACGGGCCTTCATCTTGACGAGGATCCACGAGTTGATGGTCTGCCCGGCAAGGAACGCAAGCAGCGAAGCCAGCACAATCTGCGGTACCGGGCCCAATGCGCCTTCCAGCGCGGCCTGCTTTGACGTCCCAAACTCGTCGTCAAAGCCGGGCAAGGCAATGATCACCCCGTAGCAGAGGGACGCGAAGACGGACAGCGCAAACGTGGTGAGAATGGCCTTGCGGGCCACCCTGAAGCCGTAAACCTCGCTGATGACGTCGCCCAGGATGTACGCCAGCGGGAAGAGGAAGAAGCCGCCGTCGGTGATGATCGGCCCGATGGCTACGCCCTTCGACGCCCCGATGTTGGACAGGATCAGTACCACCGCCATGGACGCCAGCATGATCCCGAAGTAGGGAGAACCGATGGAGGCGAACTTGGCTGCGCTGCCTGGCGGGGTTGTTTCGGGCAGGGCGTTGTGGCCTGAGCCTGAGGGCATGGGGATTCCGTTCATAGTGGTTCGCTCGGGCGTCCGGGGTTGATGCCGGCCGCCGGCTGTATTAGCACTGTCCGCCCAATTCTCCCATTGAACGCTGTTCAGGCACACAAAGCGGGCGGGCGACGCCGGATGGCAGGATAGTGCCATGACTTCTGTTCCCACCGACGTCCAGTCCCCCGCTGCCGCTCCCGCTGTTGTCCTGACGATTGCAGGCTCTGAAGCCACCGGCGGCGCCGGCGCCCAGGCCGACCTGAAGACCTTCCAGGAGCTCGGCGTCTTTGGCATCGCCAACCTCACCTGCATCGTGTCCTTCAACCCGAACGACAGCTGGAACCACCGCTTTGTCCCGGTGGACCAGCAGGTGATAGCAGACCAGCTGGAGGCGACGACGGCGGCCTACGGGCGGGAATCGGGCGCGACGTCGGTGCTGGAAACCGTGAAGATCGGCATGCTGGGCAGCCCGGCCACCATCAACACTGTGGCCGGCGCCCTCGAGGCGGGACAGTTCCGCAACGTGGTCCTGGATCCCGTGCTCATCTGCAAGGGCCAGGAGCCCGGGCATGCCCTGGACACGGACCAGGCATTGAAGGCGCAGATCCTCCCCCTGGCCACGTTCGTCACACCCAACCACTTTGAAGCCGAGTCCCTCTCCGGGCTGGAGATCAATGACGTGGAGTCCCTGAAGGCTGCGGCTGTGCGCATCCACGAGCTCAGCGGGGCCGCAGTGCTGGCCAAGGGCGGGGTGCGGCTTGCAGGCCCGGACGCCGTCGACGTCTACTACGACGGCGAAACCTTGGAAGTCCTCAGCGCACCCAAAGTGGGCGAGGTGGCGGTGTCCGGCGCCGGCTGCTCGCTCGCGGCGGCAGTAACGGCGGAACTGGCCAAGGGTGCCACGCCGCTGGAAGCTGCCCGGGCGGCCAAAGACTTCGTCACCGCCGGAATCCGCAACCGGGTGGCCTCCGGGGCTCCGTTTGACGCCCTTTGGCAGGGCGGCACGCGCTAGCGGATCCTCACGCCTACCGCGGGTCCGCGACCTTCCCCGTAAACAACGGCAGGCCCGTCCCCACATGCACAACCTGGTAGTGAAACGGCCGGTCGAAGCTGATGGACCGCGCCGGCTCGGGCTGGACGCTCGTGGCCATGCCGTTGATCTGTGTGACGGCGGCGGCCACGGTCCCTTTCTCCGCCACGGTGATGTTGGCGTCCTGGGCAGCCTGCGTGATCGTCAGCCCCGGCTGGATTGCGTCGAAATCACTGGTGGTGCTCAAGGTCTTCCGCAGTCCAAGCTTTTCGAGGATGGTCCGGACGTCAAAGTGGCTCTTGTGGTCCCAGGTGGGCAGTGCCAGGTCAATATCCTCCGGGGCGGCCGTCTCAAGGGCAAGTGCCACCTCCGCCAGCCGGTCGGCTTTGAGGGCGCCGGCACCGCCGTGGGAATCCTCGGCGGGAAGCACCAGCCGCATTACAAAACCCTCACCGTACGGGAGGTCCACGGCCTGCCAGCCCGCGCCCTCGGCGTAGGCCATTTCCTGCAGGCCGTGCATCATGGGGACATCAACCGTGCCATCTGCCGTGGCGAACGCTTCATCCCAGGTCCCCTCCGCGTCAAACGGAACGTCCCAGGCGGCAGCGAAGTAGACGGCGTTGAGCAGGCTGAAGGTATTGTCCGGGTCATACGGAGCCGGCGCTTTCTCGATCCGGCCGCCGGTGTTCCGGTTGACCCACGCATCGATGGCGGGTTTGGTGGCCGCCTCGTCACGGAAATCCACTGGATGCACGCCTGTCCCGTAGTGCTTCGTGAGCGCCTCCAGGTAGCCCCGGCCGGTGGGGACGTTCTTGCCCACAAACAGTCCGTTGGCAGTGTGCACCAGCGGTTTGGCGGGCGGGTTGTCCTCGCCCACCGAGCCGGGGTCGCCGTCGTACTCTTCGAGGGATGCGAGCAGGGCGTTCATGGCCTCGTCCCGGTCCGCCTCCGGTAGTCCCAGCACGGCGTCCATTTCGGCGGCGGCCTCCCCGGAGGCGCCGGCGCGCAGCATGGCCAGGGCAATCAGCAGGCTGCCCGGCGATGCGATGACGTTCCCCTCTTCGCTGGCCAGAAATGCGTCGCCCAGCTCAAAGCGGAATCCCGGAACGAAGCCAGTTCGTCCGGGTAAGCCGCGCGGTCCGCCGCGGCGCGCTCGACGCCGTCAGCCGTAAGCAGTTCCGGGGCTGCCGGGGCTGCCGGGGCTGCACACGCTGCCAGTCCCACCACAGCGCCCAACGCCATCATCCGCTGAAAACGAAACACCTCTGTCGCCTCCCCCGGCACACGGCGGGAATCCGCCTCCTCCCAGTGAACCAGCGACGGCGGCATCAGGCGATGCAGGTAGGGTCACGCTTTACACTCATTTGGGTCTCGCCGGCATGCCAGCCCGATCGGCTTCCTGGAACCCCACCTAAAAAGGAACGACGGCGGGTGGGCACCCGCCGTCGTTCCTTCTTTCCTACCCCTGGACGCTAAGCGTCTACGAGGTCCTTGTCCTTGTCTTCGTCCTTGCGGCCCTGCACCCAGGCGTGGCCCTGTTCGTGGTCCAGGTGGGTTGCCTTCTTGTTCTTCAGCGCGAAGATGTAAACCACCAGCGAGATGGCAATGGCCACCGTGACGTAGGTGAAGAACAGGTCCACCCTTTCGGCCTTTTGGAAGGCGGCTCCGATGAGCGGGACCGTCCCGCCGAACAGGGAGTTGGCGATCGCGTAACCCAGGCCGACGCCGAGGGCACGGATGGAGGCCGGGAACAGTTCAGCCTTCACCAGGGCGTTGATGGAGGTGTAGCCGCCCACGATCAGGAGGCCGCCCAGCATCAGCAGGAAGGCAGTGAACGGATCCTTGGTGCCGGCCAGGGTGGAGAGCAGGGGCCACGTGAACAGGACACCCGTGATGCCGAACCACAGCAGCAGGGGCTTGCGGCCCACCTTGTCCGAAATCATGCCGTAAACGGGCTGCAGGAGCATAAAGATAAACAGTGCCCAGAAGTTGATCACAGAGGTGTCGGTCTTGGCGATGCCGGACGTGTCATTCATGAACTTCAGGATGAAGTTTGTGTAGGTGTAGAACGCCACAGTGCCACCGAGCGTGACGCCGATGCAGATCAGCAGCGGCTTCCAGTACTGGGTGAACAGCAGCTTCATAGTGCCGGGCTGGGCAACGCCTGCTGCGGCCGGGGTCTTGGCCGCCTCTACCTGCTCCTCCGAAACGGTTTCCTCCATTGAACGCCGCAGCCAGAGGACCACCAGCGCCGCGACGCCGCCCAGTGCGAAGGGAATCCGCCAGCCCCACTCGGTGAGGGCGTCCTTGCCAAGGGCGTTCTGCAGGATCACCAGAACCAGCAGTGCCAGCATCTGGCCGCCGATCAGCGTGACGTACTGGAAGCTGGAGAAGAAACCCCGGCGCTTGGACGTTGCGGCTTCGGACATGTAGGTGGCGCTGGTACCGTACTCGCCACCCACCGAGAAGCCCTGGACCAGGCGGATCAGGATCAGCAGGATCAGTGCCCAGACGCCCACCTGCTGGGTGGTGGGCAGGATCGCGATGGCGAAGGAACCGGCGGACATCAGGGTGACACTGAGGGTCAGCGCGGCCTTGCGGCCCTTGCGGTCGGCATAGCGCCCGAAGAACCAGGCTCCGATGGGGCGCATCAGGAATGACGTGGAGAAGACCGCCATTGCTTCGAGGCCGGCCTGAAGATCGTCCGTGGAGTTGAAAAAGTGGGACTGGAAGTAGGCGGCAAAGACCGTATAGACGTACAGGTCATACCACTCGACGAGGTTGCCGGCCGAGCCCTTGAGAATGTTGCTCACTGCGCGGCGCGTCTGGGCTGCCTCGCCTGCTGCTGCGGTTTGCTGGGCGCTCATCGCTGAACCTTCCTTGGCTGCGCGGCCCCCGGTATCCGCTCAGGCCCTACTTTTGTGCTGTCCATGGCAACATTGCTCACGGTTCCTCCTCGACATTGACCGTCCCCGGGATGCCTGAGGACCTCACCAAAACTATTGGTGATGCAAGGCACAGCCCAAGCCGAAGGCGATTTTCCTAACACTTCCTTAGGTTTTCCCCTTGCCCTGCCCGGCCGGGCGGACGTGCTGGCAGGACTGAAAACCGGCGGAAGGGGTAACCTCCAAAGGCAGGCAGCAGCTTAGACGGGACAGGAACTGGCAATGGATGTGCTCATCGTCGAGGACGACGACGCCATGGCGTCCGCCCTTGGCGCGGCCGTGGTATCGGCCGGGCATACGTCCAGCAGGGTCTCCCGCGGCGCCGACGCACTCCTCGAGCACCGGCGGTTCGAGGTCATCCTGCTGGATCTGGGGCTTCCCGACATGGACGGCCTCGAGGTACTCCGCAAGCTTCGCCAGGTCACCCCCGTTCCCATCCTGATCCTCACCGCCCGCGACGATGAACGCAGCGTGGTGCTGGGCCTGCGCTCGGGGGCCGACGACTACCTCGTCAAGCCGGTAAAGCTGGTGGAACTCCTCGCACGGATTGAAGCCGTCACTCGGCGGACGGGCCGCGCGAAGGACACCAGGCAGAGGCCTATCGTGCTGGGAGAACTCCAACTGGACCTCGAGCGCCGGGTGGCCGTCCTCGGTGATAAGGCAGTTCCCCTGACGGCCACGGAATTCGACCTGCTTGCGCTCCTGGCCAGCCACGCAGGTTCAGTGGTAACACGGGAACAGATCCTGGACGCGCTGTGGGGCGACGCCTTCCTGGCCTCCTCACGGTCGCTGGACGTGCATTTGACCGGCCTCCGGTCCAAGCTGCAGATGCCCGGTTTCATCATCAACGTCCGTGGCGTTGGCTACCGCATCGAGGCGGATCCTGCGTGAAGCTCCGTGTCCTCGGCGTCCTGAGCATCCTGGCCGTCCTCCTGGTGCTCATTGCTTCCTACACCATCCTGGCCTCCGCCAGCCGGGAGCTCACCCAGGAGCTCCAGATCAACCGGGCCGCTGCCCTCAACAGGCTTGCGCAGGTTGCGTTCGACGCCGGGACTGACGGAGGCGATTCCGCGCAGCTTCAAGCCGAAATGGACAGGTACTCCGAGCTCTATGGGGAAGGAGTCCTGATCCGGCTCCAGCAGGGAATCCTGCGCTCCGGGGGCCTGAACGAGGACCGGGAGGACGTGAAGGACGCCCTTGCCGGGGCGAACCTGAGCCTCAGTGACACCACCCTGACACCGCTACAACCGTTCGGCACCGGAACCCAAATCATTTCCCGTTCCTTCGGCAGCGCCAGCCAGGTGCTGGGCGCAGCAGTATTGGAGGTCAACCCGGACGTCGCCCGGCAAAAACTGCGGGAACGCTGGCTCGCTGTCGGACTGGCCGCTGCCACGGTCGCCGCCGTGTTCCTCGTCGGAGCTGCACGGGTGACCCGCTGGGTCCTGCGCCCGGTCCACCGCCTCAACGCCGCCGTCGCGGAACTTGAAACCACCGGCCGCAGCAGCCGGCTGCCGGCTGAAGGACCGCCCGAATTGAGGGAATTGAGCCGCTCGTTCAGTGCGATGGCCCAAAGCGTCAGCGACAGCATCAAAGCCCAGCGCCAGCTCATCGCTGACACGTCACATGAGCTGCGCAATCCCGTTGGTGCCCTGCGGCTGCGGATCGATCTGCTGCAGCTGGAACTCAAAACTGCGCAGGAGCGGACTGCGGCAGCCGCCGTCGTGACGGAGCTCGAGCGCGTGGAAGAGATTCTCGACGGCGTACTGAGGCTGGCCGCGGCCGAGCACCAGGCTTTCGAGGGTTCTGCCGGCACCCCGGCCGCCCAGCTTTTCCCTGGGGGCAAGGCAACTGTTGACCCCCTCGCCATCGTGCAGGAAGAAGCGGAACGGGCAGGACCTGCCGCCCGGCGCGCCGGAGCGTCCATCCTCCTCGGCAGCGCGCCCGGGCAGTCCGTGCTCATCCCCTGCAACCCGGACCACCTTGCACAAATGGTGGGAGAACTGCTGAACAACGCCATCAAATACGCGGGCCGTGCGCGCATATCAGTTGCCGTCCGCGTGCGAGGCGCCACCGTGGTGATTGAAGTGTCCGACGACGGGCCTGGGCTTTCGTCCGACCAGAGGGCTGCTGCCACCAATAGGTTTTGGCGCTCGCCGCAGCACCGGGACATCAGCGGCAACGGCCTGGGCATGACCATTGTGGAGAAGCTGGCCGTCGCTAACGGGGGGCGCCTGCTGCTTGGCGAGGCCCCGCCGCACGGTTTGGCCGTTTCTCTGAAGTTTCCGCGTGCTCCAGAAGGCCAATTCCCTGGCCCCGAGGGGGGCGCCGCATGACTGACCCGTCCTTGAGTCTGCTGTCGAGGCGCGGGGCCCTAAAAGCCGGGGTTGCCGCTGGGTTCGCCGGCCTGCTGCTGCCGGCGCTGGGCGCCTGTACTGCGCACGAACGGCCGGATTCCGTCACCGTTGCCGGCGGCGAAGCGGGCGGCTTTTACCTGGAGTTCGCTACCCTGCTGGCGGCGTCGCTGCAGCGCCATGGTGTGGCGCGGAACGCCACGGCGCTGACCACCGGCGGCAGCCTGGACAACCTCGAACAGCTCCTGAGCGGGAAGGCCACGATCGCCGTCGCTCTCGCCGATGCCGCAGCCCAAAGCGAAGCGGGGAGGATCGCGTCCGACGCTGGAATCACGGCCCTCGGAAGGGTTTACGAAAACTACGTCCACTGCGTGGTCCGAAGGGCCAGCGGCATTCGGACTATTGCCGAGTTGGCCGGAAAGACGGTCGCAGTGGGCGAGCCGGGCTCTGGAACGTCCCTGACGACTCCCCGCCTGATCGACGCTGCCGGGCTCAGTCCCGTCGCTGCCGGCGCAGGTTCTGCCGTGCCTGCCGGACAGGCCGTCACCGTCTTGAATCTGGGCCTCAATGACGGGCTGACGGCGCTGCGGGAGGGAGCAGTGGACGCCTTGTTCTGGTCCGGCGGTGTTCCCACAGCGGCCATCGCTGCTGCCCATAACGACGTCGGGCTCAATTTCCTGGAACTCTCCGCGCTGCTTCCGGCGCTGCGGACAAAGTACGGCGTTTTCTACGACCGGGTGCTGATACCCGAGGGAGCCTACGAAGGAGTTCCCGCCGTGTGGACCGTCGGTGTGACAAATCTGCTGCTATGCCGGAGCGACCTGGCTGACGCGACTGTCAAAAAAACAGTTGAGCTGGTGGTGGGCCACGCGGAGGAGCTTATTCCCCAGTCCAGCCTGGGTGTCCAGTTCCTCAGCCCGGAAACCTTGATCAACACGGCGGGCATTCCGTTGCACCCGGCGGCCGCTGACGCCTACCGGCAGCTCCACGGCTGAACGCCCGCTCACTAGATGCACCAATCCCGGGAACTCCCGCTCACACAATGCACCAATCCCCGGAACGCGCGCTCATCACCTTCCGCCAGCTAGCCGAAAAGTTTCCCGCACCTCCTGAGCGAGCGTTCCGGGAAAATCGGCCAAACCTGAGCTGGCGTTCGGGGAAAACCCGCCATGCGTGAGAGGGCGTTGGGTCAGCTCCCCGAGTGCGCCTGCAGGAAGCTGTACACCTCAGTCTCGTCCACGCCCGGGAATGCGCCGGGGGGCATGGCGGCCAGCAGGTGCGAATGTGCCCGGGCCGAAGGCCATGCGTTCCCGGCCCACTCGGATGTCAAGGATTCAGGCGGGCGTTTGCAGCAGGTGGGATCCGGGCAGTTCGAAGTAGCCCGCGCCGTCGTTTCCCGCCCGCGGAACCACTTCACGTGCTGGTACGGCACGCCGATACTCAGCGAAAACTCACCGCTCGCCGAGCGTTCGGTGCGGGCGGTACACCAGTACGTACCGGACGCTGTGTCCGTGTACTGGCTGTAGGCGCTGAACTTGTCCGGCACGTCGAACACAGCCCGCGATGTCCACGCCTTGCACGACGGTTGTCCCTCAATGGCGCCGGTGTGGTCCTGGGGGAAGTTCACGCCGTCGTTCTCGTAGGCCTTGTAGATTATCCCACTCTGGTGCGTCTTCTGGAAATGCGTGGTGATGCCCAAATGCTTCGTGGCCAGGTTGGTAAAGCGGTGGGCCGCGGTCTCGTAGGACACGGCGAAGGCGTCCCGGATATCCTCGACCGCAATTTCCTTCGCCGCCTTGGCTTTTTGCAAAAATTCCACTGTTGCCTGCTCAGGGAGGAGGAGAGCGGCGGCGAAATAGTTGGTCGCCACCCGCTGGGCGAGGAAATCACCATAGTTCCGGGGCGTTTCATGTCCCAGCACGTAGTGTCCGAGGGCCTGGAGGAGCACCGACCGGGGGTCGTGGTCCTGCCGCTGGCTTTGGGTCAGGTAAATTCTGCGGTTCTTCAAATCTGTTACCGAGCGCGTGGAATGCGGCAGGTCACCCACGTGATGGAGGGCAAATCCGAGATGGGCAGCGATGTCGGCGATCACATGTTGGCTTAAAGGCCCGGTGGTGTAACCCACCTCCTTGAGGACCTTCTGCGCCTCGGATTCGTACTCCGGAAAATAATTGCCCCGCTCACGCATCATGGCCCGCAGCTCACCGTTGGCGCGGCGGGCTTCCTCCGGCGTTGCCACCTGCTCGTTCATCTTCCGTTCAAGCTCGTGCAGCAGCCCCACCTGAGCCTCGAGGACGTCGAGCGGAAGTCGCGAACTGATGCGGATTTTAGGCAGGTTCAGGGACTCGTAGAGAGGTCCCCGCTGGTACCGTTCCAGCTCGATTTCCAACGCCGCGCGGCGGCTGGGAGGTTCGGCACCGAGCAGCTGGTCAATGCCGATGTTGAGGGCCGCGGCAAGGTGCTGCAGCAGCCCGAGTTTGGGTTCCCGCTTGCCGTTCTCAATCAGGCTCAGCTGGCTGGGCGCGGTCCCGACGGCGGCACTCAGGTCATCGAGCGTCAAACCAGCTTGCTTGCGCAAGTGGCGTACGCGGCGGCCAAGCGAGATCACGTCCAGTTCCGCGGTGGCGGCGGACGGCGGCGGTTGCAGAACTTCCCTGTTCCAGCTTGAAGGCGACATTTCTGAAGAATACGTGAAGAACCGCATTTCTTTCCACAGTTTTTATCTAGAAAGGCTCTTGCAAATGCAGAAAAGTGGTCTTCACGGAAAGAAACACCGCACCGGGGAACCTGCCGGGACTGCAAAGTAGCAGTTCCGGCCGGCAGAAATCGCCGGAGCTCAATCAAGGAGATCAACGATGACTGCAGCATTTGAGCCGACCCAGCAGCCGTCCGGCCAGGACACAGAATCGCAGGCCGCCGCCCTGGAGCTCGAGTGGGCCGCCAATCCCCGCTGGGAAGGTGTGACCCGGGACTACTCAGCTTCCGACGTCGTCCGCCTCCGCGGCCGCGTCTCCGAAGAGCACACCCTGGCCCGCCGCGGGTCCGAGAAGTTGTGGAAGCAGCTCACCGAAGAGCACAGCACCGGCGGTTACACCAACGCCCTGGGTGCCCTGACCGGCAACCAGGCCGTGCAACAGGTCAAGGCAGGCCTGCGTGCCATCTACCTTTCGGGCTGGCAGGTGGCTGCGGACGCCAACAACTCCGGCCACACCTACCCGGACCAGTCCCTCTACCCGGCCAACTCGGTCCCCACCGTGGTCCGCCGGATCAACAACGCCCTGCTCCGCGCGGACCAGATCGAGTTCTCCGAGGGCATCCAGACGGTCGAGGACTGGCTGGTCCCGATCGTCGCCGACGCGGAAGCCGGCTTCGGCGGGCCGCTGAACGCCTACGAGCTCATGAAATCCATGATCCAGGCCGGCGCCTCCGGTGTTCACTGGGAGGACCAGCTCGCCTCGGAGAAGAAGTGCGGGCACCTGGGCGGGAAGGTCCTGATCCCCACGCAGCAGCACGTCCGGACCCTGAACGCCGCCCGGCTCGCCGCGGACGTCGCCGGCACCCCGTCGGTGGTCATCGCCCGTACCGACGCCGAAGCAGCCACCCTGATCACCTCCGATGTCGACGAACGCGACCAGGAATTCATCACAGGTGAACGCACCGCCGAGGGCTTCTACAAGGTCCGCAACGGCATCGAACCCTGCATCGCCCGCGCCAAGGCCTACGCCCCCTACTCGGACCTCATCTGGATGGAAACCGGCACCCCGGACCTCGAACTGGCCCGCACGTTCGCTGAAGCCGTCAAGGCCGACTTCCCCGACCAGATGCTCTCCTACAACTGCTCCCCCTCCTTCAACTGGCGCAAGCACCTGGACGACGCCACCATCGCGAAGTTCCAGCGCGAACTTGGTGCGATGGGATTCACGTTCCAGTTCATCACCCTGGCCGGGTTCCACGCCCTGAACTACTCGATGTTCGACCTCGCCCACGGCTACGCCCGGGAAGGCATGAGCGCCTACGTCGAACTCCAGGAGAAGGAATTCGCCTCCGAGTCCCGCGGCTACACCGCCACCAAGCACCAGCGCGAAGTCGGCACCGGCTACTTCGACACCATCTCCACGGCGCTCAACCCAAACGCCTCCACGCTCGCCTTGGTGGGATCCACCGAAGAAGGCCAATTCCACTAAAACTTAGCGTTCGACGGCGACAGGTCGGCTTCGCCTTCGGAGCGGCAATGCTCTGCCTGCTATCCCCATGCCCGCCCCAAGACCTCGTAGAACTCGGTCGGGGGCGGGCATAGGGCCCCTTTACGCAGGCTGCCGCATCACCGCTCCTGCGGCTTTGTGGGTTCCTCGCCTTTATGCCACCAGCCGCCGTCGAACTTCCCTTTTGGTCTTTGAGGAGACAGAAATGAACAGCTTCACTGACAGTTTCACCATCAATGGCATTACTTTGACGGCCCAGCCGATTTGCCGGCAGGACGAGGTGCTGACGCCGGACGCTCTGTCCTTTATCGCCAGGCTGCACCGGGCTACTGCTGAGCGGCGGCAGGAGCTGTTGCAGGCGCGGCGGGCGCGGCGTGCTGAGATTGCCGCCGGCGCGGACCCCCGCTTCCTCCGCGAAACCGAGCACATCCGCAACGACCCGTCCTGGCGGGTGGCTCCCCCGGCACCCGGGCTGGAGGACCGCCGCGTGGAGATCACCGGGCCAGTGGACAAGAAGATGACCATCAACGCCCTGAACTCCGGTGCGAAGGTCTGGCTGGCGGACATGGAAGACTCCTCCACCCCCACCTGGCGCAACGTCATCAAGGGCCAACTGAACCTCACCGACGCACTGGAACGCCGGATCGACTTCACCACCGAAGAAGGCAAAGAATACAAGCTCCGTCCCGCCGGCGACCTGCCCACCATCGTGGTCCGCCCCCGCGGCTGGCACCTGCCCGAGAAGCACATGCTCATCGACGGCACCCCCGTAGCGGGCGGGATCGTGGACTTCGGCCTGTTCTTCTTCCACAACGCCCGCCGCCTCCTGGCCCAGGGCAAGGGTCCGTACTTCTACCTGCCCAAGATCGAGAACCACCTCGAAGCACGACTCTGGAACGACATCTTCATCCTCGCCCAGGACCTCCTGAACATCCCGCAGGGCACCATCCGCGCCACCGTGCTGATCGAGACCATCACCGCAGCCTTCGAAATGGAGGAAATCCTCTACGAACTGCGCGACCACGCCTCCGGCCTGAACGCCGGCCGCTGGGACTACATCTTCTCCTTGATCAAGAACTTCCGCACACGAGGCCCCCGCTTCGTCCTCCCGGACCGGGCCCAAGTGACCATGACCGCCCCCTTCATGCGCGCCTACACCGAACAACTCGTCCGCGCCTGCCACAAGCGCGGCGCCATGGCCATCGGCGGCATGGCAGCAGCTGTTCCCAACCGCAAAGACCCCGAAGCCAACACCAGCGCCCTCGAAAAGGTCCGCGCCGACAAAACCCGCGAAGCCAACGACGGCTTCGACGGCTCCTGGGTGGCCCACCCCGACCTCGTGCCCGTCTGCCGAGAGGTATTCGACACCGTCCTGGGCAGAAAGCCCAACCAGCTGGATAAGCTCCGCGAGGACGTCATCCCGGACGACCGCGCACTGATCAACGTGGCCGCCACTGAGGGCACCATCACCGAACAGGGTATCCGGAACAACATCGAAGTGGGCATCCGCTACATCGAGTCCTGGCTCCGGGGCAACGGCGCGGTGGCCATCCACAACCTCATGGAAGACGCTGCCACCGCCGAGATTTCCCGGTCCCAGCTCTGGCAGTGGATCTACGCCCGGGCCATCACGGACCGAGGCGAAATCATTACCCACCACTGGATCGAGGAACTGCTCGACGAGGAATTCGCACGGCTGGAACGCTTCGACGGCGACCGCTTCGAAGACGCCCGCGACATCTTCGAGGAGGTCACCCTGGCCCAGGACTTCCCGTCCTTCCTCACCTTGCCCGCCTACGCCCGCTACCTCACGGAAGCCCGTGAACGGGCATCGGTGGAGGAGCTCGCCGCGGCGTAGCCAGCAGAACGACACCAGAACTTCCGTCCGCCGGGCCGGCACGCCCTCCGCAACAGGCACCTCCGAAATCCGGAGGGCCGGCCCGGCGACGGAGCACCCCTCGAACGCGCGCAAAGCGAACGACGGCGGGCTGGGCTCGCGCTTTACCGCCCCTTGGGCACCCGCCGCACGGAGAGGGTGGCGGCAAGGAAGAACGTCAGCACCGACGCCAGGATAAGGAGCAGGGCAGGCGTCCAGGATCCTGAAACGACGTGCACGTATCCCACCAGCGGAGGTGCAACCGCGCCGAAGCAGTAGCCAAGCCCCTGGACGGTGGCGGACATCCGGCCGGCGGAAACCTGGTCCCGCGCCAGCTTGATAATGGCGATGAAGATCAGCGTGATGCCGCCGCCTTGGGCAACGCCGCCAAAGATTGACCACAGCCACCAGAGTTCCGGTGCCAGCAGGAGACCGGCCGGCACGGCAGTCCACAACAAGCCCAAGGTGACGGCCACCGTCGTCGTACTGAAATATTTGGCTGCGAACGGCACACCGAGGCCGCCCACAATGGCAAACACCTGGAAAAGCGAGGAGCCTGCTCCGGCCGCAGCAGCGGACATGCCCAGTTCGTCGTTCAGGTAACTCGGCAGCCAGGCCGTAACGGCGTAATAGGAGAAGGCCTGTCCGGCGAACGCAGCCGTGAGCCCGGCCGTGGTCCACCCTGAGCCGGCAACGGCTCCGTCCCTCGGCCCATCCGGTGCAACAGCGCCTGAGGGCACAAAAGCAGCGCGGAGTCCGACGGCGAGCGCCCAGCACACGATGGCCGCTACGGCGAAGACCCCGACGGAGGCGAGCGCCAGCTGCCAGCCCGCGAGTTCGGCCAGCGGCGCCGTGACCATCGACGTCAGAAAGGACCCCACGTTCAGCGCGGCCGTATAGACGCCCATGGCGGTTCCCTGACGCAGCGGCGGGAAGTCGCGGCGGATGATGAGGGGCGCAGCGATGTTGCCGATGGTGATGGCCAGGCCAATCACCACTGTGCCGGCCAGCACCAGTGCCGGACCGCCCGAGGACCGGATGATGACGCCGGCCAGCACACCCAGGATGGTGAGGGTCACGGCGAACTCGGCGCCATACCCGCGGGCCACCATCGACGCCAGGGGTGACGCGAGCGCAAAGCACAACACCGGAATGCTGGTCAGCAGTCCCAGCACCACCGGGGAAAAGCCCAGGTCGGCCTGCATCACGTCCACCACCGGGGCGACGGCGACGAAGGGCCCGCGAAGGTTCAGCGCCAGCAGCCCGATGCAGGCCAGCAGGATCCATGTCTTAGGAATCCTGGCAAAGATGCGGCCGCTCACCTGCAGGGCTTGGATGCTGGATCTTTTTTCATCACACCCATTGCTATCACGGGGACGAACGCGGCAGGTCCCG
The DNA here is from genome assembly GCF_059383655.1 of Pseudarthrobacter sp. Hb11. Lineage (NCBI taxonomy): Bacteria > Bacillati > Actinomycetota > Actinomycetes > Micrococcales > Micrococcaceae > Pseudarthrobacter > Pseudarthrobacter sp. Hb11. The sequence continues at coordinate 178,808 of NZ_JBWZCM010000005.1, forward strand.
GCGGCGGCGGGCCGGTCCTGCCTTACGATGAACATCACTGCCGCTGACTCCGGACGAAGGACACAACATGCAGCACCGGCTTGCCATCCTTGATGACTACCAGGATGTGGCGCATGGATTTGCGGACTGGTCCTCCCTGGAGGCCGACGGCGTCACGGTCACCTCGTACCGGGAGCCGTTCGCGTCACAGGACGCGCTGGTGTCCGCCCTGGCAGGAGTGACGATCATCATTGCGATGCGGGAGCGGACCGCTTTCCCGCGGGAAGTGCTCGAAAAGCTCCCCGCCCTCCAGCTCCTGGTCACCACCGGGATGGCAAACGCCTCCATCGACGTGGAGGCGGCAGCTGAGCTCGGATTGACGGTATGCGGCACTCCCGGCTCGCCCACAGCCGCTCCGGAACTGACTTGGGCACTGCTCCTGGCTCTGGCGCGCAACATCCCCGCCGAGGATGCTTCGCTCCGCTCGGGCGCCTGGCAGAACACGGTGGGGTTCGAACTGGCCGGCAAGACCCTGGGCGTGGTGGGTCTGGGCAAGATTGGCCGCAGGATTGCCGCCTACGGTCAGGCTTTCGGCATGGAGGTCGTGGCATGGAGCCAGAATCTGACAGATGAGGCCGCAGCCGGGGCCGGGGTGCGGAAAGTGTCCAAGGAGGAACTCTTCAGGACTTCCGACGTCGCCACCCTCCACCTGCGCCTGTCTCCCCGTTCAGAGGGCATAGTGGGCGAGCCCGAGTTACGGCTGCTGGGGCCGGACGGCGTCCTGGTGAACACCGCACGGGGCCCGTTGGTTGACCAGGACGCCCTGGTCCGGGCCCTGTCCGAAGGCTGGATCGCCGGCGTAGCCGTGGACGTGTTCGACCACGAACCCTTGCCGGCAGGCCACCCGCTCCTCAGTGCCCCCAACACGGTGCTCTCCCCGCACCTGGGCTATGTGACGCGCGAGAGCTACCGGGAGTTTTACGGCGGGGCTCTGGAGAACGTCAAGGCCTGGCTGGCAGGCTCGCCCGTGCGCGTGATTTCCGGCTGAAGCCCCCGAGCAGGTCGTAGGGGGGCGGCAGGCTGAGCCGCCCGCGGGGCTAACGGGTCCCGGCCGTTACCCGGGTACCTGAAGCGTTGCCTCAATGGATGCCGGAGACAGCACATGCTGCGTCACCATCTGGCTTGCGCCCAGAATGGCAGCGCGGTCGCCGGCCAGGGACAGTGAAATGCGGAGGTGGGCTGTGGCCAGCGGAAGCGAGCGCCGGTATACCACTTCCCGCACGCCAGCCATGAGGTGCTCCCCGGCCTGGCCCAGGCTTCCACCGACCACAACAACAGACGGGTTGAGCAGGTTGACCACTGTGGCCAGGACGTCGCCCACGTCCCGGCCCGCCTGTCGCAGTACCTGGATGGCCTGCAGGTTTCCCTGCGCCACGAGCCGCAGTACGTCACTGCCATCCGTGGCCGCAACCCCCTGCCGGTCCAGTTCGGCGGCCAACGCCGGACCGGACGCCAGGGCCTCCAGGCAGCCGTAGTTGCCGCAGCGGCACAGCACGTCGTCGCCGCGCGGAACCCGCACGTGGCCCAGGTCGCCGGCGGTACCGTTGGCACCTCGCTGCAGGGTTCCGCTGCTGATAATTCCGGAGCCGATGCCGGTGGCCACCTTGATAAACAGGAAGTTTCCGTCCCCGGGCCAGTGGGCGGTCTGTTCCCCCAGCGCCATGATGTTCACATCGTTGTCCACCAGCACGGGCACTGGCAGGGATCGCTGAACGTAAGACACGACGTCAAACCCGTCCCAGCCCGGCATGATGGGCGGCTTGACCGGCCGCCCGCTGGTGTGCTCCACCGGCCCCGGCAAACCGATGCCCACGCCCGCCAGATCCGCCATCCCGCGGCCAGCAGCGGCCAGCAGCGACAAACCCTCCTTGACCACCCGGCCCAGCACGACTTCCGGCCCGTCCGCCACGTCCTGCGCCAGGCGTTGTTCGGCCAGGACCTGGCCATTGAGGTCCGTGGCGGCAACGATGACGTGGGTGGCCCCGACGTCCACCGCGAGCACAACCCGCACGGAAGGGTTGAAGGCAAAGCGCGACGGCGGCCTGCCGCCGCTGGACGTCGCCTCACCGGCCGGGCCCACCCATCCAGACTCGATGAGGGCATCGATACGTGACGCCACGGTGGACCTTGCCAGGCCGGTGGTCAGCGCAAGCTCAGCCCTGGTCCGCGCCTTGCCGTCCCGGAGGAGCTGAAACAGGACACCGGCCCCGCCCTGGAGAGCGGCAGGTTCTGACGCCGGGATGCTGCTGCCTGCGGTCTTGGTCATAGGACATGGATAGCACGCCCACTTCTGCATGTCACGCTGACAACTTTTGCTTGACGGACAGCAAAAGTAGACCTAGCTTTGCAGTAGACCGAAAAGCTCGGCCGTGCCCGCTTACCTGCAGCCCGAAACCGAGTCCCAGACCCCCAGGAGACCAGATGTCCTACTCGCTCCAGCTCTATACGCTGCGCAACGCGATCCAGGAAGACCTTCCCGGCGCTATCAGAAGGGTGGCGGAACTCGGCTTCACCAAGGTGGAGCCGTACAACTTCGTTGCCACTGCCACCGAGCTTGGAGCGGCCCTGCGGGAGAATAGCGTCACCGCGCCGTCCGGCCACGCCCCGCTGCTGAGCCAGGACCAGGACGAAATCTTCGCCGCCGCAAAGGAACTTGGGATCACCACCGTGATCGAGCCGTTCATTCCTGCGGAGCGCTGGCAGTCCGCGGAGGACGTCCAGGCCACGGCCGCCAAGCTGAACGAAGCGGCCAAAAAGGGGGCCGGCTACGGCATCCGGGTGGGGTACCACAACCACCAGTGGGAGCTGGAGTCCACCATCGAGGGCCGGACGGCCCTGGAGTACTTTGCGGACCTCCTGGACCCGGAACTGGTCCTGGAGGTGGACACGTACTGGGTCGCTGTCGGTGGACAGGACCCCGTGGACCTCCTGGGCAAGCTGGGTGACCGGGTGAAGTTCATCCACATCAAGGACGGGCCGCTGACCACCGACACCAAGGCCCAGCTGCCCGCTGGTAAGGGCAAGGTGGCTGTCCTGGACGTCATTGCCGCCGCGAAGTCCATGGAAGTGGGAGTTGTGGAATTTGATGACTACGACGGGGACATTTTCGACGGCATCGCCCAGAGCCTGGCGTTCCTGCAGGAGTCCGGCACCGCCGCAGCCGGAGCAGAAGCATGAGCGCCGCATCCCCGATCAACCCAACAAACCCGCTGAACGCAGCAACGGGACGCGGCCCGGTGGGCGTTGGTGTCATCGGCGCCGGCAACATCAGCAAGCAGTACCTGGACAACCTCACCGTCTTCCCGGATTTGAAAGTCCACGTCATCGCGGACCTCTTCGAGGAAGCGGCGGAAGCCCGGGCCAAGGAATATGGCATCCCCGAGTGGGGCGGGGTGGAGAAGGCACTGAACCACCCCGACGTCGAAATTATCGTCAATCTGACCATCCCTGCCGCCCACGTGGAGGTTGCCACTGCCGCCGTGAACGCCGGCAAGCACGTCTGGACCGAGAAGCCCTTCTCGCTGGACCGCGAGTCCGGCCTGGGCCTGCTCAAAACCGCTGATGCCGCCGGAATCCGCCTCGGCTGCGCCCCGGACACGTTCCTCGGCGCAGGCCTGCAAACCGCACTGCGCGTAATCCAGCGGGGCGATATTGGAACTCCCCTGAGCGCAATGACCACGTTCCAGACCCCCGGCCCGGAATCCTGGCACCCCAACCCGGCCTTCCTCTTCCAGCACGGCGCCGGCCCCTTGTTCGACATGGGCCCCTACTACCTCACCACCCTGGTCCAGGCTTTCGGCCCGATCCGCAAGGTGGCCGCCGTCGGATCCAAGGCCAAGGATGTGCGCGTGATCGGTTCCGGGCCCAAAGCCGGCGAAGAGTTCACGGTGGAAGTGCCCACCCACGTGTCCGCGATGGCCCAGTTCGAAGGCGGGGCGTCCTCCCACAGCGTTTTCTCCTTCGAGTCCCCCCGCCACCGGGTGGGCTTCGTGGAGATCACGGGCACTGAGGCCACCCTGTCCCTGCCGGACCCCAATTACTTCGACGGCGACATCAGGCTTTGGCGTGCGGGAGACGAGGACTGGACCACCATCGCGGCCACCGGTCCGGCGAACGACCGCGGCATGGGAGTCCTGGACATGGCCCGGTCCATCCGTGCCGGTGTCCCCCACCGTGCCACCGGCAACCTTGCCTATCACGTCCTGGACAGCATGGTCTCCATCTCGGAGTCCGTGGAGTCCGGCACGTTTGTCAGTGTCGAAAGCTCCGCACCGGCGTCGGCTCCCCTCCCGGAGGACTGGGCCCCGGAAACGCTGACTCTGGACGGCAACGCGTGAGCCGCGAACCAGGCCTCAAGGGTCGGCTGGGCGTGGCGATGATCGGCTACGCCTTTATGGGCAAGGCGCATTCCAATGCTTGGCGGAACGTGGCAAGCTTCTTCGACGTCCCCGCGTTCGAGCAGAAGATCCTCGTGGGCAGGGACGCCGCCGCAGTCTCGGACGCCGCCGCCAAGTACGGCTGGAGTGAAACGGCCACGGACTGGCGCGCCGTGCTGGACCGGGACGACATCCATATCGTGGATATCTGCGCCCCCGGCTGGCTGCACGCCGAGATTGCCATCGCCGCGCTCGAAGCCGGCAAACATGTGCTGCTGGAAAAGCCGCTGGCCAACACCCTGGCGGAGGCCGAGGCCATAACCTCCGCAGCGCGGGCCGCCAGGGCCGCAGGTGTGCAGTCGATGGTGGGATTCAACTACCGCCGCGTCCCCGCCCTGGCCCTTGCGAAGGAAATGATCGCGGCCGGCCGGCTCGGTACCGTCCGCCAAGTCCGGGCGGCTTACCTCCAGGACTGGCTGGCCGATGAGTCAGCCCCCATGACCTGGCGGCTGACAAAGGACACTGCGGGCTCCGGGGCGCTTGGGGACATCGCCTCCCACGCCATCGACCAGGTCCTCTTCCTGCTCGGCGACCAGGTCACGGAAGTTGCCGGCCGCCTGCACACCTTCGTGAACCAGAGGCCGGGACCCGAGGGGCTTGAAGAGGTAACGGTCGACGACGCTGCCTGGGCGACGCTGACCCTCGCCTCCGGGGCGGTCGCCTCGGTGGAGGCCTCCCGCGTGGCCACCGGCCGGAAGAACTCCCTCCAGCTGGAGGTCTACGGTGACAAAGGTGCCATCACCTTCGACCTGGAAAACCTCAACGAACTCAGGTTCCTTGACGCCACAGCGCCCGCCCGCGAGCAGGGCTTCCGCCGGATCATTGTAAGCGAACCCGACCACCCGTACATGGACGGCTGGTGGCCGCAGGGCCACATCATCGGCTGGGAGCACACCTTCACGCACGAAATCCGCGACTTCCTGCTTGCCGTCGGCAGCGGGACCGAGCCGTCGCCGTCGTTCGAGGACGGACTGGAAGTCCAGCGCATCCTGGCCGCCGTGGAGGAGTCCGCCGCCGCAAAAAGTTCAACCATCCCGCTGACCCCAGCAACCCGCCCCGCAGCTACGACAGAAGGAGCCTGACATGCCCCGCCCCTACACCCTGTTCACTGGCCAGTGGGCCGACCTTCCGTTTGAGGAAGTCGCGAAGCTGGCGTCCGGCTGGGGCTACGACGGCCTGGAAATAGCCGTCTCCGGCGACCACCTGGATGCCTGGCGCTGGGACGAACCCGGTTACGTCGAGTCCAAGCTCGCCGTACTGGAGAAGTACAACCTGAAGGTCTGGGCCATCTCCAACCACCTCAAGGGCCAGGCCGTCTGCGACAACCCCATCGACTTCCGCCACGAAGCGATCGTCGGCGCCAAGGTGTGGGGCGACGGCGACCCCGAAGGCGTCCGCCAGCGCGCCGCGGAAGAGATGAAGCACACTGCCCGGCTCGCCAAGGCACTCGGCGTGGACACCGTCGTGGGCTTCACCGGCTCCTCCATCTGGCAGTACGTCGCCATGTTCCCGCCCGTCCCGGAAAAGGTCATCGAGGCCGGGTACCAGGACTTCGCCGACCGCTGGAACCCCATCCTGGACGTCTTTGACGAGTGCGGCGTTCGCTTCGCGCACGAGGTCCACCCCTCGGAAATCGCCTACGACTACTGGACCACCGTCCGCACCCTCGAAGCGATCGGCCACCGCGAAGCCTTCGGCCTGAACTGGGACCCGTCCCACATGATGTGGCAGGGCATCGACCCCGTCTCCTTCATCTGGGACTTCAAGGACCGGATCTACCACGTGGACTGCAAGGACACCAAGGTCCGCCAGACAGGCCGGAACACCGTGATGGGCTCCCACCTCGCCTGGGGCGACCCCCGCCGCGGCTGGGACTTCGTCTCCGCCGGACGCGGCGACGTCCCCTGGGAAGCGTCCTTCCGCGCCCTGACCGCCATCGGCTACGACGGGCCCATCTCGGTTGAGTGGGAAGACGCCGGAATGGACCGCCTCCACGGCGCCCCCGAAGCCCTCGCCGCCCTCAAGAAGTTCGACTTCGCGCCGTCGAGCACCTCCTTCGACGCCGCCTTCAAGCAGTAGGGACATAAAATCCCTGCATGACCTCTTCCATCCGTAAGGCAACAGGGGACGACGCCGGCGCGCTGGCTGCGCTGGCGGCCGTCACCTTTCCCCTCGCCTGCCCGCCGTCGTCGTCGCCCCAGGACATCGCGGCGCACCTCGCCAACACGCTCAGCGAACGCCACTTCCAGAGCTACCTCGACGACCCCGCGGTCACCATCCTGGTGATTGACGACGGCGGCAACCTGCGGGGCTACAGCCTGCTGGTGAACCGGCCGGCAGATGACCCGGACGTCGTGTCCGCGCTGGGGATCCTGCCGTCGGTGGAACTGAGCAAGTGCTACGTGCACCCGGAACACCACGGGCTCGGCGCGGCTGCCGAGCTGATGCACGCCAGCCTCCAGGCGGCTGCCGAAGCCGGCGGCCAGGGCGTCTGGCTGGGCGTCAACAGCCAGAACGCCCGTGCCATCCGCTTCTATGAAAAGTCAGGGTTCAGCAGGGTAGGCACCAAGTCTTTCCGGCTGGGCAGCACCGTGGAGCATGACTTCGTGCTGGAGCGCACCGTCCCTTAACTGCCGGGGTGCACCTCTCCGAAGTCATCCAGCAGGGAGTCCAACGGCGGGCGGGGTTCGGCCAACAGCCGAAGTCCGGGCGGAAGGCCCTCGATGCTGCCGTCGGTACCCTTGGCCCTGATGGTCACGCGGGCCGTGTCCAGCAGTACGTTCTCAGCGCTGAACTCACCGAGGGCTTCGGGGAGGATCGGGGCCAGGTGGACCACGTTGCGGGTGAAGTCGGGGTCGAACCGCAGGAGGATCCTCGCCAACTGCACCGGCGCCGCGGCCGCCCACGCCTGCGGCGAGCAAGCCGTGGGGTAGGGCACCGGCCCCGGAAACTCGCCGCGGTCGAAGCCGCAGAACAACTCCGGGAGCCGGCCGTCAAAGTGCTCGGCAGCCTCAATGAGGCCCAACGCAAGGCGCCGGGCCTCCTCGACGAACCCGTAGCGCATCATGCCCGTAGCCACCAGCGCCGAGTCATGCGGCCAGACCGAGCCGTTGTGGTAGCTCACCGGGTTGTACGCCCCCATGTCAGAGGCGAGAGTACGGATACCCCAGCCGGTGAACATCTGCGGGGACATCAGGTGTTCCACCACCGACGGCGCCTTGTCCTCATCCACGATGCCCAGCCAGAGGCAATGGCCCATGTTCGAGGCACAGGCGTCCACCGGCCGCTTGTCCTTGTCCAGTGCCACCGCGAAGTAGCCTTTCTCCGGCAGCCAGAACTTCTCGTTGAACGCGGCCTTCAATTCCGCAGCGCGTTCTGCCCAGTGCTGTTCCAAGGCAGAATCACCGCTCCAGCGAGCAAGCAGGGACCGGCCAATGTAGGCCGAATAAACGTAGGCCTGCACTTCGCAGAGGGCTATGGGCGCCTCGGCCATCGTGCCGTCGGGGAAGTTGATGCCGTCCCAGGAGTCCTTCCAGCCTTGGTTTATCAGCCCGTGGTCATTGGGCCTGGCGTATTCCACGAACCCGTCGCCGTCGCGGTCCCCGTACTGCTCGATCCAGTCCAGGGCCCGGTCCGCGTGCGGAAGCAATGGCTCGATGATGTCGCGTGAGAGTCCCCACCGGCTAAGTTCGCCGATGAGGGCGGCGAAGAGCGGAGTGGCGTCAGCCGTCCCGTAATAGGCGGTGCCGCCCAGCGCGGCGCCGGCTGTAACGCCAAGCCTCACTTCATGGGGAATCCGCCCGGGTTCCTCCTCCGAATCCAGATCGACCTTGGTTCCCTGGAGGCCTGCCAAAGTCTGCAGCGTGCCGGCAGCCAATTTGGGGTCCACCAGGAGGCACATGTAGGAGGACAGGATGGAGTCGCGGCCGAAAAGTGCCATGAACCAGGGCGCCCCGGCTGCCACGGCGGCCCGTTCCGGGTGGTGCTCGTCAAAGATCCGCAAGGAGCCAAGGTCGCTCTCGCTGCGGTTCAGGACTGCCTGCAGGTTGCTGTCCGTGACGGTGATCCGGGGCACGTTCTGCTCCCAGTGGCGGTGCCGGAGCGCACCTTCGCGGTGGTGCGGAAGCCCGCCTTCGTTGAAGGGTTCGTCGGGTGCCTGCCCGTTGACGAGTGGGACCACGATCACGCTGGTTGCCCACTTGCCGCGGGCCGGGATGGTGGCCCGGAAGCGGAGCCCGTCCGTGCTGACGACCGCCCCACGGGCACGGATGGCGGTCCCGCGCCGCTGCCCGTTGTGGGCGCTTTCAATAACGAGCTGGCCGTCGCGGACAGTGCGGGATGATTCTGCGGTGCGGGATGCCCGCCCGCCCTTTACATCGAAAAGGTCAGCCTGGTCGGCGTCGATGAGAAGCTCGACGTCGCAGTCCACCGGTTCGGCAGAGTAGTTTTCCAGGGTGATGTCGTCCTGCAGTCCGGGTCCGATGTGTCGCACCTGGCGGACCACCAGGGGGCTGTCGAACCTGCCGTCCGGCCACTTGGCCCGGCCCACAAAGGTGGCCTCGAAGGGCCGGGGCCTCTGGGCCGCCAACGGCTCCCGCAGGGAACCGTTGACCCGGAGCACCCAGTGGGAAATGATGCGGGTGTCCTGGAAGAACGCACCGTTCGTGCCGCCGTCGGAACTGATGTCCCCGCCGCCTGATGAGATGCAGAATGAGGATCCTTCCACCACCGTGACCGAACCCGACTCGGATGCGGCTGCCTCTGTATCGGCGTTCCATGCGGTCACGAACAACTCCCTCCTCAGCGGGCTGCTGCCGCCGCGGATTCGGAAGCAGGCTTACACACCCTTACTGATTCTGGTGCACTCTGACAGGATGCGGAACCCCTCCGCGTACAGCCCCGTCGAGCAGTTGACCGTACAGGTTAAGGTGCTCGTTCACCATCCGTTCCTCGCTGAACCGCTCCTCCACTGCCCTTCGGCACGCTGCCCGGCTGATGCCGTCTGCCATCCCCGCGAAGCCGGCCAACTGCCCGATGTCCCCCAGGTATCCGGTCCGTCCATGCTCAACTATCTCGGGTGCCGAACCAGCAGGGGTCCCGATCACCGGGGTGCCGGTGGCCAGTGCCTCGATCATGACCAACCCGAAGGGCTCCGGCCACTGGATAGGGTTCAGGAACGCCACCGCTTCCCCCATCAGCCGGTACTTGCTGGCATCATCCACTTCGTCCAGGACGTCGTCGTCCGGCCCCAGCATCGGTTGAACCACCTCCTGGAAGAAGCAAACCTCATCCGGCTGGCGCATCTTCGTCGCTATCCGCAATGGCATGCCCGCCTGATGGGCAATCATGACGGCCTCCAACAGCCCCTTGTCCGGGCAGGCCCTCCCCACAAAGCACAGGTAGCCCCCGCTGCCCGATCCCACGGGGACCGAGGAGACGTCCATCCCGTGGTGAATCACCTGGGTGATTGGAACGTCCGGCGCGTGGGAGCCTTGGTTGCGGGAAATGGCGATGACTGCTGCTTTGCGCGCAATGGCTCTGTAGATATCGGCCGCTTCAGGGTCCAGCCGGCAGTGGATGGTGGTCACCACCGGTATCCGCTTCGGCCGGTGCAGATACAAGGGGCCGGCCAGCGTGTGGTCGTGAATGATGTCCGCACTTCCCAGGCCCTCGTAGGCCCGTGCCACGTGGCTGAGTTCGGAGATTGTCAGGTTCAGGCCGTCCGGAACCGAGGCCCGCATGCCCGGAACCCTCGGCACCGGGCACGTGCTGTCCGTCGGCGCCGCCAGGAGTACGTCATGCCCCGCGGCCGCGAAACCGCGGGCCAGGCTGTCCACCACCCTCTCGGTGCCGCCGTAAGTCACCGGTGGAATGGGAATCCACGGTCCCGCAATCAGTCCTATCCGCATCCCTGACCTCCAAGGAGAATGACAGGCCGGGCTCCCAGCTGGCCGGGCAGTTCCATCCGCGCAACCTGCTCCGGTCCGCGGTTGTATGAGGAGTGTGCGGCCGGCCCCTGCTTGGACCGACATTCCGACTATTGCGCAGGATCAACCACACGGCAAGCCCTACTGTGGGGTATCTAACAAAGGCCTGCAGGAATGCCTCCTTAGGCCCCGGGGTTGCCCACAGCATGAAGATTGAAATCTGGTCCGACGTCGCCTGCCCGTGGTGCTACATCGGCAAGCGCCGCTTCGAAACAGCACTCGCCAACTTCGAGCACCGCGATTCGGTGGAGGTCAAGTGGCGCAGCTACCAACTGGACCCCACCCTGCCCGAGCACTATGACGGGACCGAGCTGGAGTACTTGAGCACCCGAAAGGGCCTGGCCCCACAGCAGGTGTCGCAAATGTTCGAGCACGTCACGCAGCAGGCCAAGGGCGAGGGCCTGGACTACCGGTTCAATTCCGTGGTTGTTGCGAACAGCTTCACGGCGCACCGCCTGATCCATCTTGCAGCCGCCCACGGCAAGCAGGACGAAGCCAAGGAGCGCCTGCTCAGCGACCATTTCGAGCACGGCAAGGACATCGGCAGCCGCGCGTACCTGACCTCGCTCGCCCTGGATCTGGGCATCGGCGCAGCTGAGGTGGAGGAACTCTTTACCACGGACAGGTACGCCGACGACGTCCGTTCGGATTTCGAGGAGGGCCGAGCCCTGGGCATTAGCGGGGTGCCCTTCTTCGTCATTGACCGCAAGTTCGGGCTCTCCGGCGCCCAGCCCGCCGGGACGTTCACCGCCGCGCTCACCCAGGCCTGGCAGGACGCCAACCCGCTGGTGCTGGTCAACTCCACCGACGGCGAGGCCTGCGGCCCGGACGGCTGCTCCATCTAACGTCTCCGCCTGGCAACGGTTTGGTGACACTTGGCGGTAAAGTGTCTACATGCCCAGGATTTCAGCGGCCAGCAACGCCGAGCAGCGCGCGGAAACGCAGCGCCGCATCCTTACTGCCTTCGGCGAGCTCCTTTTTTCCCACGGCCTTCCCGGGCTGACCATGACTGACGTGGCCCGCCACGCCGGGGTGGGCCGGACGGCCGTCTACAACTATTACGCGGACATCGAAGAGCTGCTTATCTCCTATGCCCTGGAGGAGACCGAAAAATTCCTGTCCGAGCTCCGGGAGGCTCTCGGGCGCCTGGACAACCCGGTGGAGCGGCTGGCCCTGTACGTCCGCGCCCAAGTGGTGGACCTCAGCCGCCGCCACCTGCCGCCGGGACCGGCCATGGGAGCCGTGCTGTCGCCGTCGTCCTTCGCCAAGCTCGCCGACCACGTGGGCGAGCTGAGCGTCCTGCTGCAGGGCATCCTGCGCGACGGGATGGAGCAGGGCTACCTCCCGGTGGCCGACATCGGCCAGCAGGCGCAGCTGATCCTTGGCACGCTGTCCTCCAGCGCGGCCAGGGGCAGCGACGAGCCCGCGGAGCTGGAAGCCAGGGTGGCCAGGACAGTGCGCTTTATCCAGCTGGGCGCGGGAGCGAGGTTCGACGACGCCGGCGGCCCGGTCCGCGTTGCGCCCCTTCCTGCCGTGGCCGGCTGAGCTGCCCCATCACTTTTGGCCCTTGTCAGGCGGTTGAACAACCCGGCCTGGTGGCGCACCTGCAGGGCCGGTCTCAGGAAGCGGGCGCCGCGGACGGGACCACCGGCCGCTTGTCGTCGTCGGCGATCCGGCGGCTTTCACGTGGGCAGCTGAGGGTCCCCGGAGTCTGGTCAACGAGCTCCGGCGTGGCGAGAGCACCGTAATCCTGGGCGAGAATCACATCCACGCTGCCGTCTGCCCTCCCGTCCTGGAAGTAGTCCGACCCGGGCAGGTTCCGCTGGACACTGAATGCCGCGGACTGGCCGGCCGCTCCGGACACCACCGCGGCAACACCCCGGTAGCTGGCGTCGACATTGGAGACCGACCCCACCACGAACTTCCTGGCCAGGAACTCGTCCGCAACCGACCGCGCCAACCCCGGCCTGCTCGTGGAGTTGTAGACGTTGAGGTTTATCTTCTCGTGGGGCGTGTAGTCGAAGATGGCCGCAGGGCAGCTGGAAACCGCCTCCTCCGCGGGCTCGGCGGCAGGGATCTTCAGGCGTCCGTTGATGATGGCCAGCGCCGTGATAATGGCGGCAGCGATCAGTCCGATGAGGACCACAAGCACCACCGCATGCAGCACACTGCGGCGCACCCGCGAGGTATCATCGGCGTCGCGCTCCGCTTCAAAGGTGGCCCGCAACTCAGGGCCGGTAACAACGCGGTGGCCGTGGAGGACGCTTGGGTCCTGCTGCTTCTTCCTAGCCATCGATGACCAGCACGCGGGCGTGGATCGCCGTGCGCTGGTGCAGGGCGGTCCGGACGGCGCGGTGCAGGCCGTCCTCAAGGTAAAGGGTTCCCTGGTACTGCACCACGTGCGGGAAAAGGTCGCCGAAGAAGGTGGAATCCTCGGCAAGGAGAGCCTCCAGGTCCAGGGTGCGCTTGGTGGTCACCAGCTCGTCCAGCCTGACCGGGCGCGGGGGCAGCGCAGCCCATTCCTTGGGAGTGTGGTAACCATGGTCAGGGTAAGGGCGGCCCTCGCCCACAGCTTTGAATATCACCATGCCACCCTAGGCACCCAAAGGTCCCAGCGAAAGTAGCAGGCACGCGGTCAGGCAGGTTGTAGCCAAACAGTGACCATCCGTCACCTGCGGTGATCTTCGCCGCCTGGCGCCCGGAGTTCGCGGTGCTGCTGACAGAATGGTGCCATGACAGCATCCGAGTTCCTCGCCACCTCCACGTCCGGCGGACACCAGCCGGCCACGCCTCCCCTCGCGCTGCTGCTGGATGTGGACGGGCCGGTGGCAAGCCCCGTTACGCGGGACGTTAAACACGAGATCATCTCTGATCTCGTGGCGCTGGCCGCTGCCGGCATTCCTGTCATTTTCAACACCGGCCGCTCCGATGCCTTCATCCGGGAGCAGGTCATGGAACCGATGATTGCTGCCGGCATCCCGGCCGGCACCATCATCCACGCCGTCTGCGAAAAGGGGGCCGTCTGGTTCAGCTACACCGCTGCCGGTCCCGGCCCCATCCATGTGGACCGGGAACTCGCGGTGCCCGCAGCCTATGGTGACGACGTCCGGCGGATGGTGGCCGAGGACTACTCGGCGCACATGTTCTTCGATGAGACCAAGCGGGCCATGGTGTCCGTGGAACAGCACATCGAGGTGCCCAGCGCCGAATACCTCGCCGAGCAGAAACTCTTTGACGCCGATGCCATGGACCTGATGGCCCGCCACGGGCTGGGCGTGGTCCGGCTGGACCACCACGCCCCGAATTCCGACGACGAAGTGGACTACCGGGTGGATCCCACCATCATTTCCACGGACATTGAGTCGGTGCGGCTGGGCAAGGACCTGGGCGCCAGCAGGGCAGTGGAACTGCTCGCTGCCCAGGGCATCACGCCGCAGGACTGGCGGACAGTGGGCGATTCCCGCACGGATTACGCCATGGCTGACTGGCTCCACCACAACGACCACGCGGTAAAGCATGTGGATGTCCGCCCCGCCGATGGAGTTCCAGACAAGCCGTACGCTGTCCTGACGGCAGCGGACCTGGGGCTTGAGGCCTCCGTCATCCACGACGACGCCGGCGGCGCTTTCCTGCGCAGCTGGCGTGAGGCGCTGGGCGCCTAACCCCGTTCCGTACCCCGCGCAGCCCTGCCCGAAACCTGCTGTTTCCACCGCGCGGCTATCATGCAGGTAAAGACGCTTACTCTAACTAGCACGGAGACGACAATTACTGAAGCACCGGTACAGGACGAGGTCTACTACGGCAGCCAGGCGTCCGTAGAGGAACAATTTCACGCAGAGGTCACGTCTGCGGCGGCCGAGCAGCGCCTTCGGCACCGCCCGGACGTCATCAGGCACAAGGGCCGCTATGCCCTGATCAACTACAACAGGACGCCCTACCAGGCCATGGTGGAGGACCTGCTGTTCCTGCGCAATGTCCTGGCGGACGCCGGCCTCCAATACCTGCTGGTCCGCGGCAACAACGATCGGCCGGTCATCGCCCTGGACTGGAAGGACCGCAAAAAGCTTCGTGCTGCCCTGGTGGAGGCCTGCCGGGACGAACCGGTCTACTCCATGACGGTGGACGCCAAGAAAAAGGTCTCCGTGCTGGTAGCGGACGGCGAGTTGTCCTCCAACCGGCAGGCACGGATTTTCCGTCTGTACCGCCCCCGCGTGGAGCCGGTGGGAGGCTTCGAATTCGGCGCCTCCGCCGGAGTGCAGATCGAGTTGTGGTCCTTCGAAGGGGAGGAACTGATCCTTCCGATCGAGAACTCCCTGACGCGCCGGACCATGTTGCGGCAGGACGCGGTACGCGGCACGGTGGAACGTTACGGCCACACCTGGCCCACCATTGAGAACATGTTCGCCGACCACGCCAGCGACATCAGTTTCGACGTGGACCTGGTGTTCTCCTGGGTGGACGGCAGCTCGCCTGAGTATATTGCGGCCCGGCGCGCCCAGCAGAAGGATGTGGTCCTGGGCGAAGGCGACGACCACGAAGCCCGCTTCCGCCAGATCAACGAACTCAAATACGCACTTCGGTCCGTCTACCTGTTCGCGCCGTGGATCCGCCGGATCTTCATCGCCACGGACTCCCCCGCTCCGGACTGGCTGGCGGACCACCCCGCAGTCACCATTGTCCGCAGCGAAGAGTTCTTCTCCGATCCTTCCGTACTGCCCACCCACAACTCGCAGGCGGTGGAGTGCCAGCTGCACAACATCGACGGCCTGTCCGAGCACTTCCTGTATTCGAACGATGACATGTTCTTCGGCCGGCCGGTCAGTCCGGACCTGTTCTTTACCCCTGGCGGCATCACCAAGTTCATCGAAGCGGAAACCCGGATCGGCCTGGGCGAGAACGCGGCGGAACGCAGCGGCTTTGAAAATGCTGCACGCGTCAACCGGAAGCTGCTGTGGAACCGGTTCGGGCGGATCACCACGCGCCACCTTGAGCACACCGCCGCGCCCCTGCGCCGCAGTGTGGTGGCGAAGATGGAGCGCGAGTTTCCGGAAGAGTTCCGCAAGACCGCAGCCAGCCGGTTCCGTGCAGCGGACAACATCTCCGTCACCAACTCGTTTTACCATTACTACGCATTGCTCACGGGCCGCGCGGTCACCCAGACAGCCGCCAAGGTCCGCTACGTGGACACCACCATGCGGGCCGGGCTGAACTATCTGCCCAAGCTGTTGTCCAAGCGGAACATGGACTTTTTCTGCCTGAACGACGGCAGCTTCCCGGAGGTGCACGCCGACGAGCGCGCCGAACTGGTTACGGACTTCCTGGAAAAGTACTTCCCCATCAAGGCGCCCTGGGAAAAGTAAGGCAGATGGATCAGCGCCCGGAAGACAGTCCGGCCCGGGCGCTGCTCCGCTGTTTGGTGGTCTCGGGGATACGGATGCCTGCGGCCTCCAGCCGGCGGGCTGTCTCTTCCGGCGGCACGTACTCCCCCACCGTCGTCGAACTGCCCAGCGGGACCACCGAGTGCACGATGGTGTGCTCGTACACGTGCACCAGGTTGAAGGATTGCCCGGCGTCGTGTCCGCGTGTGCCGCCCACCGCAACGTTCAGGTCCTGCGTGTAGCAGCTGGCGGAGGCGACGGAGACGGGAACCCCGGCGAAGGTGGCTGTGGTGGAGTAGTGCAGATGACCGGCCAGGATGGTCCGGACATCTGAACTGTGGACCACCGCGGCGAGGGATGCCTGGTCCCGCAGCTCAACCAGGACCGAGAGGTCAAGGACGGATGGAACGGGCGGATGGTGGAGCGCCAGGATGGTGCCGTCCGGCGCCGGTGTCTCCAGTTCCTGCGCCAGCCAGTCCAGCTGGGATTCGCTGAGTTCGCCGTGGTGGTAGCCGGGCACGGAGGTGTCCAGGGTGATGACGCGCAACCCGTTGATGAAGTAGCTGTGGTCCACGGGGGCGTCATTGCCTGGCTGATCCAGCAGGCCCTTCCGGAAGTTGGCCCGGTTGTCGTGGTTTCCCATGGCCCAAATGACTTTTGCGCCGAGCTCCTGGCACGCCGGTTCCACGATGGCGCGCAGTTTTGCATAGGCTTCGGGATCGCCCTTGTCTGCTAGGTCACCGGTGAAAATGACTGCCCCTGGCCGCGCCCCGGACGCCTTGACCTCTTCGAAGAGTTGAATGAGCCGCGCTTCGCTGTCAACGACGCCGTACAGGGGGTCCGGACCTCCCATCAAGTGGGGATCGCTCAGGTGGAGTAGGAAGTGGCGTGGCCGGGGGTGCTCGGCCTCGATCTGTTCCATTGCTACCTCTGTGGTCGGTGGGAAACGGCGCTTCCCTTGTACCCTTCAGTAAGGTTTATCCAACCAGATTTTTGGCAAACTTTGGGTGAATCGCCGCAGCCCATGTGGAAAAAGATAAAAGAACTGCGCCTTCGCAGAATTAATTCGGGCGAGCACAGAGTTTCAGCCCAAAGCTGTTTTGATGGTGCCGATGATCCCGCCCTCTTTCCCTTCAAACCTGCCTGAATCTGTCCCGGTTCCGTCAGGCAGGGTCAGCAGGATCGCGGACAAGGGGTGTACAGGCTGCGTCCCCGGGAAGCGGTTCACCGGTGGGATTTGTTGCCGGCGCATCCGGGGACGGGGTGAGTGTTTCCGGAGTGGGCTCGGCGGGGCAGGTCGCCGGCGCCGGGGAGGCAGAGGTCGGTGCGGGCGCCGTCGTAGGCGTCACCGCAGTTTCCGTGGGGTCCGGGACCGGCGTCGGTGCCGGGGATGGCACAGTCGGAGCAGGGGACGGCGAAGGCGTCGGTTCGACAGGCAACGGCGTGACTTCAGTTGGTGCCGGCGTCGGGGTAGGGGTCGGCGTCGGCGTCGGCGTGGGGGTCGGCGTCGGCGTCGGCGTGGGGGTCGGCGTCGGCGTGGGGGTAGGGGTCGGGGTAGGCGTAGGCGTCGTGGACGGCGCACTCGGCGATGTCGTGTTATTCGGTGACGGCGTCGGCGTCGTGGACGGCGCACCCGGCGACGGCGTGGGCGCTGTCGGCGTCGTCGGCTGACTTGGTGAGGTGGGGAACGACGCGCTCGGCGTGCCCGACGGGGACGCGCTGGCCGAAGGCGTCAGCCGAGTGGGTGCAGGACTCGCCATGGCGGGCCACAGCAGAGGTGGGGAGGCGTGCGTCGCGGGCGTTCCTGCCTGGACTCCAACCTCATGGTCTTCGTCGTGATCGTGGCTCAGCGGCATCGCCCAACTGATTGTCCCTTGTGAGGGAGAACCGAATCCGGGCAGGTAGCTCCGCATCTCCTCGGATCCGCTGCCGCCCACAGGCCGGGCGGGCATCAGGCCCCACTTCAGCGGGCTCGTGTGGCGGCCATTGAGGATGGTTTCGAAGTGCAGGTGGCATCCCGTTGACCATCCGGTGCTGCCCACCTCGCCGAGGACCTGGCCGGCGTGAATCTCGTCGCCCGTACGGACGGCAATGGCGTCGAGGTGGTTGTACGTGGTGATGAGGCCGTTGCCGTGATCGATTTCCACCCTGTTGCCGCCACCCCAGGGGTGCCAGCCGGCGGCGCGCACCAATCCTGAGTCCGCAGCATAGACGCTTGTCCCGCAGGCGGCCGCGTAATCCTGGCCCAGGTGGAAGTCGCCGGCGGCCCCGGACAGCGGGCTCACCCGGAAACCGAAGGGCGAGCTGGCATTGAGCAGAGCCAGCGGCGCCATCAGGAATCCGGCTGGCGGCCTGCCAAATCCTGTTGTCCCCACCGTCAGCCGCGAGGAACTCTTCCCGCGGTAGCCGCCTATGGCCGCGTGGGGAAACTTGACGAGCGCACGCGGGTTCGTGAAGGCCGTAGCCTGCAGCATCCCGGCACCAACCCTGTCCGATGTCGGCTCGGCCGAGCGGCCGTCGGACGTGGAAGTTGTCCCTGCACCAAGCCCGGCCACGGAACCCGATGCCTCCCGCTCCACCGCGCTGCCGGTCAGGTTGAGGGACCAGATGGATATGGCAACAGCACCAGTGGCAGTCAGTGCGCGCAGAACCGACACCTTAGGACGGCGCACGTCGGTGTGCTTACCTGATTTTTGATAAGTCCCCAAAGCCTGTCTCCGTAACGTAATCATCCGAGCGCGTCCTGAAGGTATCTCCCATGGGACCACAGGGCCGGTAGCCTGTGAACCCCGTCCTATCGTGCGGGTTACAACTTGCGAAAACCTTGCGTACGTTCCCACTGCGCGCCCGATCCTGCGGGGCGACAATGATGTATGCGAAGTTTCCTTGGGAAATGGCAGGACGAACTTAAGAAAACCTTTACGGGCAAGGCCGATGAGGTGCCCGGCTGGGTTCCGAAGCTGGCAGAAGGGGACGATCCCGGGTACCACCTGCCGGGTTCGGCAGTATGGGCTGTGCACGGCTCCATGTCGCCCATTGTTGCCGGAATCCGCACGCTGCTGATGCAGTCCCTTCATCCTGGAGCCCTTGCAGGGGTGCACGAGCACTCAAACTTCCGTGAGGATCCCCTGGCCCGGCTCGCGGCCACCATCCGCTGGATTTTCACTGTTACCTACGGCTCGAAGGCAGCCGCTGAGGAGGCTTCCCGGCGGGTGCGGCGCCTGCACGAGCCGGTACAGGGCAGCTTCGTGGACAACCAGGGAACGCCGCGTAGCTACAGCGCCAACGATCCCGAGCTGGCCAGTTGGATCCACATTGCCTTCACGGACGCGTTCCTCACGGCCCATCAGTTGTGGGGCGGCCGCATCCCTGGCGGCCCGGACGCGTACGTACGTGAATGGGCCCAGGCCGGCAGCCTGATGGGCGTGCCGGATCCGCCGCTTTCCGAGGCGGACATGCGTGCGCAACTGGACCGCTTTTTCCGCAGCGGAGAGCTGCGGGTGGACAGCCGCGTAACGGAAACAGTGGAATTTATCCGCAATCCGCCGCTGCATCCCATGCTTCGGCCCGGTTACCGCATCCTCTTCGCGGGAGCCGTATACAGCCTCGATCCGAACTACCGCCGGATGCTCGGGCTGTCCGTACCGCGGCTCGGTCCGTTCCCGCTGCCGGTAAGGCTGGCCACCAAGGTGGTGCTCGTCGTCGTACGCCTGGCCCTGGGGCACCGCGGCCCGAGCGAGCTGGCCGCACGCGAACGACTCCGCCGGCTTGGCTTCGTGGAGGCGGCCGGGCCGGGGCTGGTGCAACTGCGGTAAACGAAAGAACCCGATCCCGGCACTGCCGGGACCGGGTTCTTTACCGGCGGAGAATGGGGGATTTGAACCCCCGAGGGCGTTAACCCAACACGCGTTCCAGGCGTGCGCCATAGGCCGCTAGGCGAATTCTCCAGCTGCTTCTGAATCAAAAGCAGATACTAGAGTACCTGAACTTTTCCGCTTCGCCCAATCGAGGCTCCGGCCCCGGGCACCGAAGGCTTTCCGGCCTCCCTGCGGACCGGCTCCCGGCTTGGCCTTAACCCAGAAATGGACGCCCCCAATGCGCCCATTCCACCGGTACACCGTTGAGCTGCCGGGTCCAGCTCCGTTCGGCCAGGCCCCATAGCTCACAATCTGGAGATTGCCCCAATCGGTGTACATACCCATGATCGTGGGTGGCAGGGGGATAAGCAATGGATTTGCATTCAATTAGGGGGTCTTCCGGCACGATGGGAAGCATGACTGAGCTGCATGCCCTGGTGGTTTACGTTCCCCGGACCTACACGGAACCGGTCCTAAAGGCCATCGGCGACGCCGGGGCGGGCCGGATCGGCAATTACTCCCACTGCTCGTTTGTCACCCATGGAATTGGCCGCTTTACTGCCCACGACGGCGCCACTCCCTACCTTGGGCGGGTGGGAGCACCGGAGGAAGTGTCGGAGGACAGGATTGAGTGCGTGGTTGAACGGCACGCGCTTTCGGCAGTGGTGGCTGCCTTGCGGGCCGCCCACCCTTACGAGGAACCGGCCTTTATGAGCTGGCGGGTTGAGGGCTGGAGGCCGTCGGAGGCGGATTCGAGTCACGCCTGAACTTCGGGTAAAGTAGCTCGCGGCCCCTCATGTGGCGTCATCCTGTTGAACTCCCCCAGGACCGGAAGGTAGCAAGGGTAAATGGGCTCTGGCGGGTGCATGGGGGGTCTTTACTATTCCCCCACAGGGCGGCAGACTGTCAGCCCGGATTGGTAGGGTTTTCTCTGTGACAGTTACTACCGCCCTCTACCGCAGATACCGTCCAGACTCGTTCGCTGACGTTATCGGGCAGGAACATGTCACCGAGCCGCTTATGACGGCTTTGCGGAAGAACCGGGTCAATCACGCCTACCTTTTTTCGGGTCCCAGGGGCTGCGGCAAAACCACTTCCGCCCGAATTCTGGCCCGTTGCCTGAACTGCGCCCAGGGCCCCACCGACACCCCGTGCGGCACATGCCCCAGTTGCGTCGAGCTCGCCCGCGGCGGCTCCGGATCCCTGGATGTCATCGAAATTGACGCCGCCAGCCACGGCGGCGTGGACGATGCCCGGGACCTGCGCGAGCGCGCCACGTACGCCCCTGTCCGTGACCGCTACAAAATCTTCATCATTGATGAAGCCCACATGGTCACCTCTGCCGGGTTCAACGCCCTGCTGAAAATCGTCGAAGAACCCCCGGAACACATTAAGTTCATCTTCGCCACCACGGAGCCGGACAAGGTCATCGGCACCATCCGCTCGCGGACGCACCATTACCCTTTCCGGCTGGTGCCGCCGGAGCCACTGATGGCCTACCTGGAACTCCTCTGCAAACAGGAGAACGTTCCGGTTGCTCCCGGCGTGCTGTCACTGGTCATCCGCGCAGGGGGCGGCTCCGTCCGCGACTCCCTGTCAGTCCTGGACCAGCTGATGGCCGGTGCCGGCCCCAACGGACTGGACTACGAACTGGCCGTGGCGCTGCTCGGCTACACCCATGCGTCGTTGCTGGACGATGTTGTTGAGGCCGTCGCCGCGTCGGACTCCGCCACCGTTTTCCGCGCCGTGGACAGGGTCATCCAGACCGGCCATGACCCGCGCCGTTTTGTCGAGGACCTGCTGGAGCGTTTCCGCGACCTCATCATCGTCCAGGCCATGCCCGAAAGCGCCCAGACCATTCTTCGTGGCATGCCGGCCGACCAGATTGCGCGGCTAAAGAACCAGGCGCACAACCTCGGCGCAGCGGAGCTGTCCCGCGCCGCCGACGTCACCAACACTGCCCTTACCGAGATGACGGGCGCCACTTCCCCGCGGCTGCACCTGGAACTCCTTTGCGCACGGATTCTGCTACCCAGTTCGGAGCAGAACGAGCGCGGCATGGCTGCACGGATAGACCGTGTAGAGCGGCGGCTGAACTACGCAGGGAACGACGTCGGCGCTCCCGCCGCCGCAGCCTCTGCCCCACCTGCATCAGCCGGGCACCCTGCTATTACGCAGGCAGCTCCTGAACCGGCCACACCGGCGCGGGCGGTTGCGGAACCAGTCACAGCCGAATCCGCACGGCCGGCGCCAGCGGGCTCGCAGTCCGCCGCCGCCCGGCCCTCAAGCCAGGAACCCGCGGCCGCCGCTCCGGAACCGACACGTGCGCAATCGCCGGCCCCTGCCGCAACGGCCAGCCCGGCCGGGGCGGACAGTCGTGCTCCCCTGACAGCTCCCCGGGTGAGCACCAGCGACTGGCCGGTCGAGGCCTCCACCGATTCCCGCGCCGCTCGTGCGGACTCCCGTCCCGCCCTGGCCCGCCCCGCCGCAGGTCCCGCGGACGGCTCCACAGCTAGCCCGATGGGCGGGACGCCGGAACGAGGTACCGGCCAGGCTCCGGATTCGGCTGCCCAGACCGCCACTGCCGCTGCCCGGCCCGAACCGGCCGCCGCTGGATCCGCTCCTGCCACGGCCCCTGCGGCCATGGGTGATGTGGAAGTGCTGCGCCGGGCGTGGCCGGATGTCCTGCAGACGCTGTCCAAGATCAAGCGCAGCACCTGGGCACTCGTTGAACCGAATGCACAGGTCAGTGCGTTCGACGGCCAGATTGTCACGCTTTCGTTCGCCACATCCGGACTCGCCGGCGCTTTTGGCCGGGCAGACCATTCCGAAAACCTGCGGCAGGCGATCCATAAGACTGTGGGCATTGACTGCCAGATCAACGCGGTGGCAGGCGGAAACTCCGGCCGGACGAGCTCTGAGCCAAACCCAAAAGCACCCGCTAGCCGGCCTGCCCCGGCGCCTGCAACTAATCCGGCAACGTCAACTGCCCCGGCCACTTCAGCCGATGTTGCCTGGGGACTGGCACCCGCTGCGCCGTCTCCGGCACCGGATGCACCCGAACCTTCCGCTACGGCCGGTTCTGCCCAAGGCCAGTCCCAGGGCACAGCGCAGGAGGCCGAATTCCCGAACAGGCGCGGTGCCTCGCCTTCTGCCGGGCCTCACACAGCCGGCTCTGGTCAGCCCGCTGCCGGCAGCGGCTCTTCCCAGGCTCCGCCTTCGCCGGTACCTTCGCCGGCTTCTTCGGCTCAGGGAGACCCTTACGGCGGCGCAGGAGCAGACTACTCCTACTCGGACGATGACTGGGGACCTCCCCGGGACGAGGACGCACCCCCGCTGGAAGAGGAACCTCCCATGGACTGGGACCCTTCCGCGCGCTCCGGCAACCGTTCCGCTCCGGCCACCGCCGCGGGCGGCACCTCCGGCGCAGCCGGGCCAGCCCAACAGGGCACACAACCCGGCACCCCGGCCGCCAACCGAACCTTGGCTGCCACGACTCCAACTGCCGCTGCCCCGGGCCTGGATGCTCGCGATCCCTGGACCCGCGCCGTTGAGCAGGCACCCGGGGTTTGGGTTGTTGGGGAATCAAGCAACGTGGGCAGGAACCTACCTGCCGTGTTGCCCGAGAAGGAAGCAGTCGCGGCCCCGTCAGCCACACACTACGAACCCGCTGCTTCCCAGGTTCCGCCTTCCATCCCTGTTACAAAAGCCGGCTCTTCCATTGACGCCGAATGGGGCTTGGCTCCAACTGCAGCCTCGCCTGTGAAGGCGAGTACTCGGGCCACCGTTGCGGAATCTGTCCCCCAAAGCCCCGTTCCCGCGGGAACGGTTCCCTCAAGCCCCGTTCAAACGGGCGGCGCGGTTCAAACGGGCGGCACGGTTCCAACGGGTGGCGCGGTTCCCACAGGCGGCACGGTTCCAACGGGTGGCGCAGCGCCCTCGTCCGCCGCTCCCTCGGGTTCCGCTCCAGTGCCGGCACGCGAGTACGCCATGGCGTCAGCCGCACCCGCAGCGGCGGCTGCCCATACTGTTCCAGCGGCACCGCCTGCTCCTGCGGGGCCCGCCCACAGTGCCGCTGCAGCTTCGCCCGGTTCTACCGATTCGGCTGCGGCGGCGAACACCCGGCAAAGCCTCTACCAGCGCCTGTCCAACAGCCCGGAGGCCGAGGCGGGCCGGGCAAAGGCTCCTGCCCGTGCGGTTCCTGCAGCGGCCACCCTCGTACAGGACATCCCCAGCGCCGACGATGAGACCATTGAGGAATCCGGGGTGTTCGGCCGCGCGGCGGTGGAACGTATCCTCGGCGGGAAGCTGATCGAAGAGCGCTCCCTCGACGGAAGCACCGTTACACCCCGCTATTGATCCAACCACTGTCCACCCCTAGCTAAAGAGGAAAAACGTGTACGAAGGTGCTGTCCAAGAGCTGATTGACGAGCTCGGACGCCTTCCCGGCGTGGGCCCGAAATCCGCACAGCGGCTGGCGTTCCACATCCTTGAAGCGGACCCCCAGGACATGAAGCGGCTGGTGGAGGCCATCACCTCTGTCAAGGAACGCGTCAAGTTCTGCACTGTGTGCGGCAACGTCACTGAGCAGGAACAATGCAACATCTGCCGTGATCCCCGGCGCGATCCGGCGGTAATCTGCGTGGTGGAGGAATCGAAGGACGTCCTCGCCGTGGAGCGCACCCGTTCGTTCCGGGGCAGGTACCACGTGCTGGGTGGGGCCATTAATCCCATCGCCGGTATCGGCCCGGAGCAGTTGCGGATCCGGGAACTGCTCACGCGGCTGAACGACGGCGCCATCCAGGAAGTCATCATCGCCACGGACCCCAACCTGGAGGGTGAAGCGACAGCCACGTACCTGGCCCGAATGCTGAAGACCATCGGGATCACCGTGACCAGGCTGGCGTCCGGGCTGCCCGTGGGCGGCGACCTCGAATACGCAGACGAGGTCACGTTGGGGCGGGCTTTCGAGGGCCGCCGCAACGCCCTGACCTGAGGTTTTGGCAGACGATGGTCCTGGGAGAGGCCGCACCTCTGGTCACCGAGCGGCTTGTCCTGCGGCTGGTTGATGGTGGGGACGAGGGCGCCATTCATAAGTACAGGGGCGACCCTGCAGCCACCCGACCAGGACACGGCCGGCAAGGGCTTCCCCTTGCTGATGTTCAGGCTGGACAGCCCGCAGCACTCATCCGGCTGACCCGGCCCTGTTCAGCGGCCGGGCCTGTCCGGAGTCATCACTAGGCGATACGCGTTCCCCGTGCCAGCCGGTGGGCAGGCGTGCGGAGTGAACGCCAACCCAGCCACATAAGCAGCGCTGCCAGTAGGAGTTGCAGGCCTAGGCCCAGCGGCCACAGCGGCGTGGACTGCGCCAGATACTGCGGCTTGACCTCCCCGTTGGCGCACGGATAGGTACCGTCGGGACCGGCAAGCGCGTACCGGGCTCCCTGACTGATGTTTTCGATCGCCCCTACAGAGCGGAAACCCTCCTGACCCGTGCGGTCGGGATACGGGATGGCGTCAGCCACCACCACGTACGGGTTCATTGCCAGCAGCCAGGCTACCCGTTCGGTGCGCATCACACTCTGTTCCTGCAATGGCCCTGAGCAGGTGTAGCCGGGTTCCGCTGGCCCGTTGCTGGGGGGCTCGAACGAGCGGTACTGGGCCTGGTTCGCCATGATTGTGCCTTGGGTAAGCCCCGTGCCCAGCCCGAAGGCGATCAGTGTGCCGATTGCCAGCCCGGCCACTGCCAGGTACGTGACCACGATGGAGAACAGCGGCCTGCCGGCGAGCGCTGAAATGCCAACACCGATGGCACACACAACACCCACTTCAAGCGCCAGCATCAGCAGGGCCACCAGCACATGGCCGGGAGTCATTCCGCCCAGCGCCACCCCGATCACCAGGAACGGGGTGCTCGCCACCAGGAACGCGAGGGCTGCGGCCCATGCTGCGAAAAACTTGCCCCAGAGGATCTGGCCGGGCTGCAGCAGCGTCACCTGGAGGATGGCCAGCGTGCCGCCGGCGCGGTCTCCGTTCACCGCGTTGGCGGAGAGCGCCGGGGCAACGAGCAAGGCAAACAGCAGGACAAAGGCCAGGACCACCTCAAAGATCATGGACCCGGGCCCCGACTCGGGGGGCTGGACATAGCCCGGGAATCCACGTTGGGCCGCCTGCGAGGCGTTCCAGCTGGCCCAGGTCAGCCAGGTCACCAGTCCTGTGAGAACAAACCAAATGGCCAGCATGATGTACCAGCCGCGGGACCGCAGCCGTTGCTTGAGCTCCAGGACCACCACGTCCCTGACTCCGGCCAGGTAGCCGCCGGCTCCCGTTCCGCCGACGATGTGCTGCCGGTTTTCTGTCGTGTGGCTCATTGCCGCTCCCCCTCGAGGCTCATGTATGTCTCTTCCAGGGCGCCGGAGGCCGGGGCAAAGGACGTTACCCGGACGCCGGCCAGCACCAGGTCGCGCAGCAGCCGCTCGGCGTCGCCGTCGTTTGCCAGCAGCAGGCTGATTGACGGACGCCGCCCGTCTTCGCGGCGGAATACCAAACCGAGCTCCGTCAGCTTGGCCGCAAGTGCGGCCGTGTCAGCGGCGCTGATGGCGTACCTGCGGCCCGCGGCGGCAGCTTCTTCGGTGGTTTGATGCCGGACCGTGCGCCCCTTGTTGACGAACACCGCGGCGTCGGCGATCTCGTCCAGTTCGCTGAGCACGTGGGACGAGACCACCACGGCCTTACCCTCGGCCGCGAGCTGCCGGAGCATGATCCGCAGCTCCACGCGCGAGCCCGGGTCCAATCCCGAGGCGGGCTCGTCGAGCAGCAGGACGGACGGGTCGTGAATCAGTGCCCGGGCCAGGCTGAGCCGCTGCTGCTGCCCGCGGGACAGCACCCGGGCCGGCTGGTCCGCCAGATCGTCCAGCCGCACCCGTTCGAGCATCTCCGAGACCCTCTGCCCGATGCCCTGCGCCGGGAGCCGGTAGAAGCGGGCCATCTGGGTGAGGATTTCCCGGGCGGTCAGCGACTCCCACACTCCCAGCGTGTCCGGCATCCAGCCCAGCCGGCCGCGCACCTCTGCCCGGTGGCGGCGCGGGTCAAGCCCGCCCACGCTGATGCTGCCCTCATCCGGCGCCAACAGTGATGCCAGCATCAGAAGCAGGGTTGTTTTGCCTGCCCCGTTCGGACCGATCAGCGCGGTCACCTTCCCGGCGGGCGCATGGAAGTCCATTTGCTCGACGGCGTGCACCGCGCCGAAGCTGCGGCTCACGGACCGCGCCGTGATGCCGTCGTCGGGTTCCGGCCCGTCCGCAGCCTCCGGTAATTCAGAAATCATCGCCATCTATTGCGCACCTGTCCCCCACAGTCTCTTAAGGCATTTTGACAGTTTGAGCGTACGCCCGAGGGGCTTCCCCGCAGGTCCTCCCAGGGGCTGAGATTCGGTCACAATTCAACGCCCGGCCATGCTCGGCGATAAACTGTGACCAGAAGTCGCGCCAACAGCGGCATTAGTTTCCCGCGTCAGGGCCAACACAGCTTTACGGCTGTCTGGCCGGGCTCCAATTGATTCAGTGAAGGTACGCGCATGAGTACGCCCACTACCGAAGTGCACAACGCAACGCAGCCGCAGGAGCTGCCGGTCGGCGGTGCCGTAACCCAACAGCTCATTGTGCAGAAGTTCGGCGGTTCCTCCGTAGCTGACGCGGACGGCATCAAGCGGGTCGCCAAGCGCGTTGTGGACGCCCAGATAGCGGGCAACGAGGTGGTTGTTGTGGTCTCGGCCATGGGTGACACCACCGATGAACTCCTGGACCTCGCAGGCCAGGTAACTGACTCTGCCCCTGCCCGCGAAATGGACATGCTGCTGTCCGCCGGCGAGCGCATCTCGATGGCGCTGCTGGCCATGGCCATCAACAAACTGGGAGCCTCCGCCCAGTCCTTCACCGGTTCCCAGGCCGGCATGATCACCGACGGCATCCACGGCAAGGCCAGGATCATCGACGTCGACCCCCACCGCATCCGCACCGCCCTGGATAAGGGCAACATCGCCATCGTGGCGGGCTTCCAGGGCATGAGCCGGGCCACCAACGAGATCACCACCCTGGGCCGCGGCGGTTCGGACACCACTGCCGTAGCGCTGGCAGCGGCACTCGAAGCCGACGTCTGCGAGATCTACACGGACGTGGACGGCATTTACACGGCCGATCCGCGCGTTGTCCCCTCAGCCCAGAAAATCGACACGATCTCCAGCGAGGAAATGCTTGAACTCGCAGCCTCGGGAGCCAAGATTCTGCACCTTCGCTGCGTTGAGTACGCGCGCAGGTTCGGTGTGCCGCTGCACGTCCGTTCCTCATTCAGCCAGCACGAAGGCACCTGGGTCATCCCGAGTGCTGAAGACAAGATCACCACACAAGAGGGAGTTGCCTTGGAGCAGCCAATCATCTCCGGCGTCGCACACGACCGTTCCGAAGCCAAGGTCACCGTTGTTGGCGTTCCGGACATCCCCGGCAAGGCGGCTGCGATCTTCCAGGTCATCGCCGATGCCCACTCAAACATCGACATGATCGTGCAGAACGTTTCCACGCACGGCACGGGCCGGACGGACATTTCCTTCACCCTGCCCATCGTGGAAGGTGCCGACGCCCTTGCGGCCCTTCACGCAGCGCAGGACCAGATCGGCTTCGAGACCATCGAGTACAACGAGCAGATCGGCAAGCTCTCCCTGATCGGCGCCGGCATGCGTTCACACCCCGGCGTCTCCGCAACCTTCTTCAAAGCACTCTCGGGCGCGGGGATCAACATCAACATGATCTCCACATCGGAAATCCGCATTTCGGTTGTTACCCATGCGGATCTGCTGGACGAGGCCGTGCGGGTCATCCACCAGGCCTTCGAACTGGACAGCGAGAACGAAGCCACGGTGTACGGCGGCACCGGCCGCTAACCCGCGCCGTCAATTCATACAAGAATGCATTGGCCAGGGAATCTACTCCCTGGCCAATGCATTTTTTTAGGTGTTTTTGGGAGTAGCCGCGGCAATGCGTCCAGCCTGGCCGAAGTCAGGTCTCTTTCACGTCTTCGCGGCGTACGGCGTAGTGGTGGCCGGCCGTGTCGGTTTCCACCACAAAATGCGTGAGTTCCTCCTCCGAAGCCTGCTCATACTCGTCATGCTTGTGCACCACGGGCAAGCTGGTGTCCAGGCGGGTGGCCGGTCCAAAGAAGAAGCGGAGCCTGTCGGTCGCGTTCATGAACCCGCGGAGTACATGTGCCACTGTTTTCCACCCCCTTTCCGCACTCAGGGGAAAGAAGAGCCGTTCCAAATAAGGCCACTGCTCCTCGTGGAGCAAGTGCCCTTATTTTACGCCCGCGTACCTGAAAAGGCTCCGCGGTCCAGGTGTCAGCGGAGGGACTTATCTTCCGGATTTCTGGGCACCACATAGGTGCTGCCGTCAGGCCGCGTGATGGTCTCCCATTGCTGGGTTTCAGCTTCGCGCTGGGCCAGGAGCCGCCGGTTTTCCTCTGTCATGTCGTGAATGAGGGAAGAACGGTTTGCGGGACCGAAAATGGCACGCAGCTTGCCGGTGGCCCGCATGAACCGCTGCGACGCGTTTTCCTTGCCTTCTGAACTGGCCCTACCCATGTACTGGCTCCTTCCAGAGACCGCTTTTCCTAGTAACAGTGTACGCTAATAGTTAGCACACTAACAATTGGAGGCTCCGATGACCACTGCATCCAGCACTTCCCCCGCAGCCGGTACCGCGCCCGGCGGCGGGGACAGCCCGCAGGACAACGACCTGCTGCTCGAGCACCAGCTTTGCTTTGCCCTGACTGTTGCCTCCCGCAGCGTGGTGGGAGCGTACAAACCTGTGCTCGAGAAGTTGAACCTCACCCACCCGCAGTATTTGGTCATGCTGTGCCTCTGGGAGTCCAGCCCGCGCACAGTACGGAACATCAGCGATGCCCTGGCGCAGGAGCCGGCCACCATCTCCCCTCTGCTGCGGCGCCTTGAAGTGTCCGGTCTGATTTCACGACGGCGGGTGGACGGCAACGAGCGCGCCCTCGCCGTCGGCCTCACTCCCGCAGGAGCGGCCCTTCGGCAGGAGGCGCTCAAGGTGCCGGGCACCATGATGGAACGCCTGGGCCTGACCCGAAGCCAGGTCAGCGAGCTGCACACGGCCATGATGGGGCTTATCGCAGCCACGTCCCAGACCCAGCATGCTTAGCCGGCCAGCAGGGCGGCGGCAGTAGAATGGCATCATGACAGACAGGCCACGGCACTGGCACAGTGTGCATTCCGGGGGCATAGAGCAGCTGACGCGCTTAGAAGTCTTGCCGCGCCCACGTCGATCCAGGAGCCAACCATACGTCCGCATCGCGGCGTTGTTGTTCGCGGTTGTCCTGTTGCCTGCCTGCACGCCGAACGAGGGCGGGGGGACTCCTACCGGCGATCCCTCCACACCGCCAACGGCTTCCGTTTCTGCCTCTGTACCGCCAGCCACGCCGGCCACTCCGGCCCCCACAGGCAGCCTGGACCCTGACGCCGAGTCTTCCGTGCCGGCACCGGCACCCGAGCCTGCCGCGCCGTCATCCGGCCCTGGGCAGGGCAACGCGGAACTGGCCATCACCATTAAACCCTCGGCCGGTGAGCCGGAGGTCCATCACACCCTTGTCTGCGTCGATGGCGCGCCCGAGGCGGAAAGCAACCATCCCACTGCGGATGCCGCCTGCGCTGCCTTGAAGGAAAACGCCGCGCTGCTGAGTCCCGGTCCGAAACGGGCTGACCAGGTGTGCACCGAACAGTATGGCGGGCCCCAGGAAGCTACCGTCACCGGCGTGGTGGATGGAGTACCTGTTGATGCCGCCTTTGCCCGGACCAACGGTTGCGAAATCAGTGCCTGGGATGCCACGAAGGATGTCCTCGGTGCAGCCGGTGGAGCAGCTTAGGGTCCTGGCGGCGGACGAGTGGCGGGCCCGTGAGGAGGCCCACCAGCAGCGCGTCAGCCGCTACGCAGATCCCTACCTTGCACGCCGCTCCGCGGGGCACAAGCATCCGGTGGAGGATTTCCTCTTCACCTACTACACCCAGAAACCCGGCCAGCTCCGCCGCTGGCACCCAGGCGCCGGCGTCGTCCTGGCGGGCCGGGATGCTGGCGCCCGCTACGGGTGGAAGCACTACCGAACGCTCGACGACGACGAACTTGCCTTCCTCGGGCTGCCGTCAGGCAGCACGGCGGTAACGATGGATCGGGACGCCTTTCTCACTGACCGCAAGGACGCCGTCGCCTTCGCCGGGATCATCCTGCGCGGGACTGCTGCCCGCCCTGCGCAGTTTGGCTGCTTCGGCCTCCATGAGTGGGCCATGGTCTACCACCAGGAACGGTTCGACCTGCGCCACGAGTACCTGCAGCTGCGCCTCGGGTCAGCAGGTACGGACAAGGTGGTGGAGGACAACCGGATACGCTGCAGCCACTTCGACGCCTTCCGGTTCTACACCCCGGATGCCATTCCCCTCAATGAACTGGCGCCGAGCCGGGACACCCAGCGGCACCTTGAGCAGCCGGGCTGTCTCCACGCCAACATGGATCTGTATAAGTGGGCGTACAAGCTCCTGCCTGCTCTGCCCAGCGAACTGGTCATGGATTGCTTTGAGCTGTCCTGGCGGATCCGGGCCATGGATATGCAGGCCTCGCCCTACGATCTGGCCGAGTGGGGCTACCCGGCCATCCGCATCGAGACCCCCCAGGGCAAGACCGCCTACGTTGAACAGCAGCGGTCCTTTGCAGCCGAGGCAGCCGGGCTCCGTGAAAAGCTGGCCCAGGAACTGGCCGCCCTGTCCGGGAGCGTGTCCGCATGATAGATCTGACCATCAGGCTGCGCGAAAGCCCTGAGGCCGGCGAGCACGAATTCCGCCTGGTCGCTGACGTCGGCGGCCCCTCGGCGGAAAGCACTCTGCCGGACCCCGCCGCGGCACTGGCCACGGTTGAACGGTACGGCGATGACATCTTCTTCCCGAAGCCCGGGCCCCCGAAGCTGTGCACACAGCAATACGGCGGCCCACAGGTCGCCGTGGTGACTGGAACTTTCCACGGGCGGGCAGTTGAGGCGGTCTTCACGCGGACAGACGGCTGTGAAATCTCGCGCTGGAAAACCATGGCCCCTTTGCTGGGCAATGCTGCTGGAGCGTCCGGCGCCATTTAGCGCAACGCCACCTGCCAGCGAAGCAGCCGGGTTAAACAGGATCCCCGGGCGGTTCAACCGCCCGGGGATCCTGTTGTCTGAACGCGAGGCTGCTAGGCCGCGGGAACTGCGTCCGCGAGAGCCACCTGCGGAGCCCCCGAAGGAGCAGTAGAGGCGGCACCCACCTGGACATTGACCCAGGTCCTGATGCCGTTCTCGCCGAGGCTGAGGCGCGAAAGGTAGGCGCCTTCGGACAGGCCGCTCCAGGACAGCGTGGCCGAGGTGGCAGTGCCGTTCGGAGCCACAATCGGGTTCGGTTCCACCTTGAGGTTGCCTGCATCCCCTGCAAATGTGACCGCCTGCACGGACGCGCCGGCTGCCCCATTATTGGGCGTGGAGTAGAGGTTGGCCACAATGTAGTACGTGCCCGCCCGCGGCGCCTCCAGATCCAGGAACTCACTGGCGGAAGCCGTGGCCACCTGCGTTGCCGTCAGGCTACCCGAAGCATTCGGTGCGTAAACCACCATGTCCCAGTCGACGTCGTTCGATTGCGCCTGGACACCCAGTCGCGCGAATGAGGCGCCTGTGGGCACCGTCACCCGGAGCAGGGCGTTGTGCGCATCGTTTGCCGGTGCGTACTCACCGGGAGTTTTGGTGATGGCTGTCTGGCTCAACGGCGCCAGGCCTTCCACCCCTACCTTGATGGGGTTATCCGAGCCTGACACCAATTCCATGACTCCGCTGCCGCTGCCCGTGGCCGACCTGAACGAGAACGACGGAGCGATCTGCGCATCAACAGGCCGGATTGCGATGGGAGAGCTCACAGTGCGCGGGCCCTTCCAGGTCAGGGTGCCGGTGCTGAACTTGCCCACCGGAGCGCTCACGTTCCTGATGGTCAGGGTAACCTCCCGGGTCTGGCCTGCCTCCGCGAAGTTCAGCGCATTGGGCTCCACCTGGACGTTGAAGCCCGGCATGTTGACCTCCGGACGATACATCCCGGGTACCAGGGCAGTGAGCCGGCGCTTGACCTGCACTTCGCCCACCAGGCTGCCCAGTGCGATGGACGGCAGGTTCAGGTCGCGTGCGGCAATGGTGCCGGCCTGCGGAGCTCCCATGTCAACGCCCTGGCCGTTGAGGAAGCCCAACCAGTCCTTGATGCCCGAGTTGTAGACCAGGCCCGGATCCAGGACCCGGGTTGAGTCAATGTGGCCTGCGCCGCCCTGGAAGGGGTCCGTGTTGGCTGAACCGTCAGCGTTCACCAGCGGGTAGGCGGTGGTCATCATGGCCGACTTGACCATGGCAGGGGTCCACTTGGGCTGCTTGCTAAGCACCAGCGCACCGAACCCGGCGATGTGCGGTGCGGCCATCGATGTCCCGGACATGAACCCGAACTGCTCGCCTTTGTTGCCGATGGTGGAAACACCTGCGAGGACATTCACGCCCGGTGCAGCGATGTCAGGCTTCAGCAGGTCGCCGCCGGAAGCAAGGCTTGGACCCCGGGAGGAGAAACCGGCGATCTGCGGCGCCGGAGCCGGCGGCTCGCCGGTGAGGTCCCCCTTGACCAGGCTGACGGTCAAAGCGGAATTGGCTTCCAGCTTGGACTTCAGCTCCAGGCTCTTCGGGGCGTTGACGTGGACCGTGGGGAGCACGTGGTTGTCCGCGTCTTCGGAGCTGTTGGTAACGTTTACCAGGATCATTCCGACGCCGCCCTTGTCCTGGACTTCCTGGCTCTTCGCCGTTCTGTCCACAACGCCGCGGTCGCAGAGAACTACCTTGCCTGCCACCTTCGCCGCATCGAGGGAACCGGGGCCGCAGAGGTTCGGGTTGGCAGCGCCCGCTGCTGCCGCAGCAGCGGCGACAACGACCGGCTTGTCAACCACGTCAGACTTCATGATCGAAGCTCCGCGGTACAGGGAACCATCGGAAACCTTCACGGTGCCGAGCAAATCGCTCGGGAAGGTGGAGGCAGCGACCGTGGTCAGCCACGGCGAGGCGTGGTTGACCGTGGAGACGGCAGGGCCGGAGTTGCCGGCGGAAGCAGAAACAAAAACACCAGCCGCCGCAGCATTGAGGAAGGCCAGCGCCACGGGATCGGTGGTGCTGTTGTTGTTGCCCGAAATCGAGTAGTTCAGGACATCCACGCCGTCCTTGATCGCGGCTTCCACGGCCTCGACCGAAGCGGATGAGTAGCAGCCTCCGGTATCAGGGCTGGTGTCCTCCCAGCAGACCTTATAGACGGAGACCTTGGCGGCGGGAGCAACGCCGGAGCTCTTGCCGAATCCTGAGCCGTCAATCGTCTGCTCAACGTTCGCGTTGCCCGCCGCGGTGGTGGCGGTGTGCGTCCCATGGCTTCCGACGTCGACCGGTGAGATGAGCTCTTGGGGCGCCCGGTTTCCGGGGGCTACGTACTGCAGGAAGGAATCGGCAAAGTACCTGGCGCCAATGACTTTCGAGTTGCACAGGGAGCCGTCGAATGCGGCGCCCGTCCCTTGCCCTTTTTGGCATTCGCCCACGAAGGTGGTGCCGTCGGCCTTGAGCATAGCGATGCGGCCCTCGGCGGTCCGGTACGGCACGCCAACCTGCGCGGGACCGCGCAGCGGCTGGACAGGCTCGCCCTGCAGGAACGGGTTGTCCGGGGCGTATCCGGAGTCGATAACCCCCACCACGACCCCTTTGCCCGCGTTGGCTTCGCCGCCGAATTGCTTCGCCCAGACACCGTCGGGGCCGGTCAGCTTGAGGAAGTCAGTGGTGGTGTAGTCCGGGGCGTTCTCCGTGTCCGGCGCGACTACCAGGACACGGTCGTCCCTGGACAGCTCCATCGCCTGCGCCGCTGTCAGCTCGGCACTGAAGCCGTTGAGGGCAGCAGTGAATCGTTTTCCGGGGGTGACGCCCTGGCTGGCAGCGACCTCGCTTTGCCGCTTCCGGAGATGCGCGTCGTAGGCCTTGTAGTTGGGGCTTCCGGCATCGAGCTTCCGGCCGTTCTGCGGCTTGGTTGCGCCAAGCCCCGGGGTTTCTCCTTCGTAACCCGCGGCCGCCGCGCCCGCCAGGACAACGATGTAACGGCCGTCCTCGAAGTCAGCAGAGGCGGCCTTTTTGGCAGCTATTGCCAGGTCCTGTCCGGCCGGCGCCGCGGTAGCGGGGCTTATGGCCATCGAGGTGAGGAGAAGAGGTAAACCAACGGCCAGCGCCGCGGCCTTCCGGAATCCCCCGGCCCGCAAGGGGCTCTTTCCAGTTGATTTCACGCGCAACCCTTTCACGATGTACCGGCCCAGCCAGATCGGGGGCCAGAAACTATAGGCTTGGGACCGCGGAATTACAGGTTTTGTCATTCCGTGAGACCAGCCGGTTCATAGAGTACAGACTGATAGCTGAATATGACATAGAGCACATTCGTGAATTATTTGCCAGTCACACGCTGCCCCGCTCAGGGCAGGATGGCATGGAAAAGGGCGCCCCGCAGGGCGCCCTGGCACGCTTGGACTGGGTGCGCGCTTGCGCTGCTACCGGGGGGTGCGCACCACGTCGCTGATCCACTGCCTGGTCTTTTCATCCAGTGGTCCTGCAACCCGGTTGTCCCGGGCAAACCGGTCGGCTTTGATCTTCTGGAGCACCATGCGCCCCAGCCCCGCGAACACTGCGGCGGCAACCATGGGCAACAGCACGGATCTTGATTTCTCAGCCATTCAGCAATCCTAGTGATACCAACGGCTCAACTCCAGAACCCTGTCGCAACTCCCTGCGGCCACCTCTGAAAGCCCGGGACCGTGTGTGCATCATATGGCCGGAATCCGCCGAATACAGGGAGGGGCGCTCCGGCCGGTAGAATGGGCTAGCAAGCTCGCGGAGCGCCCGTCCACAAGGTTCAACAAAGTGTGTCCCAACACCTTCGGTACGGCGTGAGACGGCACTTCTCCGCTGCGCCCTTACCCAAGCTCACGCACAGGAGTTACCGGATGCCCCGGATCGTTGTTGACGTTATGCCCAAGCCCGAGATTCTGGACCCGCAGGGGAAGGCTATCGTCGGCGCTCTCCCCCGGCTGGGCTTCACCAGCTTCAGCTCTGTCCGCCAGGGCAAGCGTTTTGAACTGACGGTCGACGGCGAGGTGACCGAGGAGATCCTGGCCCAGGCCCGCGATGCCGCAGAGACCCTCCTGTCCAACCCCGTGATCGAGGACGTCGTCAACGTCGAGGTCGTCGAGGCCTGAGATGACTGAACTTCCCCTGATCGGCGAGGCCAACGCCGTCGCCGCAGACGCTCCAGGTGCTCGCAGGCTCGCCGGTGCACGGATCGGCGTGGTCACCTTTCCCGGCACCCTCGACGACCGCGACGCCGCCCGTGCGGTCCGCCTGGCCGGCGGCACCGCCGTCGAGCTCTGGCATGCCGACACCGAGCTCGGTGACGTGGACGCCGTCGTGATTCCCGGCGGCTTCTCCTACGGCGACTACCTGCGCGCCGGCGCCATCGCGCGTTTCGCACCGCTGATGTCCAGGATCATCGACGCCGCCAACAGCGACGCCAGGCTTCCCGTGCTGGGCATCTGCAACGGCTTCCAGATCCTCACGGAGTCGCACCTGCTGCCGGGTTCCATGATCAAGAACGACCACCTGAAGTTCATGTGCCGCGACCAGGTCCTGCGCGTCGAGAACAGCAATACTGCATGGACCCTGGACTACCAGGCAGGCCAGGAAATCACTGTGCCGCTGAAGAACCAGGACGGCCAGTACCTCGCGGACGACAAGACCCTGGACGCGCTCGAGGCTGAGGGCCGCGTGGTGTTCCGCTACGTAGGGTTCAACCCCAACGGCTCCCGCCGCGACATCGCAGGTATCGCCAACGCTGCCGGCAACGTCGTAGGCCTCATGCCGCACCCCGAACACGCCGTGGAGGCCGGATTCGGCCCGGAATCGCTTGACGGCGTCGGCGGGTCCGACACCGACGGGCTGGGTTTCTTCACCTCCGTTTTGACCAAGATTGTGGGAGGCGACAAGTGAGCATCGACACCACCAAGAAGTTCAACATCGACACTGTTGAAAACGCCGCGAAGACACCGGACACCGAGCTGCCTTGGGCCGAACTGGGCCTGAAGCGCAACGAGTTCGACGAGATCGTCAAGGTTCTGGGCCGCCGCCCCACCGGCGCCGAGCTCGCCATGTACTCCGTGATGTGGAGCGAGCACTGCTCCTACAAGTCCTCCAAGAACCACCTGCGCCAGTTCGGCGAAAAGGTGACGCCGGAGATGAAGAAGGACATGCTGGTGGGCATCGGCGAGAACGCCGGCGTCACCAACCTGGGGGACGGCTGGGCCGTGACCTTCAAGATCGAGTCGCACAACTCGCCGTCGTTCGTTGAGCCCTACCAGGGCGCCGCCACCGGCATCGGCGGCATTGTCCGCGACATCATCTCCATGGGCGCCCGCCCGGTGGCCGTGATGGATCCGCTGCGCTTCGGCGCCATCGACCACCCGGACACCGCACGCGTGATGCACGGTGCCGTTGCCGGCATCGGCGGCTACGGCAACTCCCTGGGCCTGCCGAACATCGGCGGCGAAATGGTGTTCGACGCCGTGTACCAGGGCAACCCGCTGGTGAACGCCCTCGCTGTTGGCGTCATGCGCCACGAGGACATCCGCCTGGCCAACGCCTCCGGCAAGGGCAACAAGGTGGTCCTGTTCGGTGCCCGAACCGGCGGTGACGGCATCGGCGGCGCCTCGGTGCTGGCTTCCGAGTCCTTCGACGACACCAAGCCTTCGAAGCGTCCAGCCGTCCAGGTGGGCGACCCGTTCGCCGAGAAGGTCCTGATCGAGTGCTGCCTGGAACTGTTCAAGGGCTCACTGGTTGAAGGCATCCAGGACCTGGGCGCCGCAGGCATCTCCTGCGCCACCTCGGAACTGGCTTCCAACGGCGACGGCGGCATGGCGGTTGAGCTGACCTCCGTGCTGCTGCGCGACCCCACGCTGACTCCGGGCGAAATCCTGATGTCCGAGTCGCAGGAGCGCATGATGGCTGTGGTCACGCCCGGGAACGTGGAAGCGTTCGAGGCGGTTATGGACAAGTGGGCAGTCGAGTACGCCTGGCTGGGCGAGGTGACGGACAGCGGCCGCCTTATCATCACGTGGGAAGGCGAGGTGATTGTCGACGTCGATCCCCGCACCGTGGCGCATGACGGCCCGGTCTACGACCGCCCGTTCGCCCGTCCCGGGTGGCAGGACGCCGTGCAGGCAGACTCCTTCACGGGCTCCGTGCAGGACGCAGGCCGTCCCTCCGCTCCGGCCGAACTGGCCAAGGCCGTCACCGAACTGGTGGCATCACCGAACATGTGCTCCAAGTCCTGGATCACCAACCAGTACGACCGCTACGTAGGCGGCAACACCTCCATGGCGTTCCCCGATGACGCCGGCGTGGTCCGCGTTGACGAGGAAAGCGGCCTGGGCGTGGCCCTGGCTACTGACGCCAACGGGCGCTACACCTACCTCGATCCATACCACGGTGCACAGCTGGCGCTGGCCGAGGCCTACCGGAACGTTGCCACCTCCGGTGCCGTCCCCATGGCCGTCAGCGACTGCCTGAACTTCGGCTCCCCCGAGGACCCGGACGTTATGTGGCAGCTCGCCGAAGCCATCCGCGGCCTGTCCGACGCCTGCATGGTGCTCGGCATTCCGGTCACCGGCGGCAACGTCTCCCTGTACAACCAGACCGGCACCACGCCGATCCACCCCTCCCCTGTGGTGGCAGTGCTGGGCAAGCTCGACGACGTCGCCCGCCGCACGCCGTCGGGCTGGCGCGAGGACGGGCAGGCCATCTACCTGCTGGGCACCACCGCCGCAGAGCTGGACGGTTCCGAATGGGCCAACATGCGCGGCCACCTGGGCGGGCAGCCGCCCAAGGTCGACCTCGACGCCGAGCGCGCACTGGGCGAGATCCTGATCAACGCCTCGCGCGACGGCATGATCGATTCCGCACACGACCTCTCCGAGGGTGGCCTCGCGGCTGCCCTGGTAGAGTCCTCGCTGCGCTACGGCGTAGGTGCCCGGATCGCCCTGCAGGACATCCTGGACCGGGACGGCGTGGACCTGTTCACGGCACTCTTCTCCGAGTCCCAGGGCCGTGCTGTGGTGGGCGTCCCCCGCTCGGAGGAAGTCCGCTTCACGGACATGTGCACCGCCCGCGGCTTCGCCCACACCCGTATTGGTGTGGTGGACGCCGCCAGCGGCACCCTGGAGATCAACGGTGTGGCGGGCCTGTCCCTGGACGCCCTCCGTGAAGCCCACGAGGCGACGCTGCCGAAGTACTTCGGCTAAGGACCGCAGCAAACCCATCGATTGCTCCGTAACTGCCCTCTCGACGCATCACAACGGCAGTTACGGAGCCCACACCGGCGAGGGGGGGGGGGGGGGGGGGTTGGGGGAGGGGGAGTCTCGTGGGTGG